>JAVEWN010000092.1:0-12594 GCA_034004515.1 Anaerolineales bacterium | reverse complement strand
CGGGTGAAGAAATGGGCCTGGTAGTTGCAATGTACTTCCGGGTGCAGGCGCGCCAGGCGCATCAGGATGGTCGTGCCGGAGCGGGCGTGTCCCATGATGAAAAATTTTTCGCGCGGAAAGAATTGGCGGATTTCGGCCACTTCCTCGGCGCTGATGGCCGGGATTTCGGCGCGTTTATGGCTGGCGGCTTCGCCCTTGAGCAAGATGCGCGCGGCGGATTTTAGACGGGTGAGAATTTCCATAAGTTCTCCAAACTTAACCACGGAGACTCAAAGACACAAAGCAAGCTGAAAACCTGGTGACTTCGTGGTTGTTTTTCCAAAACTATCCCTCTGGCGCGCGTTAACGCTGGCACGCTTCAAATTGTGGTTCTGTCTTAAATTATTTCCACAAATCTTCGAGCTGTTTTCTTCCCGCTTCGATCGCGCTTGCTTCCAGGAATTTTTTGATTTTCGGCCAGGTTGTTTTATCAATCATTTTCGGCATCGGCAGCGAGTCTGCATCTTCAAAATAAGAGAGCGCCCGGACTGCGCTGACGGGGAACGAGCGAATCTTTGCGTATTTGACCGCCGCGACCTGAAAAAGCGTTTCCAGCGAAGTCTGTTGCAGGATGAAATACATGTCTACCATATCTTTGCGCGTCCCGCGATTAATGATTGCGGCGAGTTTCATCGCGCCGATTTCTTCGACGCTGGCAACCTTAATCTCGTTTATCCCGTATGTGGGGCTGGCGAGTGGGTAGGAATTTAGCCGAAAGAAACTCACGCCAACTCCGCGCCAGAGTGCCGCAAAGGTTGTGTCTTTGTCATAGGTGATTTCAAGATTCGGATCATCGAAGGCAGTGCGCAGTAGGGAGCGCTGCTGTTGGTCCACAGCAGCGTTTTTCTCTGAGAAAAAATCCAGGTCTACGGAAATTCGATGCCCGAAATGGAGTGCCAGCCCGGTTCCGCCTGCCAGGTAGAAATCTTGAATGAATTCCAACTGATTTGCCAGTTGAAATGCGTCAAAAGTTGCGGGCGTAAGTGATTCCCAGTGGGGATGACGAAGGGTCAGTGTTGCCATAGTTCTCCGGCGAGGTTATCAAACGGAGGTCTTTTCCATGTGCGGATGCAGAGTAATTTGCGCCAGTAGTGAAATGTGACGGGCTTCAGCCATCTTGCGCCGTGTTCGCGCAGGAAGGTGCGGATCCTTCTGACAGAATAGATTGAAAACAGCCAGCGTAACTCGTCCCAGGTGCCAAATTCCAAAGTGCGTTGAAGTATCAGGTTGGCATCCTGATTCAGGTCAAGTTGAGCGATGTCGTATTCCTGAAAATAGGGCTTTAAGCCTGACGGAATTGGGCTGATAAATGAAGATCTCATAATTTTGATTATAACCGGATGCTCACAAAAGCCAAAAATGCTACCCGCCCAGCACTTTCAGGATAAACTCTGCCGTGCGCTGGCCGGCTGCGATGCCGGTACAGGTATTTTTTTTGCGAATTTTTGACGGAGAATTTAGAAATTGCGTTTTTAGCCCGGTTGAAACCAGGCGATAAATTCGTTGGCGGAGATAATGGGGATATCTCGAAAGGTTTTCAGGGTTGGAAGATGACTGTCCCCGCTGACAATGTGCTCTGCCTGCTCGGCGATGGCGGTTTCGATAAACTTATTGTCGCTGGGGTCATCCAAAACGGCCTGAATTGATTCACCCGGAACAACGAATTCAGCGTAGGCGAATAAGAAAGCAGAGATTTCGGTGATGACTTCCTGGGAGATGTGAAATTTAGGCCGATTCAATACTTCAAGGTATTCAGCGATGATTTCATCACTGACAATCAGTGTGAATTTGTGATTTTTCCAAACGTCAAGGATGATTCCCAACCTGCTGCCCAAAACGCTGGAAATAAAAATGTTGGTATCGAGTACCACTCTTTTCATTTGCCGTCTCGCACGGCTCGAATTTCGTTTTCTATATCTGCTTCGGTGATCTCATATTTTTCGGCAGTTTCACGGGCAGTTTTGAGCGCTTTTTCAAATCCCGCGGTCATGGCTTGCTCGTCGCGCAGGTAAAATTTGAGATAACGCACAAAAGCCAACACATCCACCTGACGGGACTCCGGCAAATCGGCAATTTCTCGCAATAAAGTTTTTTCAAATGTGGTCATGGGGTGACTCGCTTAAGGAATGACTTTTTTCATTATACAATGATTCAACTTTTGCTAATTACGGGGATTTTCTCAAGCACTTTCAGAATAAACTCAGCCGTGCGTTTGCCGGATGTGCCATCAGTGTAAGTAATTTCGTCTTCGATGAACTTGCGGCGTTCGGCAGAGTCGAGGGCCGGGTTCTGCAGGTAGGCATTCAGCGCTGCGCGCAGTTCGACTTCGTCTTTCGCGACGCGCCCGGCTTTGGCCTCGCGGAAGCGTTTGTGGGTTGGCCAGTCGCCGATTTCTTTGAGCGAAAGCGAGAACTTGCCCGGCACGTTCCAGCCGCCGGGGGTGTCGATGACCGCGCCGATAATGGGCGTGTCGTGGACGGCGGTTTCAACTACCATGGTCGAGTAGACGGTTACAAAAACGTCCGAATGGGCCATCATCGAGGCTTTTTCATCCATGTCTTCGCCGCCGTAGTAGCCGAGCGAACCGCCCATGGCCACCGGGTGGACAACGTGAACGTGCGGATATTGCTTTTCCAGCGCAAAGATGCGTTCGCGTTCTTCGGCAAAGATCCTGGGCTTGTCTTGAAAGTGGCTGGGATGGAGGCGGATCAGCAATTGGGCGGGTTCGGCCAGCGCGTCAGATGAAACCAGTTTTGCGAGGGCTTCGATATTGGGAAAATTGGGGGCGAAGTGGACGAAGCTGCTGGCGTAGGAAATCAGTTTGCGCTGAGGGTTGAGGCCGTGCAGCTTGAAATACTCGTCCCGCGCCATCAGCCAGCTTTGACGGAAATAGCCGTCATAGGAGGGGATGCCGCCGATCTGGACCCGCTCCGGGTCCCAGTCGGAGCCGTCGACCAGTTCCGCTTTTTGCAGTTTTGACCAGCAGGTGGCGTAGTCCATCGGCGCGCCGGGGATGGTGTAGCTGGAGGAGTTGTCCCAGCCGACGATGGCGGCCAGGGTCGGGATGCGGCGTTGGTGGGCCTCGCGCAGCAGGTAACGGTCAAGCCGCCAGCCGGCGGTCGAGGCGATCACCAGATCGGGTTGGTGTTTTTCCAATAAATCGGTATACAGGCCGGGGGTGAAGCGCATCTGGGCGTTGACCAAAGCTCTGCGGGCGGCGCGGCTGGAGCGCAGAATCAGAATCGCCAGCGCGGATGGAATCCAGATCCCCAAACGGAATTTCCAGCCGTTTTCAGCCCAGACTTCCCAAATGTGGCTGTCCATGGCTTCGGTGTTGATCCGCCACGAGCCGCCGACCCGCCGCATGTAGGCCAGCAGCCATTGCCAGCGCGGTTGGATGCTGTTGGCGTATTGGGCGGCTTCTTTGAGCCGCAGCCCCTCGAAGGTCAGGCCGGGTTGGGCAAAGCGGGCCGCGATTTTGTCTTTGGTGTCGTCGTCGGTCAGGACGACAACCTGGATGCCCGCTGCGAGCAGGGTCGAAACCAGATCCGATTGCAGGAAGTAGATGATGGCCATGCCGTGGTCGGCGGAGATGAAGACTTTGTTGGTCATAATTGGTTTTTCGTAATTGGTTTGATGGCTGCAAGCAGAGCTGGATGTTTGATCGCGCCTCGGCCAATTCTATCCTGCTTTCGATGGTAAAATTTCTTAAGATGCGTCAATCTTACCAATTTTTTGTTTCCAAGTTTTATCCAATTCCTGTAGAGCAGGATATTGCCAGCTCCAGTTTCATCTTGGGGATGGCAGGATTGACGCTAGCGCAGGCTTTGCAACATGGCAACGGTATTTTTAGTTATGTAGGTATTTTTTTGTTATCTTTGGCATTGTTGTTCTTATTTGTAATCTTGAGTTTTGGAAAACCCGTTGAATCAGTAAAAACCTTTTTTAAGAAGATTTCATTCCCTGTCTTGTTTCTGGGTATGGTTTGGCAACTCTATCAGTTGTGGCATACCCTGCCCGGAATTTCCCTTTTACCATCTGCTGCGTCAACCTTATGGCTTTTCAAGCTGGGGGTTGGGCTTGCAGGGTGCCTGGCTGCGCTCAGCTTGCTGCCTAAAAATTGGATTTCTTCTGCCTGGCAAAATTTATTGGTTGTCTTAACCCTGGTAGTGGTGTGGTTTTTGGGTGTATGGGCGATTCAGACAGCTCCCCAACCTAAGATTGATGTTTTTGTTTTTCATCAAACATCGGCCCAGGCGCTTTTATCAGGAGAAAATCCTTATACTGCCAAAGTGCCTAATATTTATGGTGACCTGCCTTATTATGGCGCGGAATTGGTCGATGAACAAGGGAATCTAACGATTGGCAATCCGTATCCGCCTCTTACCATTTACATTTCTACACTGGGTTACCTGGCAGGCGGAGACATTCGTTACAGCCATTTACTGGCGTTTGTGTTGTCTGGCGCTTTAATCGCATTTCTTCACACCGGGCGCGAAGCAAAACTTGCTGCCTATCTCTTTCTGTTTATGCCACGCGCTTTTTTTGTTCTGGAACAAGGCTGGACTGAATTAATCCTTGTTTTTTTTCTGGCCGCCGTCATTTTCAGCGCTACACGGTATCCAAAACTCCTTCCGATCATGTTAGGTTTGTTTTTTGCCAGCAAACAATATTTACTTTTTATGTTGCCTATTTCCTTATTGCTTGTTGCAAATAAATCGTCATGGCGAGACCGGCTCAACCTATATGGGTGGATGGGAGGAACAATGGTCGCGGTTACAGCCCCGTTGGCCTTTTGGAATTTGCCCGCTTTCCTTTGGAATGTTGGCGCTGCCCAGTGGTATACACCTTTTCGGATCGACGCCTTAAGTTACCTGGCTTTATATGCGCGCGTTTTCGATCAAACACCATCATTCTTGATCAGTTTCCTGGCCTTGGCCATTGCTCTTTTTGTGGTTTGGCGCATTGCCCCAAGAACACCAACTGGATTTGCGCTTAGTCTGGCCTGGTGTCTGGCTGTCTTTTTAGCTTTTAATAAACAAGCTTTTTGTAACTATTATTTCTTGGTGATTGGTGCTATTTTTTGTGCGTTTGCATCGCTCACCAATCAGACTTCTTTTTCACAGCCAGAAAACCTCAATCTTATCCCCCATAGTAAGTCCTAAATATCCAGTCATAGATCGCCAGTAGCAATTTTTTGATGGGCGCGGCCTGGACGACGCGTTTGACCAGCCCCGAGCGCTGCGGTGCGGCTTGCTTTTGAGCATAAACACCTTTGACGTAATCGGTGGTGTTCGAGAGATTCATGACCAGCGGGTCGGAGACCATCAGGCGCAGGTAGCCGGCGGTGTTCATGCGCTGGTCGAGCTGTTTGACCTGGCCCATCGGTTTGTTCATGTCGAAGGGCAGGAATTGGGCCAGCGTGGATTTGTAGGCGACGAATTGCCAGTGGGATGCGCCAGCGTAGGCTGTCAACGGAAATGTCACTGCAAGCGGCAGCGAAGCAGTCTGCTCATCGACAGGAGATTGCTTCGCTCGCTGGGGAGCGCTCGCTCGCAATGACACAAGGTAATCTAATGTCTCTGCGTAAACCTGGCGATTTTCGGTTTCGTCCTGCCCGAGTGAGCGGTTGAACTCCCAGAAGGTTTCCCAAGGGATGAACTGGCCTTCTTCGAGTGCGGCGTTTTCCTGGGCCCACTCGCGGGTGGCGCTGTGATATTCCGGGTTGGTGCGGAAGGGACGGGCCGTGACCATCCCGACGTTGGGGAAGGTTTCGAGCAATTCCACGGAGCGGGCCAGCCAAGCGGGATAGTAGAGAATGTCCGAATCGGCATAGGCGATGATTTCGCCGGGCGCGCCGGCCAGGATGATGTTCCAGGCCCCGCCTTTGCCCATATTCTTCTCGGAAAGAATCAGATATTGGATGCGGCCGGCTTCTTTTTCGGCAATTAGAAAATCGCGCACTTCGGGGCAGGAGCCGTTATCGAAGATCATCAAATCGAAAGGCAGCCCCGGATCGTTGCGCATCGATTCCAGGCTGACCTTGAGCACGTCCAGCCCTTCGGCGTAGAATCCGCTCAGGAAGGGGATGTAGTTCAGCACCGCAACCGTAATCCTTTCGGGTTTGGCGACGGTTTTGGCAAATTTGGCGGGGTTTTGACCTTTTCTCATGGTTGGGGATTGGGGATTGGGGATTAGGGATTGGAGATTAGGGATTGGAGATTAGGGATTGGGGATTGAGAATGGGTCAGACTTGCCAGTTACTATTTACTATTTACCTTTTACTAATTACCTTCTTCACTCGCCAGAGCGCATTTGACAGGCGGGTGGAATTGAGCGCCAACAGCGGCCAGGATTCGATTTTACGCCACAGGCGGGTGGAGTCGAGTTTTTGCGGCAGGATTTTACCGTTGACGAGGCGTTTGTCGGCGTCGTAGAGCGTGAAGCGCGTCATCGGGCGGCCCCCGGCCAGGCGGATATTGTCCTCGGTTTCAGGATGCTTGTAATGGGGCTGTCCGCCGGGCAGGTGGGCGTAGTTGTGGTTCTGGTGAATAATCATCACATCGGCGCTGGCATCGATGGCCGGGAATTTGCTCTTGAGGGCGTGGTAAATCATCCAGTTGTCCCATCCGGCGCGCCCAACGATAAAGGCCGGCAAATCTGTGTAGCAGGAAGCGGGAAAAAGGAAGTAGTCGCTGCCGGCGGGGCGGTGCAGGCTGCCGGTTGCATGGATCGCCCCGCGTAGTTTGGGCTGCCAGTCCGCACAAAAATCGAGCGGTTCGGTAATGTCTGCATCCCAGCGCTGGCCCATCAGGACGAATTTTTCTTTTTGCGCTATAACCTGTTTGGCTGCTTTGACAAAGTCGTCTAGCAGGATGATATCGGCGTTGACGATGGCGTAGAGCGCTGTCGGGCTGGCTTGTCTTGCCAGACGGAACATGGCGTCCATCAGCGGCGCGCCGCTTGGGGAGCGTGGAATTTCGTGGATATGTTCGATCCCCAACTCGGTGGCGGTTTCGGCCAGGCCGGGTTCGTCTCCCAGCAGAATCACGTTTACGTCCGGCAGCTTTGTCCAGGATGTGATGGCATTGCGCTGGATGGTGGCGATGTGCGGGTCGCTGAAAGGCTTGGGGGCGGAGAAAATGGTTATCATAAATTAATGATGAGCGCAGATGTTTTTATTCTGCGCGTTGACTTCCTGGTTGTCTTTCATCTATTTCTTTCATGGTCTTATGGCGAACCCCGGCGTTGATTTCTGCCAGTTTCGGTTCTTTTTGGACAATTTCAAGCACATCGTACCATGTAAAGTTGGTTTTGTTGCCCAAGCGGGCAAAAATCTCGCGGACGAAGGTCAAATCTTCGGGGGTGTCGACTGTCCAGCGCAAATCGCCGTAATCGGGGCGGTGGTGGAGTTGGGCGATGCGGAATTTTCTACTGGATTTTCCATATAACACGAAACACGAATTGGGAATTGCAGGTTGCGGATTGTTTTTAAAGGTTGTATTTTCATACAAAAATGGCATGACGTGTTCGCGCTGGAAGGTTTCGCTCGCTTTCTGCCAGGCGCGTTCCAGGGCGGCCAAGGTGCAGGCTTCGACATCCAGCCCGATTGGGAAGGAGCGGCCAAAAGGTGGTGGCAGACGGTTGCAAGAAAAATCAAATTGGGCATGATGGGTTAGGAGTGGCGAGGTTCCTAATTTGTAATCCGCAATTCCTAACAGTGCAACAGTTTCATCAATCACGGAGGGGTCGATCAGCGGGCAATCGGCGGTGATGCGGACGATGATATCGGCGCTGTGGGCGCGGGCGGCCTGGTAGTAGCGGTCCAGCACATCGTGCAGGCTGCCGCGGGTGCAGGCAATGCCCACCGAAGCGGCAAAAGCGGCCAGCGGGTCGTCTGCCGGGTGGGTGGTGGTGGCAACTACAACGGAATCCAGGCTGCGGGTGAGTTGAGTCCGCTCGATGACGCGTTGCAGCATCGGCTTGCCGTCAATATCCAGCAATACTTTGCCGGGCAGCCGGGATGAACTCATGCGGGCCTGGATAATGGCAACTGTTTTCATGATTTGATTTTTGAGCTGCGGTAAGCCAGGAATAAAAGGGTAATCGCTACGAGAATGGTGCTAGAGGATGCCAGGATGAGTAGGTTAATGTAGAGTGGGTCTGGGTGGTTTGCCAGCAGAGATTGTCTAAATTGGATTTGTACTTTTGTGAATTCTTTAGCAACCTGGTAAACGTTCCACAGCCGGGCATGGATCGTGAGGTCATTCAGGAGAAGGATAAGGCCTGCAACAGCGATCCATTTTGTTGTTGAACCGATTCTGAGCCACTTATCAAAATAAATCGCGGCAATTAAGATTAAGAGAGTGGTTGGGATGCTGACCATCCGCGAAATAACCCGCTCGCTTCCAAAAATTGGCAAGTGATAGAGACTGTCGCCATACAGAAAGCCTGTGCTTAGCAGAAAGGTAATAAAGAAGGGTAAAAAGAGTTTTGCAAAACGTTTGTTGTGTTGCTGGTCATATATCCAAAAAAGCAATCCAAACACGAGCAGGAAGATTGCGCCAGAGAGACCAACAAAGTAGTCAAATTCCCAATAACCTAATGGAAAAGGTATCCCGGGCCTGAAGGTATCCGGTTGATGGAGCTGTGTCAGGGCAAGCAGCCAGTCTGTAACGCCCATGTATCCGGCCTGGGGTCGGAAGGCTGCTCGTTGTCCGACAGCGCCAATCACCAAAACGGGTGGTAGAAGACGAATTGCGCTTAGAAACCCGGAAGCAAGGATTGCTGCAAAAATCCAGCGGATTTTATCCCAACTAGCCAACCCTAGAAAGCTAAGAAATAACATCATCCATAAAAAATGATGCTGGGAACCGCAAAGAATTATGTAAAAAGATAAAAAAGCAACTTTGGCGACCCATCCCCAAGTGGGTTGTTTTTCGGTAAACTCAAAGACTAAAATAAAAAACCACGGAAAGAGAAAATATCCGGCCCAGGTGATATGCCCAACAACATAGTGGGCTTGAATATATCCATTAAAGTTAAACAGGAAGAATATGATGGCGTAAGTTACCAGCGAGAGACTGTACTTTTTTCTAAAATAAATCAGCCCGGCGGTTGCAATCGTATACTGAATCACTAAATCAAGCAGGGCAAAAGTGTCAACATCAACAAAGAGTAACAGCACCATCTGAGGGGTGGTTATAACGTCTGGGAGTGCCAGGAAGCGGTCGGTTAATTTATGGAGTGGCGTTGTATCAGCAACATGTAGTGGAAATGTTGTTGTTTGCAGCGCATCTTTGATCACTTGCATGCGGGGTAAATTGATTTGCTCCCAATCGTGGAAATTCAATGAGGTTTGCCGCCAGTCAAACAACATCCCCCAGAACAGCAAACCTGTCAGATAAATTAAAAAAATCCATCCCCAGGTTGCCAGGCGATATTTTTTTTCTAAATTTTTTTCAACAAACACAAGCAATGTGTTTTTTAGAGTATCTAGTAACATTTGCATAACCCCTTACTCAGGATGGATAATCTTATTGTAAGCGCCCAGCAGAATTTGCACATTTTTCGGCCACTTGGCTTTCTCTTCTGCGGTGGTGCGGACGATGATTCCGGTGTTGTGGGTTTTGGCGGCCTACTTGTAGTTGTATTTTTTGCTAAATGCAAAGATATCATCTGGGCCTGGCAAATCGCGATTGTTTGCACAGATTATCTGTTTAATTGGTCTATCAGGAAAGCGCCGTCGATTGTAAATGTCTTTTCTTTGAAATCGTAATGATAAAAGGTCTTCCAGATTTGCTCTCGTATGCCATGTTTATCGCATTTGGACATTTGCATCACGGGCAAAAAACCGCCGAAATCGACAAGGGCGTAGTCTTCTTTTTGACGATATTCGACTGAATTAATGGTCAATTGGGTGTCCCAAAGGGCATTGTAATAGGGGCCGTAGTATTTTGAGCCGACATCAAAAAGCATTTGCAAGCCAATCTGCATATCGCGCAGCTTGTCGCCAGTCCGATGACGTTTGGAGATAATTGGTACCAGGGTAATTTCCCCACAGGCATCGGTTCGGTCAGGTTCGGGCTTAATTAGATAAAAAACAATCCGGGATTTTAGCTGTTCGCCAATGGTTTCTGTAGGCGTTGGAATGGATGTTGCTGTTTCAGTGGGCGCTGGGGTAAATGTTTTTGTTTGGGTTGGCGTAGCCGTTTCAGTGGGCGTGGATGTCAGCGTCGCTGTGGGGGGAACAGCGCTTGACGATGGCGTCGAGGTAGGTGGGATTTCCGTTGGGGTGGCAGCGGATTGGGTTGCAGTACCCGTTGAGCAGGCGGCCATCAGCATTGCTACTACAAAAAATACGATAAGGTTTTTCTTCATCTTTTTATCTCCGATGCTTCTTGATAAGCACCCAGCAATATCTGCACATTTCTCGGCCAATTGGCTTTCTCTTGGGCGCTGGCGCGGGCGTTTTTGCCGATTTCAGGAAGTTGGTCCCGTTCCTGAACGGCTTGCATAATTTTCTCGGCCAGTTGGTTGTGGTCGCCGTCTTTGAACAGCCAGCCATTATACCCTTCTCGCACCCACTCTTTGTTGGCGGGGATGTCGGATACCAGGCAGGGCAGGCCGCAAGCCAGGCCTTCCATCAGCGAGACCGAGGAACCATCGACGTGCGAAGCGCTGATGTACAGGTCGGCCATCTGATAGTAGCGCGGCAGATCGGCGTTGTTAATGTGGCCGGGGAAGCTGACCCGTTCTTCGACCCCGCCGCCGAGCAGGATTTTGCGGATGGCCGCGCCTTGTGACCCGCCGCCGAGCAGCACCAGGCTTACATCTTCCCGCTGTCTGGCGACGGTTACGAAGGCCCTTGCCAGCACATCCACGCCGTAATTCGGTTCCCAGGAGCGATTGCAAAAAAGAGTGAAGGTCTCAGCGCTGAAGTTGTGAGCTGGGTCGGGTTTGAAATGTTCCAAATCTACGCCCCAGGGGAATACGACTGTTTTCTCAGGATTCATGCCATATTGGATGGCCTTTTCACGGGTGACGATGGCGTCTGACGTGAAGTAGCTCGAACGTTTGAGCGTGTAGCGTGTGACCCCTTCCCACCAGCGATTGCGCTCCACATCCCGCATCAGGTCGAAGCCCCAAGACATCGTCAGAATTGGGCGAAAACCCGATAAAACGGCGATAAAGGCACAGGTCTGGATCGGCCCGGCGTGAATCAGGTCGGGCTTAATCTGTTTGATAATCCGTCGCAGCCCCAGGATATATTTCGGTAGGTCTTGCCACCGAAATATATCCTGGCCGCCTTCCCATAAGACCTGCTCAATATTCTCCGGCACGGCGCGATCCTCCGTCTGGCGCGGGCCGCGTTGAAGCCGGACGTAAAAGACCTTGTGTTCCGTTTGCGAAAGCGCAGACAGGAAGCGGTGATCGTGGGGGCAGTAATCGAGTGAAAAATAGATAATTTTCATGCCGCAGAGTATACAATCTTTTGCATTTTAGCGTATCGGAGCTTCGGTTTTTTCGTGTAAAACTGGCACAAAACAGCCTTATTCTAATCGTTTTGGACGCCGATTGGCGCAGGCTGAATGATATACTCGCACAGATTAATAACGAGCATTTTTGAACCTGCTTTACCGATTGGCGCAACTTGATGTTTGCGCGCGCCTATTATTCTGCATCCCGCCGCTTGTAGGTCAGCCTGGGCCTGGCCTTGCCCAAATCACACAAGGAATCTTATGCAAACCAACCATAAAACCACCGTCTGGGTCTGGACAATTGCCAGCTTTTTCGCTTTTTTCGTCTTTGGGTTTTCAGATAACCTGAAAGGCGCCACCATTCCCGCCTTTTTGCGCGACCTGAATTTTTCCTACTCGGTTGGCGGCAGCATCCTGCTCGGCATTTACATCGGTTTCTTGATTGCCACGCTCCTGAGCGGCCTGCTGGCCGACCTGGCGGGCAAGAAAACAGTCCTGTTGATTGCCGCAGTCTGCCTGGCGCTTGGCATTCTCGGATTCAGCACATTCAGCACCTTTTGGCCGCTGGCCCTTTCGATGCTGGTGCTTGGCCTCGGCCTGGGCGCGATTGAATTGGGCGCAAATAACATGATTGTGGAACTGCACAGCGTCCAAAAGGCCAAATACCTGAATCTGATGTCGGTTCTGCACGGGCTGGGTTCGATGATCGCTCCCCTCTATGCCGGATTCCTGCTTTCGAGCGGCTTTTCCTGGCGGCAGGTTTATCAGGGCGCTTTGCTGCTGGTGGCCGCCTTGCTGGTTTATACCCTGCTGGCAAAATATCCGCGTCTGACGGTCCAGAAAAGCGAATCGATTTCGTTCTCGAAATTGATGAAAACCGCTTTCAGGGGCTATACCCTCTGGTACTACATCTTGATTGCCATCTACGTCGCCACCGAATTGGGGATCGGCTCCTGGATCGTTGAATTCCTGCAAACCCAAAAAGGCCTCGGCGTGGCCGCCAGCACCCAGATGCTCTCGCTCTATTTTGGGCTGATGATGGTCGGGCGCTTCATCGGCAGCTTTTTTATCGATC
>JAVEWN010000183.1:0-2785 GCA_034004515.1 Anaerolineales bacterium | reverse complement strand
TGGGCGAAAAACTAAAAACTCGCTTGCTGGGCCTGCACCGGCGCGGCCAGGATGCTCCCTGCACTCCAATGCGTATGGCTGCCGTCGCCGATCTGATTGACACACTCGGCTACAGCCCGCCCGACCTATATACCTTTATCCCTCTTGTGGAGCGGGATGCCATCCCGTCTTATGGCGTGGAGCGGGATAGCATCCCGCCCTACGCCATTGCGAGATACCCCGTCACCAACGCCCAATATGCGCGTTTCCTAATGCCGGAGAACTTCGCGAACAAGGACCTGTGGGTGGGTTTCCCAAAATATGCCGAACCGGAAAAGAAGTATGAAAAGATTGGCGATTGGGGGGAGGATGGCTGGGACTGGTTGAAAAGTGAAAAAGACCGCCTTGAAAATGGTGTGCTATACCCAACCTTGTGGCGGGATGCGCGTTTTGGCATCGGCCGCCCGAATGCGCCGGTAGTACGCGTGACCTGGTACGAAGCCAACGCTTATTGCAAATGGCTGCTGGCGAATTGGGATGAACTGGAAGAAGGCCAACAAGGCCTGGCAAAGCCAGCCGAAATCCGGTTGCCAACCGAAAAGGAATGGGTGCTTGCGGCAGGTGGTGAAGCAAATGACCGTTTTGCTTTTGGTGAGCTGCAAAACGCGGAGGAAGAAATAACCTGCCATGCCAACACGGCTGAAAGTAGAATCCAGCGCACGACGCCGGTCTGGATGTACCCCAACGGCGCAAGCCCGCTGGAAGTGATGGACATGAGCGGGAATGTTTTTGAATGGCAGGCAAATTATTATGATAAAGACCATAATAGCACTGCGTGGCGCGGCGGCTGTTGGAGCAACGTTCCTGACGTCGCGCGCGTGTCCTCTCGCCTCAGGTTCAACCCGAGCAGCAGGAACTACCTCCTGGGGTTTCGCGTGGTTCTCGCTCCCCATCCATGAATCTGAACTCTGATTCTCTGAACTCTGAATCTCTGATGGTTTTTCCCTCCCCGCGAAGCGGGTCGCGTTAAATTTTTTGGCCTATGACCTTCCAGGAACAACTTTTTAGCTGGCAAAACCTGAACCTGGCTTACGCCAACGCCTCACGCGGCAAGCGCGGGCGCGGCGCAACTGCTGCATTTGAGCTGTACCTGATGGACAACTTGCTCGAATTACAGCGCGAGCTGCGCGAGCAAACCTACCAGCCGGGCGCCTACAGCAGTTTTTTCATTCATGACCCCAAGAAACGCCTGATTTCCGCCGCGCCGTTTCGGGACAGGGTGGTACATCATGCCCTGTGCAACCTGACCGAGCCGGTTTTTGAGCGTCATTTCATCTTCGATACCTACGCCAACCGGGTTGGCAAAGGCACCCACCGCGCCATTGACCGGGCGCAAGCCTTTGCCCGCCAGTATGCTTACGCCTTGCCATGCGATATCCGCCAGTTTTTTCCATCCATAGACCACGCCATCCTGAAACCCATCCTGACGCGCCTGCTGCCCGATGACAGCCTGAACTGGCTGATTGAGCGCATCCTGCAAAGTGGCGAAGATGTACTTGCCGAAGAATACGAGATGGTCTATTTTCCCGACGATGACCCTTCGACGGGTTCAGGGCAGGGCCTATTCGCCGCCAACCGTCCGCGCGGTTTACCGATTTGCAATCTCACCAGCCAGTTGTGGGCCAATTGTTTTTTGAATCCGCTCGACCACTTCATCAAGCGTCAGCTCAAATGTAAGGCATACCTGCGATATGTCGATGATTTCCTGCTCTTCAGCAACGACAAGGCACAATTATGGGAATGGAAGCAGGCCATTATCGCCGAACTTGCCCGTCTGCGGCTGACCCTGCATGAATCGTCTGCGCTGCCTCGCCCCGTCCGGGTTGGCATCCCTTTTCTCGGGTTCGTGGTCTATCCCGAACATCGCCTGTTGAAGCGCAAAAAAGGGGTTGCCTACCGGCGAAAATTAAAGCACCTGGTATCTCTGGGCGATTCCCGACGCATTCATGATTCTCTGCAAGGCTGGGTCAATCATGTTCGTTATGCCGATACCTTCGGTTTGCGCCAGGCGGTTTTGCGCGATACAGGATTATTGGCCCATGCCTGAAGAAATGGTGATTTTTACCCGCACCTACGATTTGATCACCTGGCTGATGCCGCTCACCTTGAACTTTCCCAGGAACCAGCGTTTTGTCATTACCAGCCGCTTGCAGAATGCGCTCCTGAGTTTCCAGGAACTGATTGTGGATGCCAATTATCAGCGCGGCCCGCGCCGTGCCGAAAAACTGCGCGCCGCCGATGCCGAACTTCTCAAATTGCGCATTTACCTGCGCCTGTGCAACAAGTGGGGCTGGCTCACCGAAGGGCAGTATCACCATGTCGGAGAGATGGTCGCCGAGATTGGCCGCCTGTTGGGCGGCTGGAAAAAATCTGTCACCAACGGGTCGCAAGATCCGTCGTGAAGGGCATACCCAAAGAGCAACTGCGTGGCGCGGCGGCTGTTGGAACAACAATCAAGACAACGCGCGCGTGTCCTATCGCAACAGGAACAACCCGAACAACAGGAACAACAACCTGGGGTTTCGCGTGGTTCTCGCTCCACAACTTTGTTAAGCCCCGCCGGAAATGCAGCCCGGAGTAATCTGCGCTGCCGAGGCCTTCAAAGATGGCCGGGTAATGTCCTGGCTGCGCCGCAGCGGGCCAGCCCAATACAAAAAATCCCCGCCCGTTCTGTAGCCGAAGGCGTACCCTGTGGGTAGCCAAGTGCAAACGTCCGGGCGGGGAAGTTTTTATCTTCAAATCAAAT
>JAVEWN010000182.1:0-2883 GCA_034004515.1 Anaerolineales bacterium | reverse complement strand
GGGTTCCTCGGAAAATCAAACTTTTTCCAGAGTAAAAAAATCATGGTAAGCGTCACCGCTTACCACCCGCTTACCACCTTATTACCAGCCGCTTACCTATCCGCTTACCATGCCGCTTACCACGACCTGCTAAAACGCCCCCTGCGCCCCGCAAATCGACCGGCCCTTGTCACGCATCCCGTTGAAAAAGTCGCCCCGTAGCGGTCTTCCTGTGAGTTTTTACCAAAGCAGTATTTGAACCAAAAGGAACTGCCCATGAACCCTCAACAAGCCTGGAATTTCGCAATTGACGAACTCAACGGCAGCCCCGCAGCCAGGGCCGCCGCAGAATGCCGGATCGTCGCCTACGATGACAAACCCGGCAATCGCACCCTGACCGTCCTGGCTCCGAACAAAACTATTGCCCATGTCATTACCGGCAATCAAACTTTGATCAGCAAGCTCACTTTCGGTCTGGATATTCTCTCGCTCAACCTGGTCGTGGATGTTGCCGAAGATGCCGACAAAGCACCAGAAAGCCCAGCATCTGCCGCCTGGGAAAAGGTACTGGAAACACTCCAGCAAGAGTCACCGCGCGCATCCTTCGACACCTGGATAAAGGACACGCAGGCTGCGGAACTAAAAAATGGCATCCTGACCATCACAACCCGCAACGCTTATGCCCGAGACTGGCTGGAAAACCGCATCCAGGAGTCTGGCTCAAAGCTGGCATCCAGAATCATCGGACAGGATGTCGCATTGCGCTTTGTCGTTGGCAAGCGACCCAGCCAACCAGAGGACGAAGGCGACCCCGATGATGATGGCGGGCCGGAAGAAAATGACGACGAGCAGCCCGGACGAAACGAACTCTTGGAAGGCTTCGACACCGCTTACCAGGCTGAGGTCAAACCAGGCCGTATCATTGCAATTCCAGGTTATGCGCTGCGCCTGCTCCAGCAAGGCGACTTGACCGCCAAAGAAATGTCTCTATGGGTGGCCTTTCGGCAAGCAGTCTGGTCGATGTGGAAACGCGGAAAGGGATCTGCTCGCAATATCCCTCACCAGGATATTTTGCAATTTGCCATGATGAGCAAGCCCAGCTATTTCCGTGAGATTACCGGCAAAACCAGCATCGCCGGAGGCTTGGTCGAGGAGGCCCCAGCGGAATGGACGCCAGGGCCAGTCAATCGACATCTCGATAATGCCCGGCGTTGGCGGGTAAACATGGCCCCGCGCCTGACACACCAGGATTGCAACGCCATTCACGCTGTCCTGCACCGGGTCGTTGCTGAAACCAGCAGTATCCCGGAGGCGCTGGACGTAACACAGCAGGCTCTACAAGGAATGGCCGCCCAGCCGCCACACAATTACCTGGACGAACCGAAGAATCAAGAAATCCCGCTTACAGGCTGGCCGAAAGGTGTCATCGAGATTGTCAGGCGCGTAACCGGCTACAAAGGGGACCTTCCCGAAGAACTACACAAGGCCGCCGAGAAGCTGCAAGATCACATCATCGGCGGATATGGAACTGTGATTATCACGCACTACTTCCTGCAAATTGCCGCGCCGAAACTTGGCTTATCGCACGGCCAGGCATGGACAATCATCGCCTTGCGCGACCGCTGCTGGTACGACCACATCAATCAAAAACCGTACTCCTTTGCCGTCCTGCAGAACGGGATGCAGGAACTGGCAAGCCTGACCAGGGCGACTGTAAAATCCGCCCGCAACTGGCTGAATGACCCGGCTTTCCAGATGTTTGTCGCGGTTGAAGATACTGATGGCGTTGAGTTCCCGGAAAGCTGGGGCTGGAACCCGATGGTGCTGGACGTTCGCCAAGACGAGCCAACCGCAGAGGAGCGGGGGGCTGTCCTGATCGCAGAATCGGACGATTCAGGGAAAAAACGAGTAACGATCAGGGAAAAAATGATAAACGGTCAGGGAAAAAATGATAAACGGCCAGGGAAAAAACGAGTAACGGATTGGGAAAAAGTGATAAACGGTCAGGGAAAAAATGATAAACGTTTAAATAACTTCATTAAGCCCCAATTAAGCCCCACTAAACCTCATGAATCCCCACATACCCCGCGCCAAAATTCGGCGCAAAAACCTGGGGTGGGGAGCCGGGCCTATTGGGAGTGGGATGACTTGATGAGCAAAAATTCTGTCAGCCTGCCAATGTCTAAAAAACTGCTGATTGCGAACAAACAAGCCGGGCATGAAATTGCGTCCCTGTGCCACAATTTTGTTTCGTGGATGCTGTACGCTTACTCCGAAGCCGGGCGCGGAGTTAAAAACCCTGTCAGTAACGCGCTTGCGCGATTGCAGGAGAATACTTTTTCAGGGGCGGGCGGCGATTTTGAACGCCTGGCCACGCTCACTCCCCACGAACTCAAATCCCTGATCGACGCTGACCTGGCCGGTAAAGAATCGCCCAATACGCTGGCAGCCAATCTTTATGAGTTCAACTTTACAAATACCCCGCAAGATTACAAACGCGAACTACGCAGACGACTGTTTGACTAAAAACAACCCACACACAGAGGTGAAAAATGGATGATTTTCAGACCTGGCTTACCAATCGAGACCGCGCCGAAAAGACTGTAGCCGGATACCTGGCTGACCTGGGGCATTTCTCCCGCTGGTTCGAGCAAACCAACGGCGAACCGCTGATCCCCAAAGCCCTAACGCCAACGGACATCCGCGAGTACCGGGGCTGGATGCAAGCCCGCAAGTCGCAGCCATCGACGATCAACCGCCACCTGGCTGCCATTCGGGCCTACTCTGCCTGGGCCATCGAAACCGGCCAATCGGCCAGTGACCCGGCGCGCGGCATCCGCCAGGCAGAGGCCCAAAAACTGGCTCCAAAATGGCTCGACCGCAAACAGCAGCGTGACCTGGTGC
>JAVEWN010000091.1:0-13267 GCA_034004515.1 Anaerolineales bacterium | reverse complement strand
TCAAAAGCAAAAAGGCGCAAAAACAGCCAAAAACTTGCTAAATTTGTTACTGCTTCTCAATTTTCAAGGTTCTAATCACATCAGCGCAGTAATGCGCTGTTTTAGCCATCTCTAAACTCAAGTAAATAAACAAATCCCAGAATCATCCAAAGCCGGGGCAGTTTTGCCCCGGCTTTGCCTTAAGGCAAAGACTTTGTCATTTATTTATGATATTCTGCGCAAGGACATCAAAATTCTTGACAGGAGAGTCTCACATGCAAAATACGTCTCGTACCAATCGTCTCATCTTGACCATTCTGGCTGTGGTCGTCGGGTTGTTCATGGTAATTGTCGCACCTTTGCTCATTCAGACCTCGCTCGAACGGGTCATCGGCGCGCTGCTGGAGGTTTCCAAGCAAAAACCGGCCTACGCCAGCGGAATTTTGCTGTTCTCATTTGCCTACCCGTTTTACCGCGGCCTGATTTTTATCGGCGGGGTGATGCTGTTGCTGTTCGCCAAACCGATTTACGAAGGCCGCGCTTGGGCCTACCCGGCCAGCCTGCTGGCGGCAGCCTTCCCCTCGGCGGGTGGGATGTTCATGTTCCTGCCGTACATCTCATTTGTAGATGGTTTTCCGATCCCCATGGCGATTTCGCTGGTCGGGCTGATCTATTTCTGGAGCGCGATTTTCCTGCGCAAGGCTGATCCCTGGGAAAAATGGGGACATTTTGTCGCCCTGACTTTTGCCGGGATGCTGACCACCCACGCCTTCACGATTGGGATTGGCAATCTGCGCATGTTGCTGACCCGCCCTGAAAAACCGCTCTATGCTGGCTTTGACTGGTGGGTGCTGGCCTGGTCTGCGCCGGTGCAGTGGATTGCGGTCATCCTGCTTTTCATTGCCATCTACAAGCTGGCGGAGGCCAAGCGGATTGGCTGGTGGCTGATGCTGATAGCGGCGGCCTCGATCTTCGCCATCGATGTGCCCACTCAAATCATCCGCACTTTTATTGCCTATTCGGACTCGCTCGATTATTTGTACGGGTCCCTGCTTTCAGGTGGTTTGCTATTCTCGTTGTTCTTTCCCAGGTTCAGAATTGTTGAATTGAGCAAAGAACCGGAATAGAGCATTCTCCTTTGCAATGCGGGCGCGGCAGGCCTGGGCCGGTCTGGCGCGTCCGCGGCGGTGCTTTTGATGAAAATTGACCCTTATAACTTTCCCATTATTATTATTGTCGCCTTTGTGCTTGGCGTGATCTTGGCGATGATTCTTGGCTTTCGTCCCCGCTACGGCTCCGGTGAAGACAGTCTTCTGCTTCTGTTGGCGCAATTCGCAAAATCCGGGAGTCTCTCCCTATGAGCAGACAAACCTCCAAGCTGATGCAAATTCGGAAAGGGATGCTCTGGTTCGCCGTAATTGCCACGTTCGTGATCGGCATTCGACACCTGCTGCCGGGCAAGGCGGGCAGCGGCGGTTCTTTTGATGCTTTCTGCCCGTTTGGGGCGATAGAGACCCTCTGGGTTTATCTGACGCGCGGCCAAACCCTCAAAACCACCAACCTGCTTAATTTTGCCGTGCTGGGCGGAGTGCTGGCCGTCTCACTGGTGGCGGGCCGCGCTTTCTGCGGTTGGATGTGTCCGCTTGGGGCGGTCCAGGAAGGGTTGGCAAACTGGGCGCGCCGCCTGGGGGCAGGGAAACGACCCGTGCGCGGCAAACCGACTGCTGGCAGCCTGCCGCTGAGTCTGCCAGCCTGGGCAGACCGTCCGCTGCGCTGGGCGAAATACCTGATCCTGGCAATCATCCTGGTTGCCTCCGTTTTTGCGGTTTACCCACCCTTGCACACCATTTGCCCGGCCCGGGCGGTTTTTAGTTTCAAGTTGGAAACCGGCTTGCTGTGGAGCGTGCTGCTTGTTTTTCTGGTTACGTCGTTTCTGGTGGAGCGGGTTTGGTGCAAATATCTTTGCCCGCTGGGCGCGGCCCTGGCGATTTTCAACAAGATCTCACCCGTCCGGATCGTGGGCAATAGCGAGCGCTGCAATCATTGCGGGCGCTGTGACGTGGAATGCTCCATGGGCATTCAGGCAGTACCGGAAAACCTGCGCGATACAGAGTGCATCCGCTGCCTGGAATGTCTTGAGACCTGCGCGCGCGACGAATCGCTCGAATTAAAAGTACTTTAGAAAGGAATTGAACATGAGAAATAACACCAAACTTGGAGCTGCGCTGGCCGTACTGGGAATTCTCAACGGTCTGTTGGTTTTGTTCCTGATGGCGGGAATCTACCAGGCTAACATCGATGGCAAATTGCTCGGTGAGCGTCCCGACGAAGCCATCACGGTCCAAATCGTGTTTGCCCTGCTCAGTTGGCTGGGGGTGGCCGCCGGGGCCTTATGGACGATGGTCTTGTATGGTTTCCTGAATAAAGCGCCCTGGGCCTGGTTCTGGGGCGTGGTGGCAGCCACCGTCCAGATTTTGGCCGGATTCTTCCCGATTATTCCTCCGTCCAGCATTGACCTGCCAGCGCCGACGATTTGGGTTTTCTTAATTGCCTCGTTGTTGTGGTTTGGGATGCTGCTGGTGGGCGGGGTCGAGAAAAAGGTGATCGGCCTGGCTTTTGCCGCCGGGCTGGCTTATACCCTGACCTTTATCGACGGTGTCGGCGCAATTTCACGCTACCAGACGGAAGCAACCGGCTTCATCAGCTCGATGTATGCCATGTCGCAAATGGTCAACTGGTGGGGCGCGGCGGCCTGGGCGGTTTTTATCTTTGCGCTGATCAAGGGCAAAAGTTGGGCACTGCCGCTGGGCGTCTTTGCGGCGGCGATGTCGATGTTTGGCGGCTTTCCGGTGGGGGTAACAGACATTCTCATCCAGGGACGTTTTTCGATGTTCATGGTTGCGCCGGTGGTCAGCGCGGGCTTGCTGATTTTCATGCTTTTGCCCGCCTCGCGAAAATGGCTGGAGGGTTAACTCTGGGCAAGTGCGCTTTAAGTGATTTTTGTTACTTGAATCATTGTAGATTCGTGTAATACTTCACAATAGAGTGCGAACGCACGCCCAACTACCCTCAAGGAGAATGCCATGAATCTGTTTACGCTCGATAATCTTTTTCTTCTCTTGACTGGCCTGATTGCCGCCTACCTGTGCTGGTACTTCTGGCGACGCTACAGCCTGCACAAAGCCCTGCACAACATCTACTACCTGATGGGCTTTGCGGTCTTACTGATTTCGGGATTGCTGCTAATCTTTCTGGGGATGGGAATCCTGAAATCTCCGCTGGTGCTGACGGTTGCCAGCCTGATTCCGCTCGGAATTTCGATGGGACTTGCCGAAGAATATTACCCGGCCTGGAAAAAATACTTCAAATGGTTTGCAGCGGTCGGTTTTGTTGCGATTGCCGTGACCAGCCTGGGCGGCCTGGACACGCTCAAGAAAATTGCGGTGCCCCTCTTTCATGGCGTCGCCGGATTGGTCATTTTCCTGGGCCCATTCTTTGCCAAAAACGCACCCAAAGGTTTCTTCTGGGTCGGCATCGGCGGCTTGCTGATTGGCCTGGGCGGGATTGCGCTGGCCTTCATTTCGACCGGGGCCCAGTTGCTCTTCTTCAGCCCAACCTTTGTGATGCTGATCCTCAGCCCGCTGCTCTTTCTGATGTCGGGCGCTTTTGCTTTAGGCTTCGCCAAAAAAGGTTAAACGCCTCATGCTCTCCGGCCGGGTTGGTCCCGCCCAGTTGGAGAACCCCGGCGAATTTATCTTTTGTCAAAGACACTCTGTTTCATCTGTGCTATGCTCTGATCTGAAAACATCTTCAGGAGTTAAATCCATGTCTTTTATCAAAACGCGTTTCAACTACCTGTTCAACTCCACGAAAGGCCTAATTCTGGTTGCCATCGCCATGATTGCGGTGGTGACGGCCGTCTGGGGGATGCTCTCTGGCCCGATGGCTGAGATGGGTGTGCGCGAGGTGGTCATTAAGCTGCTTGGGATGGACATCGTCCAGGCTGAGCGCGAAGGCCGCATCGTCATCCTGTATCACTCCATCGCCATGGCGATCATTGCGATTGAAACCTACATGGTTACCAGCCTGATCAAAATGAAGCCCTTTTTCAAGACGGCCATCAATGCCATCATCACGGTGGGGTACATCGCCACCCTGCTTTTCGGGATGGGCTTTGCCTATTTTGGGCATAACTGGGCTTTTCATGGAGTCTATATTGCCGGACTTTCGCTGATTTTCTTTGCGGGCGTCCTGCTGTGCGTTGCCCTCTGGCCGTGGAGAAAAGAATATCTCAACACCGATAAGGACTATTCCCATACCCCGGGCGGCCTCGATCTGGAGCGGACGGCCTTTTTTGCGACCGCCGTGACGACCGTCATCTCGGCTATCTTTGGGGCCGTGCCCGGTTCATTCCTGGGCAACGGTTTTGAGATTGTCATGGCTGAGAACATCATCCGCCTCCCTGTAAAAACTGTGATGCAGTACTCGGTCATCGGCCACCTGCACATCATGCTGGCTTTAATTTCGATCATGATTACGCTGATTATCGGGCGCTGGCTCAACTTTAAGGGCATCCTCCATAAATTTGCTATGCCGCTCATGATTTTGGGGACGATTGTGCTGAACCTGGGGGTTTGGGGCGTGGTGACACCCTACCAGCCGATTGCGCACATGATCATCTACGTCGGCGCGACGCCCTCCATGTTCGCCGCCCTGCTGCTTCTGATTTGGAGCTGGGCCAAACTCATCCGCGAGGGGACAGCCCACATTCAAAAGCCCAATTTGGGGCAGAAATTATCGGCGTTGGTGCGCGATCCGCTTCAATTTGGCCCCACCTGGCAAATGCTTTTCATGAACTTTACCACCAGCGGCATCGGCATTTTCATGGCGATCCGGCTGGAAGAGATTTTCCGCGTCTGGCCGGCGCGTGAGGAGCGCATCGAACTGACCGGCCACTGGCATGTGCTTTCGGCCATCGTCGCCACCATCATCCTGATGTACTACGGCGACATGATCGGGCTGAAGGGCAAAATTCGCCAACTGTACGGCTGGGCCATCATCATCGTGTCGGATATCGCCTTCGCCGCCGTGACCGTTTTCGAGATGAAGCGCCTCTTCATCAGCGAGGCAGAGCAGCAGCCGCTGGTCAACGGGCTGATGTACGCCATCGACTTTGGGCTGGCTTCGCTGCTGATTATTCTGGCGATTGTGATGGTCTGGCGGCTGACGGATTTGTTCAAACCAAAAGGCCGCTGGACGGAGGAGCAAGAACACGAACTCACGCAGGAGGTGAAATTATGAAGCAGTTCATTCTTGGGCTGGCTTTGCTTACCCTTTTACTGGCTGGCTGCGCCGCTCCTGACTTGAACGCGCCGATCCCGACCTTTGAAACCGGGATTGACCCCAACACCTGGGCCCAGGTTCCGGCGGGAGAGTTCCTGTTCGGCCAGCACGAAGCTGTCGAAACGACAGCGGCCTTCGAGCTGATGGTGACGGACGTAACCGTCAGCCAGTACACAGCCTGGTTAACGGAAGCCCTGGCCTCGGGCGCGCTGCGAGTCGGCGAGTTTGACGGGCAAAAAGCCATCGTCGGCTTTTATCCCGGCGATCAGTTTCGTGGCATCAAACATGAGGAAGAAATCGAAGCCGGAGATTGGATTTTCATCCCGCTTGAACCCCCCGCTTCACGCTTCACTTTCGATGGTTTCACTTTTGCGCCCAAACCCGGCTACGAAAACCACCCGATCACGAATGTGACCTGGTTCGGGGCCTGGGCCTATTGCGGCGCGCTCGGCGGACGCCTGCCGACTGAAGTTGAATGGGAAAAGGCGGCCCGCGGCACAGATGGCCGGCCCTTCCCGTGGGGCGAGCAGATCTCACGCGAGACAGCCAATTTCTACGCCAGCCGCGACCCGTTTGAAGACATGTCCAGTTTTGGTTCGCGGACTTCGCCGGTCGGTTTTTATAACGGCAAGTTGTACGGCACTTATCAAACGGCCAGCAATGCCAGCCCTTACGGCATCTACGACATGGCCGGGAATGTCTGGCAGTGGACCGGAGATGTCTACGAGGGAATGCATTATCGCTTCATGCGCGGCGGCTCGAAAGACACCTACGACATGGATTTGCGGGCCTGGGTCCGCAACAATGCCACGCCCACTTATTTCAGCCCTGGCGTTGGCTTTCGCTGCCTGAGATAATCTCCCACCTTTCAAGTATTAAACGTCAGGATTTTCAACATGAGTCAATCGACAATCACCAATCTGAAAGCGAAAATCAAGCTCTACTGGCCGCTGATCAAGTCTTTGCAAACCGGGCTGCTGGTTTCGACCGGCCTGGCGGGTTATATGAGCGCGCGCTGCCCCATCTTTAACCTGGGGACGGTGATCGGGCTGTTTCTCAGCCTGCTGGCTGCCATCAGCGGCAGCACCATCCTGAACATGTGGTGGGATCGCGACATTGACGCCAAAATGGGACGCACTCAAAAACGTCCGCTGGCCTCTGGCGCAATTGACTCAACCGAAGCCCTGCGGGTTGGCCTGCTGCTCTCGCTTTTTGGGGTTGGCCTGGCCGTGGCCCTGGATGCGCTCTACGGCTTGATCATCTTTGCCGGTTTGTTTTTTGACGTGCTGATTTACTCGATTTGGCTCAAACGCCGCACTTGCTGGAGCATCATTTGGGGCGGCGTTTCGGGCGGTATGCCGATCCTGGCCGGGCGTGTGCTCGGCGTTGGCGGCCTGGACTGGATCGGCCTGCTGCTGGCCCTCGGCATTCTGTTCTGGATCCCGACCCACATCCTGACTTTCTCGATGCGTTATTTCGACGACTACAAAGCTGCCGGGGTGCCGACCTTCCCCTCCACCTACGGTTTTCCTGTTACCCGCGCCACGATTGCCATCTCAAGCGTTTTCGCTGCCCTGGCAATGGGCTGGGCGGCTTGGGGAATTGGGATGGAAATCGGCTATCTGCGCGTGCTGATCGTCCTTTCCGGCGGCCTGCTGACCCTCGGGCTGACGAGCGTATTCCGCCCGACAGAAAAAGTCAATTTTGGGCTGTTCAAGTATGCTTCGCTCTACATGCTTGCTGCAATGATTTTGATGATGCTCTAAAGGATGGCTGATGTGCTTTCTACCCTCAACAAACTGACCCCCGCTGCTCCCAAAGCCTGGCTGATTGCCCTGGCCGGGTTGCTATGGTTTGGGGTCGGCCTGATGTTGGATGGATTTGCCCTGCGCTGGTTTCGGCTTTCAGAATTGTCTGTTGCCGCGCTTTTTGCGCTGATGGGTCTGCTCTTGGCCGCGGCCATCTACCGCTTCGGATTTTCCAAGCTGGCCGAGAAAAATATCCGCCGCATTCGCGGGCTGGCAGGCGAGAAAGCCTGCCTGTTCGCTTTTCAAGCCTGGAGCAGCTATCCGTTGGTGGCCGTGATGATTTCGATGGGCATCTACCTGCGCGTTTACTCACCCATCCCCAAGCCGCTCCTGGCCAGCGGCTATCTGGGCATTGGGACTGCCCTCTTTTCTGCCAGCCTGCACTATTTCGCCCATCTGTTCCAACAACGCCAAGCCAGGCTGGAGGCCTAACCCGGTGAAAATGACCATCCTCGACCGCATCTTATTACTCCTCACGGGCTTATTAGCTGCCTGGCAGGTTGCGATTGGCATTGACGCTTTCGACACCCTGCCCGTCATCGCCTACACCCTCGGATTTGGCGTTCTGTTGGTGGCCGGGCTGCTGCTGATCATCCTCGGTTTTGAAATTTTGGATAGCCCGGCAGTGGTCATCGTCTCGACTCTGATCCCGCTTAGCCTGGCGTTGGGCCTGGCCTGGCAGTATCTCGAAGCCTACCGCGGCCTTTACCTGATCTTCACCATCGCCGGATTTCTGGCAATCAGCCTGACCCGTTTGATCCCCACCCCCGGAAAGCTGCCCGTTTTTACGCTGGCCGCTGTTCACGCCATCGCCGGGCTGACAATTTTCCTGTTGCCCATCCTGCTGGCCGTGCGCGGAAGCGTGCGCCCGGGCTTTGCCCTGGTTGGCCTGGGCGGCGCGCTGATTGGGGTGGGAGGCTTGCTGCTCTCTTTTCTGAAAGCAGGCCGGCCTGTTTTATCTCGCGAGCGTATTTTTAAAATCCTGCCGGGGTTGTTGTTTCTCATGACAACCGCTTTTGTGGCCGGATTCTTATTCGGATAACGTTCTTTGGAGGAACACCATGGCCCACAATAGTTTTTTTGCAAAATTCCTGCGTTTCATTGGCATCGTCCTGATGGCGCTCACCGCCGGCTTCACCCTGCTAGGTGGGGTGGGGACGGGCTGCGCCGCGTTTGCCCCACTCAGCTCCGGCTGGGCAGATTCAATGGGGCCGCTGGCTCAGATGCAATGGCTCTACATCCTGTATGTCCTGATCGGGGTGGCGATCGGCATCGCCGGGGTTCGGGCCGTCATCCAACTCGTGCGGGGCAAACCCGAAGCCTATCGCGACACGTTGATCGTGCTTCTGGCGGGGGTTGTGGTCGGCGTACTTCATATCGCCACCTCGCGCATGTTGCGCGGTAAGTCGATGCCCGTCGACGCCGTCGTCTACGTCAATGTTCTGACCCTGATTGTTTTCCTGCTCTTCCGCATTCCTGCAATCTGGCAGGGCGTCGATTTTGCGCATGGCAAGGGCAAAGACAACCAGATGGCCGGCGGAGCAGCCGCGATTGTGCTTGGCTTGCTGACCCTGACCATTCAGTACACGATGGGCGCAACCCACACCTGGGGCGGCGTCAATTATGCTGATGCTTTCAACCTCGCTATGACGATTTCAGGGATCGGGTCCATTCTGCTTGGAGCGCTGACCAGCCTTTACGCCTGGACCTCCTCCAAGTCCGCCGCTCAGGGCGCCATGAAAACCAAGCAGCTGCCGACTGCCTGAGTAAACAAATAAAAGAAGTGAGAGCCAGCTGCGCTCTCACTTCTTTTCAAAATAGTAGACCGGCGCACCCAACCGGCTGTTAACATCACGGAAAGGCCTCGGCCTGCGTGATGATTTTTGCTTTCTACCTAGATCTGTGGGGGAATGTCGCCTGATTTTGCAACTTACTGTGAGGTGAGATTTAAGCCAGAGTGCTATTTGTTCAGATTCTTAGCGCTATGCGCGCAAAGTGCGTTCAGAAAACCTTAAAAACTTCGCGTTCTTGGCGGGCTTCGCGTTTCGATGGTTTGTTTTCATAAGCGAAACATCCCACTAGTCTGATGAGAGCCATTTTTGTTTTCTGCCAGGCCGGCCCAAGCCACGCATGGCCCAGCACGCCGCAAAGCGCTCATCACCCGGCCTGCTTCTGGCCGTGTTTGCTCAAGCACAAACAATAAAAGCTGCTTTCTGGGTACAATAGACCCATGAAACTGCAGCTCCGCTTTCTTCCCTTTGTTTTCCTCTCGATCCTGGCCCTGCTGTTCGCGCTCTGGGCCGGCCTTCTCCGCCTGGGATGGAACTGGCCGACCTTCGACAACCTGGCCGCGGCGCACGGCCCGCTGATGGTCTCCGGCTTCCTGGGCGTCCTGATTCCGCTTGAACGGGCGGTCGCCATCCGCCAAAAATGGATGTTCGCTGTCCCGCTCGTCGCCGGAGCCGGTTGGATCGGCTTGCTGCTCGCTCCCAGGCCGGGGGCGTTCCTGCTGACGCTCGGCAGCCTGGGCGGCCTCGCCATCCTGACCGTCATGGTGCGGCGCGAACCCCACTTCCACAACATCGTCATGGCCGTCGGCGCGCTGGCCTGGCTGGTTGGCAATCTCTTGTGGATTCTTGGATGCCCCATTTTTCAGACAGTTTTCTGGTGGATTACCTTTCTGGTGCTGACGATTGGCGGCGAACGCCTCGAACTCAGCCGGGTCCTGCGTCCCACGCCCAATCAGATTCGGCTCTTTAGCGTTTTCGCCGCCGCACTCCTGGCCGGGGCTGTCCTGGCTGCCTTCAATCTCAATCTTGGCTCGCGCCTGAGCGGCTTTGCCCTGCTGGGGCTGGCCCTCTGGTTTCTGCGCTTTGATCTGGCCCGTAGAAACCTGCATCACCCGAACCCGCTCACCCGCTACATCGCCACCTGTCTCTTTAGCGGTTTCATCTGGCTGGGCCTCTCCGGCTGCTTTTTCCTATACTTCGGGCCACTCTACGCCGGGCCATTTTACGACGCCGCCCTCCACTCTGTTTTTGTGGGTTTTGTCATCGCCATGATTTTCGGCCACGCCCCCATCATCTTCCCGGCTGTTTTGGGCGTCCAGGTTAAGTTCTATCCCGTCTTTTATGTTCACCTTGCCTTGCTCCATCTTTCCCTGATCTTGCGTATCTTCGGCGATCTGGCCCTGCAAGTGGAAGTGCGCCAGTGGGGCGGTATGCTCAATGAAATCGCCATCCTGCTCTTTTTGGGGATGACGGTTTACGCAATCGTTAAAGGGATAAAACACTAATGCCTACCCTTACCCGCAGTTTTGTGAAAGCCTCGTTGATTTCTCTCGTCCTGGGCCTGCTGGCCGGCATCTGGCAGCAGATTCCGGGCGCGGCCATCGCCGGATTATTCCCGGTTTACCTGCACCTGCTGACCTTTGGCTGGCTGACTCAGTTGATTTTTGGGATCGCCATCTGGATGTTCCCGACCTACAGCAAGGCGCACCCGCGCGGCCCGGAATGGCTCGGCTGGGGAATCTTTGCCACGCTGAACGTTGGTTTGGGATTGCGTGTGATTTTCGAGCCGCTTCAGGCTATTTCCCCATCTAATTTTGGCGGCTGGATGCTTGTTATCGCCGCCCTCCTGCAATGGCTGGCCGGGCTGGGCTTCGTTGCCAACGTCTGGACCCGCATCAGGGGGCGATAAATGCCCAGACTCAGCCGATTTTTTATCCGCGCCTCGCTGCTTTACCTTGTTTTGGGCTTTACTTTTGGCGCGCTCATCCTTGCCAACAAAGGCATTCTGTTTGCGCCCCTGATCTGGGTTTTGCTTCCCGCCCATATCGAATTTGTCATCCTGGGCTGGTTGACCCAATTGGCGCTCGGCGTATCATTTTGGATTCTGCCCCGCTTGGGCAGTCAGGCCCCGCGCGGTGACGAGCGCTGGAGCTGGGCGACCTTTGTGCTGGTCAATTTTGGGATTCTCGCCTCGGCCCTCTCCCCCTGGATCAATTTCCCGTGGCTGGTTTTGCTGGCGCGCGCCCTGCAAGCCGTCGGCTTTCTGGCGTTTGCGGCAGGCAACTGGCAGCGGATTTATCCGCCCAAATTCCAGAACATAAAAGGTCTAAATTAGCAAAGTTGAAGTATAGTTAAGGGCATGGATGACCAGGCCCTTTTTGAATCTACTTTGCGCCGTGTGGCTGTTTTTGACGGTTCAAGCGACGCTGATATTAAGGCCGTTGCCCGCCTCGGTATTTTACGAACGGTTGAGGAGGACGGATTCTTTTTTATGCAGGGCGATCCGGCAGAATATCTCTATATCATGCTGAACGGACGCGCCAAACTCTGTCAGATTGCGCTGGACGGTCAGCAGGTTAACCTGCGCACGTTAAACCCGAATGAATTATTCGGCGCAGTCGGCGCGGTCGAGAAAAATGCCCCTTATCCCGCCTGCGCGCAAGCCTTGCAAGACAGCTCGGCAATTGCCATTCCCAGCGATCCATTTCATACCCTGCTCGAGCAGCGTCCGCACCTGTCTTTTGGTTTGATGAAATTGATGACCAGCTACATTCAGGAGATGCAGGATCGCTACCGCGAAAGCGTCACCGAAAAAGTGGAACAGCGCATCGCGCGCGTTTTGCTACGGCTGGCCGGCCAAACCGGTAAACGGGTCGAACAGGGCGTGCGGATCGAGCTGCCTTTTTCACGCCAGGATTTAGCCGAAATGGCCGGCACGACCCTCTACACCGTCAGCCGCACCCTGAGCGCCTGGGAAAAACAAGGCCTGATTGCCACCGGGCGCGAACGGGTCACCCTGACCCATCCTCACGCAGTCATGCGCCTGGCCGAAGGCCTGGAGTGAGGCCGGTTTTCTGCCTGCTTTCTCCCCTTTAGCTTCAAACGTGCCGTAAAGCAGACCTTTGGTTTGCTTTTTTTGTAAGTTAACCTGCAGACTTGCCCACAGCCTTCAGCTTTTGGCCCAGACAGGCTTTTGGGGATTTCAAGGCTTGTATGAGTTCTATTAAACAGGCCTGCCTGAAACTACCTAAGTTGCCAGACGTAGATTATGATTATTATCTAATTTCTATTCCAAGTGAAAGCTGTTCGTGGCGGGTAGAAGCATTTCATGCGTTTGGAGGCACTTTATGAAAAAAATTCGTAATATTCTCATCGCGCTGGTGGTGATTGGCGCGCTTGCGGGGGTTGGTTATTATTTCTGGAGCACAAATAAGACCGCATCACAAGGCCAGTATCAGACGGCGGCGGCAAAACGCGGCACGATTGAGGCAACGGTTGGCGCAACCGGAACCGTCCGCGCCAACCAGACCGCTTTGCTGGCCTGGCAAACGACGGGATCGGTCGAATCGGTGCGCGTCAAGGTCGGCGACAAGGTCAAAAAAGACGATGTCCTTGCCGCGTTGGATGGCACTTCGCTTTCCCAGAGCATTATCCTGGCCCAGACAGACCTGCTCAGCGCGCAGCGCAACCTGGAAGATTTGAAAACATCGACCACCTTCCAATCTCAGGCGGAACTGGCAGTCGTTCAGGCTGAAAAAGCGCTTGAGGATGCCAAAAACCGCTATGAGGGCATCAACTTTGCGCGCGCATCCGATACGAAAATTGACAACGTTCAGGCAGAATTGGATTTGCTCGATAATCAGATTTCGCAGGCGCGCGCCTTTTACAAGCGAGTCTCCAGCCTGCCAGACGGAGACTCGCGCAAGGCTGGCGCGCTCTCCAACCTGACCTCGCTCGAATTACGCCGCAACCAGGTCGTAGCCGAGCTAAACTATATTACCGGGCGGCCGGATGACAATGAAATTTCTCAGCGCTTGAGTAATTACGAAATCGCCAAAGCTCAATTGGAAGACGCCAAGCGCCGCCTGGCGCGCTTGCAGAACGGGCCTGACCCCTTGGATATTGCCCGCCTCGAAGCCCAGATTACGGCCGCCCAGGCCACCATCAACCTTTCCCGCATTATTGCCCCGTTTGACGGAACCATCATGATCGTTGGCCCCCTGCCCGGCGACCAGGTTTCCCCCGGCGCGCAGGCTTTTCGGATCGACGACGTTTCTCGCCTGTTGGTCGATGTCCAGATTTCTGAAATTGATATCAATACGATTAAAATGAACCAGCCTGTCACAA
>JAVEWN010000181.1:0-2891 GCA_034004515.1 Anaerolineales bacterium | reverse complement strand
GCAATCTCTCCAGCAATCTCCACGGCCTTGATTTTACCGGACTGAATCATGCGATTCAAGGACGACATACTGGTATTGAGCATCGATGCAGCTTTGATTAGGGGAACATAGCGGGGTACGTGGAGTGTCATGGGGAACCTCCGTTCATTAACAAGGTAAAATGTGTTATTCTCTGGTTTCTGGCGAGCCAGAGAGTGCTTTTCCTGGGGGTGGCTTTGAAACCATCTCCAGGTCTTCTACTAAGCTACAAAAAAGCATACGATCGCCCTTAAAAAACGAGAGAATTTCTGCCGGGGCAGCGGTCTTTTTTACTCTGTACCCTCGCACGGACTCGAACCGTGCTCTCTGGCTCCGGAGGCCAACGCTCTGTCCACTGAGCTACGAGGGCGCGAGCAAGATTTTACCACATACAGTTTATAATTTAGCCATCAGGAGAAAGTCATGATTCGTCTTTACAACACTCTTACCCGCAAAAAAGAAGAACTGCAAACGCTCGAACCCGGCCTTGTCAAACTGTATGTTTGCGGGCCAACCGTCTACAACGATGCCCATGTCGGCCACGCCATGTCGGCCCTGGTCTTCGACATCATCCGCCGCTACCTCGAATATCGCGGATTTAATGTCCGGCATGTCATGAATTACACCGATGTCGACGATAAAATCATCAGCCGCGCCAACCAGATGGGCGTCGACCCATTCGAACTCTCGAAAAAATACATCGACGATTTCGACCAGAATCTTGAAGACCTCAATATTTTACCGGCCACCGCCAAACCGCGCGTCAGCAAAACCATGCCGCAGATCATCGACTTCATCCAGGGCCTGGTCGAACGCAAAGCGGCCTACGCCGCCCCCAACGGCGATGTCTACTTCAGCGTTGTCGGCGACGAGGATTACGGCAAACTCTCAGGCCGCAAACTGGACGATATGCAGGCCGGCGCGCGCATCCAGATCGAAGAAACCAAGCAGCACCCGATGGATTTCGCCCTCTGGAAAGCCGCCAAACCCGGCGAACCTGCCTGGGATTCTCCCTGGGGCCAGGGCCGCCCGGGTTGGCACATCGAATGCTCAGCCATGAATCTGCACGAACTCGGCGAACAAATCGACATCCACGGCGGCGGCAACGACCTGATTTTTCCGCACCACGAAAACGAAATCGCCCAGACCGAAAGCTACACCGGCAAACAATTTGCGCGCTATTGGATGCACAACGGCATGTTGCAACTCGGCAGCGAGAAAATGTCGAAGAGCATCGGCAACATCATCAGCATCAAAGAATTTTTGAGCAAACGCGACCCGGATGTGATGCGGATGCTCGTCCTGAACGCCAACTATCGCAGCCCGCTCATGTTCAACGATGAAAGCCTGGACGGGGCCGAAAAAGGGCTGGAGCGGATTAAGTCTGCCCTCAAACCGGCCCACACCGCAGGAGCGGGTGCCGCGCCCGCCGCCCTGGCCGCGCTGGAAAAGCAGACCGCCGCCACCCGGCAGGCCTTTCTCGCCGCTATGGATGACGATTTCAACTCTGCCGGCGCGCTGGGCGGCATTTTTGAGCTGGTACGCGCCATCAACGCCGCCCGTGACGCCAACGCAAGCGATCCCCAACTCCAGCCTGCTCAAGACAGCCTGCGCGAACTGGCCGGAGTCTTTGGCCTGCGCCTGAGCGAGAAAACCGGTTCGGGCGGCGCGGACCCGTTTATCGACCTGCTGCTCGAAGTCCGCGCTGAAGTGCGCGCCCAAAAGCTGTGGGCGCTTTCAGATCTGATCCGCGACCGGCTAAAAGCGCTGGGCGTAACCGTCGAAGACAACAAGCAAGGCTCAAGCTGGCACTGGTAAATTAATTGGAATCCGACAACCCTCAAAAGAAGGCAAAAATGACCGACCTCAACCTCCTGCAAGCTCCCTACATCCTGCCCACCCGCCGCAACCACGCCCTTGAACACGCCAGCCTGCACATTCTCTCGAGACGTTTCCCCAAAACCGGTATGGGCGGCCACTCCAACCCGACCGGCTTCTTCATCATCGGCCAGATTGCGACAGAACAGGTGCGGGCAGCCGTCAACGAGGCGCTCGTCCGCCTGCAAAATGGCGAGGCGGGGCTGGCGATCCACCCCGGCTGCGGGACAAATTATGCCGTCACCGGCGGACTGGCGGCGCTTTCGGCCTTATTTGGCTTCATCGGCACCCGCAATACCCGCGAACGCTTTGAAAGACTGCCGCTGGTAACGACCCTGGCGATCCTATCCTTGATGCTCGGCCAGGCTCTTGGCCCACTCTTGCAGCAAAAAATCACCACCGAAGCCGACCCCGGCGACCTGACGATTGTCGACATCTACCCGATCAGCCCCAACCTGCACCGAATCGTGACGAGGTAGGCAAGACGGCTGCCTATTTTGTATAAAGTGGAATTCGAGGCTGGCTCGCCAAGGAAATAAGATGCTCAATGTGATAAAACTGATATTAAGAAAAAAGCAGCATGCCTCAGTGTTCTTTGATAACAAGGAAATTAAATTTATAGTTTCTGATGGTCGTGAGTTTACAATCTCATGGCTTGAATTGATACGGGTATCTATTCAAACCACCGACGAAGGGCCAGCCCGACCGGATGCTTTCTGGCTTTTGGAGACGAAAAAGCATACATTACGCATTCCTCACGGCACACAGGGAGACAAAGAACTCTTGCATCAGCTTCAGAAACTTCCAGGCTTTGACAACCAAACGTTTATTTCATCCATGGCCAGTGTAAACAACAATCTATTCGTATGCTGGGAGAAAAAATAGAAGCCCAACCCCGCGCGAACTGGACAAGTGCGGGTTTGTCCACCCTTTCGGCGATTCAGCCCCGAAAGCCCGTTCGCCTTTTGGCTTTTTCCTGCCAAGTCCCGCGCTTG
>JAVEWN010000011.1:0-59331 GCA_034004515.1 Anaerolineales bacterium | reverse complement strand
ATGGATTTGGACCTATTGCCCGATCGGGTTATTTTGCGAGGCTCCCAACACTTTTTCAGTTTGGGAGCGCATTTTGCCCCGCAGACTTGACCCTGGAATATAAGGCTCGTCAGTCAAAGGATTGCGGATGACGGCCTTATCCACTCCACCGATTTCCAAGCCTGTATTAGACGCGCCAATATGTAAGCCGGTAATCGTTTTGATGTCGGCTGTGATAATCACACGCCCGTAAAGATTAATATCTGTCATTTTAGTATCCTCCGTACTCTGTTAATTAATTACCACCAAAAGCGCGGTGATAAGCCAGAATGGCTTCAAATAAATCCATAAAACGGCGAAATTTTTCCGTTCTTTGGGTTTCGGGCGCTTTCCCAACTTCATTAATTGCTTTTGTTAATACATCAACCAGGCCTCGTAAACCTTCTGATTTTTCATTACGTGCTTGTTGATAGGCCAGTTTTGCTTTGAGCAAATTAAGCCGTCGCATGGTTTTGGTAGGGCTACTGTCCCATGCGGCATCAATTTCGCGTGCTTCTGTAAAGATATTGCGAATTTGGGTGCGTTTCAAGTCCTTACACCACAGTTGAGCTTTGGTTTTAGCAAATTCAACCAATTCCTCCCCTGTAGGATCGGCGTTCATAATACTGGTTACATCAGCCATCGTTCACTCTCCTTTTTGCTTATTTTTTAGCGTTTTTTCAACTGTGCCCAGCGGGCAGCAGTGCCCCACTGATCGATATTTTGGTAATTTTCATTTTGTAAATCAGCGCTGACGGCTTCGATTTGCGCGGCCAACTCGCTTTTGCCTTTGGCGCGTTCTGCCATGCGCTTAAGCTGGTACGTTCCCAGCCACATCCAGCGCCCCCAAACATGGCGCGATTTGCCTTTGGAGTGCAATTCCGCATCCTGGGCCAGTTGGCGCAAGGTTTGGATGATGGCCTGCGGCCCCTCCAGATCATCTTTATCTCTGCCGACAATTTTTCCCAACTGTTCCTGTTTTTCCGCCAATTTGCCAAAGACCGCCCACTTCCAGCTTTTTCCCAAAAAGTGAAAGGCGTCTTTTCCCGGCAGCTTTTTGGCCTCTTCAAGCGCATTATGGGCATCTTCGGCGGCCTGGTAGATGGGGTATTTTCCGCCAATAAACGACATCCCGGCGCTGATCGTGATTTTGGGGTGACTGGCCGTGTATTTGCCAAACTCCCCGGCAATTTCCTGCGCAAGGACGGGCATCACATCCCAGGGGCCAATCAAGAAAACATCGTCGCCGCCGGTGTAAACCGTATAGATGATTTCTTTGCGCCCATTTCTTTCGCAAATGCGTTTGATCCAGCCTTCAAAAAAAAGTGAAAGCTGAAAACTGAGCGCCGCAATCCGCGAAAGTGTGGCCTGGTCGCCCAGGCCGTGCTTGAACATCTCGCCGACATTGTCCACATCCATGCGAATCACGCCCAGCTTTTGGAAACCGCCTTCTGTTTCCTTCTGCATCTCATCCAGTGTTTTGGGCGGCACCTGGTTGGCGGTATAGCGCAAAATATGCGCGGCGGGAATATTCAACTGTGGGTATTTCCCGTTAACCGGATCGTCCAGCGCCCAGACGGTTGCCCGTTTCGCAGAAACCTGAATTTTGGCTGCCTCATTTGAAAACTGGAAAGTCATGCCCAGTTCAGTCAGCGCATCGGCGGCTGTCTCTCCCGCCCGGGGCTGAGGGTCTTGCCAGCCCAGCACAACAAATTTTGCGTCTGGTAATTTTTTGCCAATTTCTTTGTCAAAAGAATCGCACAGGCTGCAAATACGTTTCTGCGCTTCCGTATCATCTAATGCTGTAGTTTTGCGCTGATCGTCACCGCAGACGGAGCAGGTTTCCTGCGGGTTTCCGCCCGTGGAGGGTAACGCAAAAACCTGCGCGTACATTTCGGCGTCCAATTCACTGTAACGCTGCTGCTTGGCGGCATTGATGGCTTTGTGCATGGCGTCCCAGTGTTGGGGTAGTTTGCCTGGTCTGAAACCACTGGCCGGCACTTCGGCAGAACCCAGGGCCAGATAAAGGGCCGTGCCATGATGCTTGAGCAGAATGCGGCTGAGTTCGGCGCGCACAGCGGGTAATTTTTCCCCGGCAGAAACCGGCGCAAGCAGGAAGAAATTGCCGCCGCCAGAATAAATCACATTGCTATAAGGCAGTTCGAGCCGATACAGCACAAAGCGCAAGGCTGCTTCAGTCAATAGTTGCAGGTAAAACGAACGTCCGCGCAGGGTTTTGGCCGCGCCTTTGGAGGCGATGGTGTAAATAAAATGCTGCACGCCCGAAATATCGCCGCCGACCAACAGGGCAACCGAGGTATCGGGCAGAGTCTTTGCGTTATTCCCAAAAGTCTCGCGCACCGCCAACAGCAAGCGATCAATTTCCGTTTCGGGAAAATCAGCCATGCAAACCGCCAGCGCAGCAGTCATGCGGCTGTGATCGTAGAGCGAAACATCTGCAATCGAGTGATAGTATGCCGAAGGCACGCACCAGGTCAGCCGCTGCATTTCAGCCAGGACATGCTCCAGATAGGTTTCACCATCCTGAATGTCTTGTTTGACAGCGGTTTCAAGTGCCAGACGCAAATCATCATACTGGTCGCGGGTATTTTCTGCTGGTTGTTTTTCCGAATCAACGTAAGCCGCAACTGCGTCTAAGGAAAGTGGAGCAACAGGCAAATAATGTTCTGCCAGGCGATTGTTACCATCCTGAAGAATCCGATCGAAAATGGAAACTAGCTGTTGGGGCGGCTTTTTGGTTTTATATTTCTCGGTCAAATCCGAGCGTTCCCCGGCGCTTAATTTATCGGCCAGGGCCACCAGCTTGCTCAGATATTGATCCTGGGCGGGCGATGCTTGCGGGTGGTGATGATAAGCTCCGGCCAGGGCGGCGGCTTTGTATTTTTGTGGAACCAGGTCCGCTACGCGAATGCTCCAGGCGGCGTGAACGGGTTGTCCGCTGCCGCGCGCATCCTGAGGCGGGTTCCAGGGATCATCTTTTGCGCGTTGCTCCACTTTGCCCACATCATGCAGCAGACCAGCCAGGGCGGCCATTAATACTTTCTCATCCATGCAGCCTCCTTATTTGACAAAAGCCAATCAAAAGTATCAAAACAACAATTCCCACTCTCCCCGTTTGCGCGCCCCCCTGGGAACTGCGCTGATAGCATACCGCGCACGGGGCCGGGTGTCATGCGGGAAAACCCGCAATCTTTGGGCTCAATATTGCCAGAACGGCAGCAGCAGGCGCACCAACTGGGTCTGGTTGACCGATTCAACCTGCCAGCGCTGGCCGGCTTTGCGGTAAGCCGAACGCAGGTGCTGCTCGACGGTGCGCGGTGAAAGGCTCAGCCGCCCGGCGATCTCGTTCTGGCTGAGGCCATCGCGCACCAGCAACTCCACCACCGGGCGCTCGCCAGCGCTCAGGCCCGTCAGGACAAAGATGCGCGCCATGTCCCACTGTTCGCGCAGGCGCAATTGCCCGAGCCGATCGGCGGCCTCGAAAGGGTTATCGACTTCACGCAGGGCGGCCAAGGCCGGTGAAAGCCGTCCCCAGGCGATGACCGGGATCGGGATCAGGCGCGCCCACTCGCCCGGCCCGGCGTGCAGCCCGGCGGATGCTTCCAGGGCCGGGTGCGAGGCCAGGTGCCAGAGATGGTCATCGTCGTCGAAGAGCATCTGGGCGACGGCCATCCCAAAAACCGTCAGGGTGCGCCGTCCGCCGGAGATCAGCAGGTGGATGCGCCGTTCCTGGAGCTTGAGAATCCGCACTTCGGCGTACAAGGCCCGGAAAGCGACCGCGACCTCCTCTGGGGCGGTCACATCTTGCAGCGCCAGACCGTTTTCGGTCAGTTCCTGGGTGCGCAAAGAAACCTGCGGATAGTGTTCCGGCAGGTCAGTTTGCAGGCGCGCCAGGGCCTTGGCAGTTTCCGGTCGTTCGGCCCGGGTATGGATGACGAGCAAGTCATCTGGCAGGTCGGCCTGCTGGCGCAGGCAATCCAACCCCAATGTGATAATTTGGGCTTTGCTTGCAAGGGGGGCGATCAGGGTGCAGGCAGGTTTCGGCATGGTCTGGGCAGAAGATTTCCCCGCTATGGGAGGTCGTCCTTCTCAAAGTATATAACATTCCGCGGCTTTTGACGCTTGCAATCGACCCCTTTTTGGCGCAAGCAGTTGAACAAGAATAACGCCGCAGATTTATTTTTTTAAGATTTTCGTTACTACTCAGGTCAAAGGCAGTAGAACGCGGATGACGTGGAAAAACGCAGATTTTTTACGTCTTTTGGTTTTGCTTGGCGCACTTCGTGCCTTCGTGGCCTTCGCGCCCTTCGTGGTTTAACCTTTGACCGGCGACAAAAATATGGTTTTCTCAAAGTCGCGTGACTGTTGGATACAAATATGGCATGTCATTGCTTCACCCGGCGTTCTTCAGCCGGGTGAAACAATGACATTTCCGACTTTGAGAACGCCATACAGAAAGAAACCCAAAATGTTGACACAGCCCCCCACTTCGAGTATGCTTGCCACTTGTCCGGGCAGGCCCGGCGCGGCGGGACTTTGTGAACTTCGTCAGGTCCGAAAGGAAGCAGCGATAAGCGAACGTTCCCGGGTGCCGCCGGTATCCTGCCTGGATATTTTTATTTAAGCGGCACTTTTCCCCAGCATCTCATCGCTCAACTCATCCAAGCGCAGGCTGATGACCTGGCTGGTGGTATCGCGGCCCTTGGTGATGCCGTAGATTACGTCCGCCGCCTGAACGGTGTTGCGATTGTGGGTCACGATGATGAATTGGGTATCGCGGCCCAACTCGCCCAGCAGATCGCGGAAGCGGCCAACGTTGGCCTCGTCGAGCATCGCATCGACCTCGTCCATCACACAGACCGGGGTAGGCGAAACTTTCAGCAGGGCAAAGACGAGCGAGATCGCCGTCAGCGAGCGTTCGCCGCCCGAAAGCAGCGCCAACCCCTGTTCGCGGCGGCCCGGCAGGCGCGCTTCGATGTCTATGCCGGTCACGCTCAGGTTATCCGGGTCGGTCAGCACCAGGCGGGCGGACCCGCCGCCGAACAAGCGCGTAAAAATAGCCTTAAATTCAACCGCCACCAGTTCAAAAGTCTTAAAAAACTCACGTTTGGTTAATTCGTCCAGTTCCGCAATCACCTGGCGCAGGTCAATTTCGGCCTGCTTCAGGTCTTCCACCTGGGCGGTCATAAACGTGTAGCGTTCACGGACCGACTCGAACTCTTGCTGGGCATCCATGTTGACCGCACCCATCCGCCGCAGTTGGGCCCGTTTTTGATTCAAAGTGTCATCCAGTTCAGGCGAAAGTTCCGTCACCACGGGCAGCTGCTCGACCATCTCACCCAACGGGAGCGGAACCGGGCCGGAAACGTCCGTGTGATAATCGAACTGCACCAGCCCAAAATCTTCTTCAATTCGGCGGCGTAAACTCTCGAGCGCCTCCTGCTTGCGGTTTAGCTCGATCTGGGCTTGCGAGTTGTAGCGTTCCACCTGGGCCAGCTGGCGCTGGGCTTCGGTTTCGCGGCTTTGCAGGTCGGTTTCTTCATTTTCGGCTCCGGTAAGGGCCACCTCAGCCGGTTCGATCTTCAGGCTAAAAACTTCGATCCCGGCTTGCAATTGGCCTTCCTGCTGAAGCAGGCCGCTCTTTTCATCGTCCAGGCGCGCAAAAGCCTGCCCAATCGCCTCCACCCGCTGCCGGGCAGATTCAATCCGCGTCAGCGCGCCCTGGATGGCTTGCTCGCGCTCGGCGCGCCGCGCGCGCGCGTCGCTCAGGCTGCGCTCTGAAACCTGCACCCGCGTTCCCCAATACGTCACCTGCGATTGCAATTCGTCGAGGGCCAACGCGGCCATTTCGCCGTTCAAGCCGCGCAGCTTAAGCTGGGAATTCTCCAGATTTTCTTCGATTTCTTCCAATTCAAGACCGGCCCGGCTCGAATCCTTCTCGGATTGGGCCAGTTCTGATTTCAAGCTGTCCTTTTGGGCGGTCTGCCAATCGCGCTGGCGGCGGGCGCTTTCAGCAGCCAGGCCGGCCTGCTGTTCGGCGCTGGTCGTCTCGTTCAGGCCTTTACGAGCCTCGCCCAGTTTCGCCTCGCGCGCCGCGCTCTGCTGCTGCCCGCCAGAAATCTCAGCCGTCAGGCGGTTCAAACGCTCATACAGCGCTTCCAAGCCGGCGTTGGCGGTGTTCAGGGCCTCCAGCAGCTCGCGCTTTTCCCGAGTCCGGCTGAGGGTGGCGGCGCGGGTTTCCTTGCCAGCCTGAATCAAACCATCCGGCCGGAAAACTTCGCCCCTGAGCGTCACCAGGCGCAACCCGGGCAGGTCGTCCCGCAAACGTTTGGCAGCGGCCCGGTCGCGCACCAGCACAGTTTTGCCCAGCAGGGCCTCCAGGGCCGGGCGCAGTTGCTCAGAAGTTTGGATAAAAGCTGCGGCCAGGCCCAAAAGATCCGCATCCTGGGGAATTTTTGCGGCCTTTTCGGCTTTTACCGTTTCGACAGGCAGCAGCAGCGTTCTACCCGTTTGCTTTTGTTCCAGGTATTCGAGGGCCGCCTCCACGCCCTGGGCGTTTTCAAAGACGACCGCGTCCAGGCCATCTCCCAGGGCGGCGGCAATCGCGGTTTCGTATTCCGCGGAGACCTCCAACCCGGCTGAGAAAGCGCCCTGCGCGCCGGCCAACCGGGCCTGGATCAGGGCGCGCGCGCCCTCGGCGTAGCCGGTTAGCGAGGCCTCGGCCTTTTCGAGCACATCCAGTTGGGCCTTCAGGCGGGCCTGCTCGGCCTGACGCTGATTGCGCTCATCCAGCAGGGCGCGCCGCTCCGTTTCTTGTCCGGCCAGCGTTTGGCGGAGGGCCGTTAAAGCGCTTTCAATCTCATCGAAGGTTTTCTGAGCCGCGCCGCGCGCGTTTTGAGCCGATTGGTGCTTTTTATCGGCCTCTTTGGCGCTTTGTTCGGCGGTTGCAATCGCAAGATCGGCCTGCTGCAATTTCTGGCGCTGCGAGTCGATCCGGTTTTTGAGTTCGTTCAGGCGCGCCGTCAATTGGGCGCGGCGCGCATTCAGCTGGTTGAGTTCCTGGCGCGCCGATTGCAATTTTTGCTCGGCTTTGGCGCGTTCGAGTTGGCGCGCCAGCAAGGCCGTCTTGGCTTCGGCTTCCTGGCTTTTGGCCTCGCCGGCCTCCGCCTGGATGCGTTCCAGCTCACCTTCGGCCTCGCTCAGCCGTTCGCGCGCCAGGCGTTCTTCGTCGCTCAGGCGTTCCTGCTCGGCCAGGCTGTTTTGACGGCTTTCCGTCAGAGAGCGGCGGCGTTCTTCAAGGACGGCCAAACTCCGGCTGACGGCTTCGCGCTGGTTATGCAGGCCCGCCGATTCGCGGTGCCACTCATTTAGCTGTCCGCGCAGCTCGAGCAAACGCTGGCGGGTGCTATTAAATCCATCGCTCAGGGCGGCGTAGTTCTGGCGCGATTCTTTTAAGCGGCGTTCCTGCTGGTTGGCAATCTCACGCACTTCAGAAAGCTCTTGCTGAGCCAAATGCCAGTGATAACCATACCACTCCCGCAGCACCAGTTTCAGGTCGGCTTGCACTTGCAGGTATTCCTGCGCCCGGCGCGACTGGCGTTCGAGCGAACGCAGGCGCGGCTCCAGTTCTGCCAGAATGTCGAGCACGCGTTCCAGGTTGCGCTCGGTATTTTCGAGGCGGCGCAGGGTTTCCTCGCGCCGCGCGCGGTACAGGCCAATTCCGGCGGCTTCCTCGAACAAACGCCGGCGCTCGTCGGCCTTGAGGGCCAGCGAGGCATCGACCATGCCCTGGCCGAGAATGGTGTAGGTGCGCTCTGAAAGCCCGGATTGGGCCAGTAGTTCGTTGATGTCCTTCAAGCGCACGGTTTGTCCGTTTAAGAGATATTCGTTGCGCCCATCGCGATAAGCGCGGCGCGTGACCGCCACTTCACTAAAATCGACTGGCAGCCAGCCGACCGTATTGTCGAAAGTGATGGTGACCGAGGCCATTCCGGCCCGTGGACGCTGTTCAGAACCGGCGAAGATCATGTCCTCGGTCTTTTTGGCGCGCAGCAAGTTGTGCGATTGCTCTCCCAGCACCCAGCGCAGCGAATCGGCAATATTCGACTTGCCCGAACCGTTTGGCCCGACAATCGAGGTGATGCCATCCGCAAACTCAAAATGTGTGCGCGATGCAAACGTTTTGTAACCGTGCAATTCCAGGGATTTAAGTCTTAAAGGCATGTTTGTATCTTGTCTCTCGTTCGCTCATTTGCAGGGTGGCTAATTGCCGGTTAGATCCGCATTCATGTCCATGTTATCGATGGCATTTTGGGCGGCAGCCTGGCTGGCTTCCTTTTTACTCGTGCCAGCCCCAACCCCAAACAGTTTCCCGTCTATATGGACTTCGGCAACAAAGATTTTGGCGTGGTCAGGGCCTTCTGTGGCGGTGGGGATGTATTTTGGAATCCCCAGGCCCTCATGCTGCGACCATTCTTGCAGGCGGGACTTGGCGTCAATCGTCAGGGCTGGCACTTCAAACGAGAATCTGTCGGCCAGCGGCTTAATCAGAGGCAGGACGAAATCACGGGCGGCTTCCAGACCCTTGTGCTGATAAAGCGCGCCGACCAGGGCTTCGAATGTGCCGCACAAGAGCGTTTCGCGGCTGCGGCCTCCGCTTTGCAGTTCGCCGCGTCCCAGGCGCAGGGCATTGCCTAACTCCAACTCGCGCGCCAGGTAGGCCAAGGCTTCCGTCCGCACCAGGGCCGAGCGCATGCGGGTCATCTCCCCTTCGCGCATTTCGACAAAATGCTGGTAGACATAGGCCCCCACCAGAAAATCGAGAACAGCGTCCCCCAGAAATTCCAGCCGTTCATTGTCATCCCCGGCATTGCCATGTTCGTTGACATACGAGCTGTGGGTCAGGGCGCGGGTCAGCAGGCGCAAATCGTCAAAGGGCAGGTTGAGGCGCGCAGATAGTTTAGCCGGGCTTTCCAGCCCGCTTCGTTCCGTGAGCGGTTCTTCAAACGTCATGAGTTTTCTCCCGGAACCCAGGGAGCGCGAGCCATTGTTTGCCCAATGGCTCGCGGCCACGGAGTTCCTCTATGAATTTTTTTGCAAGCAGACGCTTTGCGAGGGTCATTTTACACGATATTTAACGTCTGGGTGTCATGGGTTGCGATCGTTTTCAAATTGACTGAAAATTGGATTGAACAAAGCAGGAAGCAGCCTCATCGCTGGCCGTTAAGCGGCAGATAGAGGCAGAAAATTCGTTGAATTTTGCAGGCTTAAATTCATTGACACAAATTATGGCCTGTAGTATTATGCGATGTGAAGGATACCAGTTAGTTCGCGTTACAGAAGATAATGTGGCTCACGGTTTACTCGTGGGCCTTTTTATTAAAATGTAACCAGAACGAGCAGGGTGTCTCAAACCGATTTTCTTTTTTTGCACTAAGGAGCAAATACAATGTCTGATCGTATCACCGGCACAGTCAAATGGTTCAATGGGAGCAAAGGCTACGGCTTCATCTCCCGCGATGGCGGCGAAGATGTCTTCGTTCATTTTTCTGCCATTCAAGGCGACGGCTTCCGCAACCTCGAAGAAGGCCAACAGGTCGAATTCTCGGTTGAGCAGGGCCCCAAAGGCGCCCAGGCCAGCAATGTTGTTGTTGTTCGCTAATAATAATCGCTGACTTTACGAAATCCCCGGCCTTCAAACGCCGGGGATTTTTGATTCTTTCTGACGAAGTTTGAGCATAAAAAGGAAAGCCACCAGGTTGAGGGCCAGGCTGGCGAAAACGAGATAGATCATGGCGGGCGCGCCCAACCCTTCAATGATTTTGCCCGTGGCCGACGGCAGAATCATGCCGCCCAGGCTATCGCCAAGCAAGATAATGCTGCTGATGGTGGCCGTCAGGACGAGCGATTGACCGGCGAGATTAAATCCGCCCGGCCAGACGGGGGCCATGAACAGGCCCAGGCCGAGCGCGACAACCCACAGCGCGCTCAGGGAATGAGGGAAGAGGAACGGGATCAGCGCAAAGAATAAGGCGCCGCCCAGGCCAAAGGCCACCATCTGGGCTGGTTTGAAGCGCACGGCCAGCGGAACGGAGACCAGCCGTCCAAACGTGAAGGCAAACCAAAAGCCGGAATTGAGAAATGCAGCCCCGGCGGCGTTGGTCAGGTTGAGGCTGAGGGTGTAGGTGTAAATCCAATTGCCAAAGCTCAGTTCGGCGCTGACGTAGAAGAAAAGGAAGAAGGCGGCCGCAAAAACCAGCGGGTAGGGGATTTTCAGGCCGGGCGTTTGAGTCGTTGCAGTTTTTGCCGCTTCAGGCTGCGGGGAGCCGGGCAGCGTCAGCAGGCGAATCCCTGCCAGCGCGGCGTAAGCGGAGAGTATCCAGAAAATCCAACGATAGCCGTTTTCAAAGCCGACCAACAGGCCAAAAATAAAGGGCGAAAGGAAAGCCCCCAGCCCAAAGAAAAAATGGAGCGCGTTGATGTACGGCGCGGCTTTTGCTTTATGGACCCAAACCAGGAGCGTATTGGGGCCTGCTCCGGCCATTGAGTCGAAAATGCCGCGCACAAAATAGAGCGCGGCCAAAAGCCAGAAGAGCGGAATGAGCGGGATGAGCGCGGTCAGGGCCGCGCAGACCAGCAGACTGACACCCAGCACCGGGTGGGCCGGCAGACGGTCGAATATCCGCCCGCTCAAGCTGGTGCCGAGGGTATAGCCAATCGAGCCAATCACGAGCAGCAAGCCCATGCTGCCGATGCTGACCCCCAGCTGAGTGGCGAGCGAGGGGATGGTTGGGCCGGCAGCGCCCATGCTCAGGCCGAGGTAGATAAATAGCAGGTAGTAATTCAGGCTGAGAAGCAGGTCTTTATTTTGGGAGAGTGCCTTCATTTTTGGGCTAATTCGCATGATTGTAAGCGCTTTCTTGGATGGATTAGCCTGATTGTAGGGGAGGAAGGGAATTTGCGCAAGCAACTTTGGCTACTCACACCCTGCCCTAAAATGGGCCTGTTCTTGCGAGGAGGCTGCTTTTCCTGACGAAGCACGAGTAGTTTGACCATGTCCTATTAAGATTTTTCGCCCTGAGGGTAGTCGCAGGGAGCGTAGTTGCAGGGAGCGTAGTTGAAGGCTGATTTGCAGGGAAATGTCCTTCGACTACGGCCCGCAGAATCGTGCGGGCCTCCGCTCAGGACGAGGTGGATCGAACAAGCAACCTTGACTCAGGTTGGGGCTTTTAGGTCTTGTTGAAGTTGTTTGACGGCCCAGGCGGCGTGGCGCGCGACGAGCGGCTCGTCGTGGTTTTGGGCAGCGGCCAGGGCCGGCAGCAGGGATTCTTCGCGGCTGTTGGCGGCGGCAATCGCCAGGCTGCGCTGGTAGCCGCGCCGTTTGGCGCGTTTGAGCGGGCTGTCCTTGAATTTGCGGTTGAATTCTTGCGGATCCAAGGCCAGGTCGGCGGCCAGGGAGGGGAAGGGCAGGTCGGCGCGCGGCGCAAGGGCGGGGTCCGGTTCGTGCTGGCCGAAGCGTTTGTTCCAGGGGCAGACCATCTGGCAAATGTCGCAGCCGAAGACCCACTCTGCCATCAGCGGGCGCAGGTCTGCGGGAATGTCGCCCTTGTTTTCGATGGTCAGGTAGGAGATGCAGCGTCGGGCGTCCAGGCTGCGATTGGGCAGGATGCACTGGGTGGGGCAGGCTTCGAGGCAGCGGGTGCAGGTTCCGCACTGGTCGCTGTCAAAGGGCGGATCCGCGGGCAGATCGATGCCGAGCAGAATTTCGCCGAGCAGAAAGTAGGAACCGTGGCGCGGGGAGATCAGGCAGGTGTTTTTGCCGATCCAACCCAGGCCGGCGCGCTGGGCCAGGTCACGTTCGAGGACGGGGCCGGTGTCGGTGTAGATGCGGTTGGGGATGGCGTGCCCGGCTTCGGTTTCGAGAAAAGTCACCAGCTTTTGCAAGCGTTCGGGGATGACGAGGTGGTAGTCTGTCCCCAGCGCATAGGCGGCCACCCGTCCGCGCGGAGTCGGGTCGTTTAAGGGCGAGGCCGGCGGCGGGGGGTAGGGCATCCCGACCAGCAGGATGGAGCGGCATTCGGGCAGGATGCGGCGCGGGTCGGCGCGCCGTTCAAGGGCGCGCTCATTTGCCAGATAGGCCATCTCAGCCTGGCGTCCGGCTTGGATCCAGCTACGATAGGCGTCAAAATGGGTTGGCGGCTCAGGAGACGTAATGCCCGCCAGCGTAAAACCCTGCTGGCGGGCCTGTTCTTTGAGGGCCTGGGCCAGTTCGGCGGGGGTCATGGCACGTTGATGATGACGGACAGATATTGGCCGAAAGAATAGCCGTTGTTGTCAAACAAAACCCAATAGCCGCGGTAGCTGCCGGGTTTGGTGGGGGCGGTCAGTTCAAGGCTGATCTCGGCTTCCTGGCCGGGCAGGATGACTTCCCGCAGGTACGAGTCGCGCCCGGCCATCCGGTCGCTATAACCGTAGCGCAGGGTGTAGGTCGTTGTCCAGTTGCACGAGCCAATATTTTTGACTTTCCAGGTCTTGACGAATTTTTTGCCGGCTTCAATTTGGGCCCCATCGGCTACGCTGATGTCTGCCACAAAAATGGAGTTATTGCAGACATTGACCGTGGCCGTGGCGGTGTTTTCAGGGGTCGCACTCACGGTTGGGGAGGGGACAAGGGTTTCCGTCGGCGGGACGGGGGTTTCGGTGGGCAGGGCTTGTGCGGTGCGCGTGACGCCGGCCACAACGGTTTGGACGGCCTGGGTTTGAATGAGGCTGATATCGACGGTGGGAGCGGCAGGTTCGGTGGGTTGGCCCGCGCCGCAGGCGGCCAGCAGGATACTAAAGAAGAACAAAAGGCTGATGGTGATTGTTTTTTTCATAAGCCACCTCGGATGGGCTGTATTCACAACAGGCACTGATCGGGCGATGTTTGGATAGCCTATTTGGATTATATACGTTTGTGGGAGCATTTTATCATTTAAAAAAACTTTCCCTGCCGGATGAATTTAGGCCGGGAGGGAAAGCGGATCGGGGCCATCCGGGTTCAGCTGTTGGTTTCGTTTTCACGCTTTTCTAAAACCTGGGCTACGACGTGATCGAACATTTTGACGTTGATCGGTTTGGAAATGTAATTGTCAAAACCGGCCCCCAGGGTTTTGCGGCGATCTCCGGGCAGGGTATGGGCGGTGACGGCAATCAGCGGGATGTGGGCCAGGGCCGGGTCTGCTTTCATGGCTGCCGCGGCTTCCCAGCCGTTCATTTCAGGCATGGTCAGGTCCATCAGGACGACATCCGGTTGTTCGCGGCGGGCCGCTGCGAGGGCGAGCTTGCCATTCAGGGCTGTCACGACGATGTATCCGTTGCGTTCGAGAAGAAAACGCATCAAATCCTGATTGTCTTGATTGTCTTCGACCAGCAATACTTTGATTGCCATCGTGCCTCCGCTTCTATACAACTATACTATGGCTTTTGGCGTGAGGCAACCTATTAAACGAATAAGAAAAGATTTCGCGGCCAGCGCGAAATCTTTTGATTTTTGCCCGTGGTGCAGATGAAATTAACGTTTATCGTCTTTGAAGAAGGCGGTCAGCACGACGCTGACAATGCTGACGATGATGCCGCCCAGCAAGGCGGCCCAGAAACTATCGACCGTAAACCCGACTTTAAAATAGAGGCCGATCAGGCCGGTCAGCCAGAACATGAGGGTGTTGATGACCAGCGTAAACAGGCCGAGAGTCAGGATAATCAGCGGGCAGGTCAGGAATTTGAGGACGGGACGCACCAGGGCATTCAGTAAGCCAAAGATGAAGGCCAGGCCAAGATATGAAATCCAACCGGTTCCAGGAAGAACCTGAATGCCAGCCACCAATGAAACCGCAGCATACAGGGCAACGGCGTTAATCAGTAAGCGAATTAGAAATTTGTTCATTTTTTCTCCTTGATTTCTAACAAATCTTGCAAGTTGGTATTCTCGTATACGGATAAAAATCAGTTTGGTTGCTGGCCGGGCGCTTCCATCCAAAGTAAGGTGCGTTGGGGCGTAAAGCCGGCAGCGCGGATGGAGGCGTCGGCAGGCCCAGCCGGGTACTCAAGATGCAAGCCGTTCAGGTGCGAAAACCGTCCGCGCGCATAGCGCAGCAGGGCCGGTAAAGTTTCATCATCCGGGCGGGCTGGACAAGCCAGCCAGGTATGCGGCGCTTTGCCGGCCTGATAGCGGCAGCTGACCACACCCCGTAATTGACCCTGCGATTCAATTGCCCACTGCGAAACTTCAAGGTCGGCCAGCAGGCGATAGAAGCCATCCCACAGGCGCGGCCCGAAGGATGTCCAGGATTGCGTCTGATACCAGTCCAACTCGTTCGGGTAGGCCCGTTCGAGCCAATTGCGCTGCAAATCCCAGTCACGGGCGGCGCGGGAGCGGATCTGGAAGATGGTTCCCGAGTCAGTTCTATGCGAGATGCTGGCAGCCGCGTACCATCCGGTGCGGCGCATTCGCTCTCTAAAGCCGAGGTTATGGTAAATTTTGATCGCGGCGGGATTGTCATCGCGGACATGCAGCCAGAGGCTGTTGGCGTTTTTTTCTTGAGCGCGCTCGACTGCCATTGCGGTAAGAATCCGGCCAATGCCGCGCCCGCGGTAATCGGGGTGGGTCGCAACGTTGGCGATCAGGTAAATCCGCCGGCCAGGACGGTGAAACGGAATCAGGCTGACGTTGCCGACCAATTTACCGTCTGCTTCCCAGACAAAGCCTGAGAGCGGCAGAGAAACCATATCGACCACATGCGGGGCCCAGCCGAGAAAAATACGGTCTTGAGCGTGACGGCGCATTTCCTGGAGGTGCGAGCGCCCGCTCGAATCCATTGTTTCTTTGAAGCAGGTTTCAATCAGATCTGCCACGCGGGGCAGATCGCGCAGGATATTGAGCGGGCGGGCCTGTCCGCAGGTGCTGGGCGGCGTAACGGTGGGGGTCAGGGTCATTCTGAATATTATAACGCGCACCCAAAATCGAGTGTAGAATAGACTCATACAGATTTCTTATGCCGTTCTTGGTATTCCTCTACAGCGGTTTGCTATAATTCTGGAACAAAATATGGATTGTTTGCTTTAGGCAAAAAAGGAAAATAGTTATGATGCGATTTGATCGTTTTACCGAACGCGCGCAAGAAGCCGCTCAACGCGCAGCAGAAATCATCCAGCGTTACGGCCACAACCAGATCGATACTGAGCATATCCTGCTGGCCCTGATCGAGCAGCCGGGCGGTGTTATCCCCCAAATTCTTGAGATTCTGAGTGTCAATGCCCAGGCGCTGGCCGACCGGCTGGATGCCACCTTGCGGGCCAGCCCAAAAGCCAATATTTTTGGCGGCGGAGCCGGCCAGATTTTTATTACCCCGCGCGTGAAACGGATTATTGACCTCGCCAATGAAGAAGCCAACCGTCTGAAGGATGAATATATTTCAACTGAACACATCTTCCTGGCGATTTTGACGGAACGCAACACCCCGGCAGCCCGCATCCTCGAAACGACCGGCATTACCCGTGAGCGGGTTCAGGATGCCGTTCAGCAGCTGCGCGGCGGACAGCGTGTGACCGACCCGCAGGCCGAGACGCGCTACCGCACCCTCGAAAAATACTCGCGCGATCTGACCCAGATGGCCCACGAAGGCAAGCTGGACCCGGTCATTGGCCGGGATAAAGAAATTTTGCGCCTGATCCAGGTCCTTTCCCGGCGCACCAAGAACAATCCGGTTTTGATCGGTGAGGCCGGCGTCGGAAAAACGGCGATTGTGGAGGGCCTTGCCCAAAAAATTGAGAGCAACGATGTCCCTGAAATTCTTTCGGGCAAAAGAGTGGTGGCGCTCGATCTGGGCGCGATGATCGCCGGGTCGCGCTTCCGGGGTGAGTTTGAGGAACGCTTGAAAGCGGTCATCGAAGAAGTGCAGCGCTCGCAAGGTGAAATCATCATGATGATCGATGAATTGCACACCGTCGTCGGCGCAGGCGCGGCCCAGGGCGCAATGGATGCTTCAAACATGCTCAAGCCCGCCCTGGCGCGCGGCGAATTGCAGTGTGTCGGCGCAACCACGCTGGACGAGTTCCACAAACACATCGAAAAAGACCCGGCCCTCGAGCGCCGTTTCGCCCCGATCTACGTCGACGAACCGAACGTGGAAGATACGATTAAGATGTTGATGGGCCTGCGGGATCGTTACGAAGCCCACCACAAAGTCCGTTTTTCGGACGAGGCCCTGCGGGCGGCTGCCCAATTGGCAGACCGTTACGTGACCGACCGCCACCTGCCCGACAAAGCAATTGATCTGATCGACGAGGCGGCCGCCAAATTGCGGGTTGCGCTGTATTCGATGCCGCCTGAACTGAAAGATCTCAAAAAAGAAATTGACCGGCTCGCGGCAGAGGAAGAACAGGCCGGCCTGGGGCGCGAATATGAACGCGCGGCCCAGAAGAAATCTGAGCGATTGCGGCTTGAAGATGAATACAAGGCCTCCCGCGACGAGTGGGAACGCGAACACCACATCGACGAAGTCGTCAGCGTTGATGATATTGCCGAAGTGGTCAACCAGTGGACGGGCATCCCGGTTACGCAGATGATGGAAACCGAAGCGGCCAAGCTCTTGCAAATGGAAGAACGCTTGCGCGAGCGCATCATCGGCCAGCAGGAAGCCATTCACGCGATCAGCGACGCCATTCGGCGGGCGCGCTCCGGCTTGAAAGACCCCTCGCGCCCGATTGGTTCGTTCATCTTCATTGGCCCCTCCGGCGTTGGCAAGACCGAACTCGCCAAAGCCCTGGCCTGGTTTATGTTCGACGACGAAGATGCGATTGTCCGAATCGACATGAGCGAATATCGTGAACAACACACCGCCAGCCGCCTGTTCGGCGCGCCTCCTGGCTATGTTGGCTACGAGGAAGGCGGACAACTGACCGAGGCCGTCCGCCGCCGTCCCTACCGGGTGGTACTCTTTGACGAGGTTGAAAAAGCTCATCCCGAAGTCTGGAACTCGCTCCTGCAAATTTTGGACGATGGCCGCCTGACGGATGGACAGGGCAACGTGGTCGATTTCCGCAACACGGTCATCATCATGACCTCCAACCTGGGGACGGAGTTTGTCCGCACGAGCGGCGCGCTGGGCTTCTTGCAGCGCACAGACAACGATGATCTGCGCGCATCGCATGAGAAAATTGAGAAGGCCTTGAAGGGCACTTTCCGGCCTGAGTTCCTAAACCGGATCGACGAAATCATCATGTTCTCGGCCCTGTCTGTCGAGGAGATGGAGGAGATTGTCGACTTGCAGATGAGCGAAGTCCAGAAACGGCTGGATGAGTATAAAATCTCGGTCACGCTCAGCCCGGAAGCGCGCACCTGGCTGGCAAAGCAAGGCTACGACCCGGCTTTTGGCGCGCGCCCCTTGCGGCGAGCCATTCAGAAATTTGTCGAAAGCCCACTTTCGATAGAACTTTTGGAGGGCAAATTTGCGCAGGGCGGCTCGGTCAAGATTGACGTGGCCGACGATAAGATTGTGTTCAACTAAACTGCCGGTTGGCTTGCTAAAATATCAAAAAAGAGACGGCTCAATCATGCTGTTTCTGCGCTCTACGGAAAACCTTGGTCGGCACCCAAGATGATTGCATCTCAAAAAAATGGCTTGCCGACCACAGCTTTAGAAGTTGCCGCTATTTGCGAACCACAAATTTATGCCGGGCTACCTTTGGCTATCTGAACACCCTTCAACTCAAATGAAACACACCCAAATCAAATAACTCAGGGTTTTCTTTGTGCTATACTCAATTCATGAGTGACACGCTTGTTCGCATCAAATGCGCTATCCTGTCCGGTCACTATGCTTTCAGCGAAAAGGCCAGTTTTAGAATTGGAATCTGACGGTTTGACAGAATTGGACCTCGTTGAATCTATCGTTAATGCAGTAGCCATTTATAAAACCATCCGCTCTCAAAGCCCGTATCGCAAACAGACCAGAGAATATTTGCATATTATCCAAAGCACAAATCTTGAAGGCTTGATGATTTATTCCAAAGGCAAATTGGTTCAAGAAGCCGGAGTCGAAACCTATTATTTCCTCATCTCGTCTAAAAAGGCGATATAAAACTATGAACGATAAACTTTTTATCAAAACTTGTCCGATTTGCGGCAGTGACAAGATTCAGTTGGTGGTAAAAGATGTTATCCGCAAATACAAAGATCAAACTTACACTGTGCCAGCAGTGGAGTTCTACGAGTGTTCAAATTGTGGTGAAAAGGTATACGATAGGGCGGCAATTCAGAAAATTGAAGCATATTCGCCTGCATATCGTCACGAACATTCTTTAGCGGAAGCCTAAAACCCCTTAACGGGTTTGTATCTTTCCAAAACAAAAGAGTCTCCCAGGCAAAAAACCACCCACCGATTAACCGCAGTGTGTGCGACACGAGGTCGCCTATGTAATTGTCTTGCTGGGAAATCCTGACAAGGCCTGCTATCCCATTAGCAGTCCCCTTGCCGGGTAATTCTGCAAAGTCAGAAAATGCCCAAGACCGTTTGCGTGGGGGCAGGCGGGGGCTTTCGCTCGCCGCAAGAGATTCAGTTTTGAAAGCCCGGTTCGCCCTTTGGGTTCTTCCCGCCCTGCGGTAACGCAAACCGCTTTGGCGGGGCAACGGATAGAAAAAGTGTGCGGGAGATTTTTCCCGCACACTTTTTGATTCTGTCCAGCAGGGACATTTTCAGGCAAGCGGCTCTCTGAAATCGTAAATCCCATCCCGAAAGGCCCAACGGCGTCCGCAGCCGGGACAGTCGAGGTAGTCTGAGTGGTCAAGCAGCGGGTGGGTGGCGCATTCGGGGCATTGAAAGCTGGCGAGCAGGCTGCGGCTGGCGGGTTCGGGCTGGGGAACGGCCTGCCCGAGGCGGGCTTTCATAAAGACGCTCGGAGTCAGCTGCCAGAACGCGCCCGTCGGCTGGATCAAGCCGTCCAAAGCGGCCAGCAGGCTGGCGGGGAGTAAGCGTTTCAGCAGTCCAATCCGAAAGTGCGAAACGGTCAGCGTTTTCTGAACCTGAAAGCCCAATTCCTCCAGCCATTGCCGAATCGCTTGGGGGTGAAAGTCGAAATTAAGCGCGACAAACTCGACCGGTTCCAGCGTGAAGGGGTTCCAATCTTGTTTGGCGAGCCAGTAGCGCAGGATGGCTTTCAGGTTGAGTTTGTTGGCGAATTCGAGGATGAAGGTTGCGCCGGGCAGCAGGACGCGCCGGACCTGGGCCAGGGCTTTGGGCGCATCGGCCATGTGGTGCAGGGTGCGGATCATGGTCGCGCCGTCAAAGAGACCCTCGACGAAGGGAATTTTGTACACATCCGCGGCGACGTAAACGTAACGGGCCGAATCGCCGAGCCGGGCGCGGGCCTGGGCCAGTTGGGTGCGCGAATAATCGAGCAGGACGATCTGTTCGTAGCCGGTGTAACGGGGTGTATTGCGGCCAGCGCCGGCCCCAAGCTCAAGCAGGCGTTGGCCGTGGGCGGGCAGCATCCGTTTCAGGGCAATTTCTTCGGTTTTGTCTTCGTAGGCGCGCCCGCCCTGATCCCAGAAAGAAGCCTGGTAGTCAGAGCCTTCGTAATCGCAGACGGGAGGGGATTCGGTCATCGGGGGTCACTATCCAGTGTTCAGTCTTTGGGGCGAAGCGAGCAATGCCCATTCGCCCCGCAAACTATCTTCCAACCGCGCGATAGCGGAAGCCCATCGCGCGCATCTTGGGCGGGTCGTAGATGTTGCGCCCGTCCATGAGGACCGGCGTTTTGAGCAGGTTTTTGATTTTTGACAGGTCGAGCTGTTTGAATTCGTTCCATTCTGTGACGACGATCAGCGCGTCGCAGTTTTTTGCCATTTCGTAGGGATTTTTGAACATTTCCACGGCGGGCAGGAGCGGGGCGGCAACTTCCATCGCAACCGGGTCGTAGGCCCGGACGTTGGCTCCGGCGGCTGTCAGTTCCCGGGCGATATCGACTGCGGGCGCATCGCGCATGTCATCGGTGTTGGGTTTGAAGGCCAGCCCGAGCAGGCCGATGGTTTTTCCCTTGAGGACGCCATCCAGCAGTTCTTCTGTCCAGCGCACAATCGCTTTGCGGCGGTCGTAGTTGACGTCTGTGACCACGTTCAGGATGCGCGGATCGAGTCCTTTTTCTTCGGCCATGTACGCCAGGGCCAGGACATCTTTCGGGAAGCAGGAGCCGCCCCAGCCGAGGCCGGCATCCAAGAAATGGCGGCCAATCCGGGCGTCGTAACCCATCCCGGCCGCGACTTCTTTAACATCTGCGCCGTAGGCTTCGCAGATTTCGGCAATTTCATTGATGAAAGAGATTTTGGTCGCCAGGAAAGCATTCGAGGCGTATTTGATCATTTCGGCGGTGCGCAGGTCGGTGATGACGATTGGCGCGCGCAGGGGCAGGTGCAGTTGGGCAACCTTGTTGGCGGCGTCCAGATCAAACGAGCCGATTACGTTGCGGTGCGGCTGCATAAAATCTGCGATGGCGGAGCCTTCGCGCAGGAATTCCGGGCAGGAAACGACCGCAAAATCGATCGGTTGGGGCTGTTCGCGCTGGATGATGTCGGCCACCCAGTCGCCGGTGCCAATCGGCACGGTCGATTTGTTGATGATGACCAATTCCGATTTCATATTTTCAGCGACGGATTTGGCGGCTGCGGCCACATATTGCAAATCCGCTTCGCCTTTAACGCCGGAAGGTGTGCCAACTGCAATAAAGACAAATTCGCACTCTTTCAACGCTTCGGCATAATCGGTCGTAAACGAGAGCCGCCCGGCGCTGACGTTGCGTCGCACCAGTTCTTCAAGCCCGGGTTCGTAAATTGGCATGACGCCTTTTTTGAGATTTTCGATGCGTTCAGGGTCGACATCCAGGGCTATCACCCGGTTGCCCAGATCTGAAAAACAGGCCCCCGTCACCAGGCCCACGTATCCGACACCAACAACACAAATTTGTTTCATGATTTTCCTCTGTACATTGAATTTGAAATACAAACTATTTGCAGGGTGGAGTAAATTTTAACAGGATCGCCCTCTTGTGAAAAATCACAACGGTCTTGCGCGCGGGTTCTGCGCCCCTGTTCGGGAGGGGCTAAGCAGCGAGGCCGCGCGGCTTGCGCAGAAGCCGCAAGAACCTCAGAAACTGCCGAACAGGCCCATCCCCCAGGCGGCCAAGGCCCCAAAAATGAAGAGAACAACCCCAATCCCGGTCAGAGTTTGAATCTGACCGTGTTCATCTTCCAGGCGCATCAGCGGATAAAGTCCCTCAACAACAAAGCGCGGCCCGCCAAACCAGGTAAAAATTAGGCCGCCCAGCAAGCCGCCGAGATGTCCCCAATTGTCGATGCCGGGCTGCAAGCCAATCACAAAGTTGATCCCGGCAATCACCACCACGTTTTGCAAAGCCGAACGGGCCTGGCTGCCAAACAGCTCGCGGTGACGATATAAAAAGACAGCTTGCGCACCCAGCAAACCAAAAATAGCCGTAGAAGCCCCAAGCGACGGGTTGGGCGAGATTAAAAAAGAAAGCACGTTACCCGCAAAAGCGCCCGCCAGATAAAGCAAAAGATAACGCCCGTGGCCGAAAAATCTTTCCAGCCCGCTCCCGATCACCACCAGGGCGTACATGTTAAAACCGATGTGCATGATCGAGCCGTGCAAAAGGGCTGGCGTAAAGAGCCGCCACAGCTGCCCGGCGATGATAAACTCATTAATTTTCATGCCCAGCAAGGCCGGCCAGTCATTGCCGAGAACGAAATCGCTCAACATCTGGGCCAGGTAAACCAAAATCGTCAGGCCAAGAATGGAATAAGTGACATACGGCGTCGCCTGGGGCAGCGTCACCCGCGCCATCGGCTGAGGCGGGCGTTCTACGGGGGGTTGGGGTTCGTACATTAAAGACTCACTTTTCTTTGGATCACGCGGTGATGCTCCGCCGAAATAATCGCGCGGATGGTATCGACGGCATCATCCAGAAAAAACTCACGGTTGATGACCACATAATCAAACTCGTCCACCCGTTTCAGTTCCTGGCGGGCTGTGGCAATCCGCAGGCTCAGGCTGTCAGCCGTCTCACTCCGGCGCGTTTCGAGGCGATGGACCAGTTCCTCAGCATTTTCAGTGGTCAGGAAGACCAGGATGGCGTCTGGCGCAAGTTTGCGGATGGTGGCCGCTCCCTGGACATCGATCCGCATGATGACATCCTTGCCGCTTTCCAACGCCTCGCGCACCTGTTGTTTGGGGATGCCCTTGTAGTCATTGTAAACGATCGCGTATTCCAGCAGTTCGTCTTCGTCGATCATGCGCGCAAATTCTTCCTTTGAAAGGAAGAAATAATCCTGCCCATGCACTTCATTGGCGCGGCGCGGGCGGGTGGTGGCCGTAACCACAAAGTGAAACGGCAGTTCACGCTCCTTCATGCGCTGCAAGACAGTATCCTTGCCAACGCCTGAAGGGCCAGAAACAACAATCAACAACGGTTGGGGATGAAGAATATCAAATTCGTCGCTCATCCTGTTATTTTACCGCCAAACCGTCGTTTCTTTCTGCTGGATTAAAAGCAGACGCCCCGCGGCCTGTTTCAGAACCCCCCTGCCGGCTGCCAAAGCCGATAGTTTTTTTGAAATTCAGCCAGGGTTTGCCGAAACTCAGGCCTTTTTGCCTTCGGCCTCGAAGCCCGGAATTTTAACGCGCACTTCGGCCCATTTTAAGAAAGCATCCAGCAGGTAGACAATCGCCAGGTAGACAATCGCCACCGTGATATAAGCCCCAATTGGGTTGTAGGTCCGGGCGGCAATAATCTTGCCCTGGGCCATCAGCTCTGGGACGGCGATCAGAAAAACCACAGCGGTCGATTTAAGCAGCGAAACCGGCTCATTGGCCCAGGCCGGGATGGCCAGCCGCAAGGCCTGCGGCAGGATAATTTCTCTGATCGTCTGCCACTTCGACATGCCAATCGCGCGGCCAGCCATCATCTGGCTGCTGCCGATTGCCAAGAGTGAACCCCGCAGATATTCGGCCTGGTACGCCCCGGAATTTAACCCCAGGGCCAGGAAGGCCGACCACTCACGCGAAAGGGTGATGCCCAGCCCGGGCAGCCCATAATACAGCAAAAACAGCTGCACCAGCAGAGGCGTCCCGCGGAAGATTTCGACATAGCCGATTGCCAGTCCACGCCAGAAACGGTTGCCGTAGACCCGCCCCAGGGCCGTCAGCAGGCCGAGCGCCAACCCGGCTGCCAGCCCCTCGACCGTCAACAAGAGGGTAATTCCGGCACCTTGCAGGAGCTGCGGCCAAAAGCGGGCAAAAAGCTCAAGCACGCCGCTCATTCTTCTTCATCCTTTTTCCCGTATAGCTCTGTGATTTTCCACAGAAATTCGCGGGTGCGTTCGTGCTGCGGATGGTAGAACAGGTCGTTGGGGCTGCCCTGCTCGACGATGCTGCCTTTTTCCATGAAAACGATCCGGTTGGCGACTTCGCGCGCAAAACCCATCTCGTGGGTGACGACCAGCATGGTCATGTGCTCGCGCGCCAGGATTTCCATGACCCCCAGCACCTCGCCGATCAGCTCCGGGTCGAGGGCAGAGGTCGGCTCGTCGAACAGCATCACGCTTGGATCCATGGCCAGGGCCCGGGCAATCCCAACCCGCTGCTGCTGTCCACCCGATAATTGGCCGGGGTAGTGATCTGCGCGGTCGCTCAGGCCGACCCGGTTCAACTCGTAGAGCGCCTTTTCGCGGGCCTGGGCTTTGGGCAGCTTCTTGACCTTGCTCAAGCCGATCATGACATTATCGAGCGCGGTCAGATGGTTGAAAAGTAGAAAATTCTGAAAAACCATGCCCACCTGTTGGCGGACTTTGTCTTCGCTGGCCTCGGGCGCGGTGATTTCTTTGCCGTTTAAGAAGATTTGACCGCTATTAATGGGGGTCAGCAAATTAATACAGCGCAAGAGGGTGCTTTTGCCCGTCCCTGAGGGGCCAATCACGACGATCGTTTCGCCACGATTGACATCCAATGAAATATCTTGAAAAATGACATTTTGACCGTAAATTTTGGTCAGATTTTTGGCTTGCAGAATGGGAGAGTCCATCAATTTGCTCCTGTCTGGTTGGGTTAGGCCGTTTGGGTGGGCAGTTTGGTCTTTTCGGCGAGGGCGTCCAGGCCGCGATTGACGAGAAAGACCAGCACAAAATAGATCAGGGCGGCTGCGCCAAAGGCCAGCATTGGCTGCTGGGTGGTGGCGCTCAACTGCTGGGCGCGCCGCAATACTTCAGGCACGCCGAGGGCATAGACCAGCGAAGAGTCTTTTAGCACAATCGAAGCCTCGTTCGACCAGGGTGGAATGGCGATTCGCAGGGCTTGCGGCAGAATGATATGCTGGATGGACTGCAAACGGGTCATCCCCACCGCGCGCGCGGCGGTCATCTGTCCGCCGCCGATTGAAAGCAATGCGCCGCGCAGGATTTCCATCTGGTAGGCCGAACTGATAATCCCCAGCGCAATCGAACCGGCCCAAAACGGGGTCAGGTTGACTACGTTCCCAGAGAGAATAAAATACAAGATGAAGAGCAAAACAATCGGTGGGACGCCGCGCATCAGCAGGCTGTAGGCTGCTGAAAGCCGCTTGAGCCACGGGCCGCCGTAGGTGTTGATCAGCGCAAATCCCAGCCCCAGCAGCAGCCCGGCCGGCAGGGCCACCAGGGTAACGCCAATTGTGATTGAAATCCCCTGAACAATGTACAAGAAGAAGTTGGCAAGCATGAGCCTCCCAAAAGAAAAAGCCTGGCAGGTTGTGGCAACCTGCCAGGCTGTAAGTCATTATTGGCCGAAATGTTTGATAGCCAGCGCGTCAACGAAACCTTCAGCTTGCAGTTTCTTGATGATGTCATTGACAGCCTGGGTCAGCTCGGTGTCGCCGTTAGGCAGGACGACGTTAATCGGGCCGCTCGAAACGACGCCTTCGTAGGCGATTTTCAATCCGCCTAGTTGCTGAACCAGCGCTTTCATCGGAATGGCGTCCGCCAGCATCACTTCGATCCGCCCATTTTTTAGATCGAGGGCGGCCTGGTCGGCGCGATCATAGCGGGAAAGGTTGGCCTCGGGCAAAAGACCCTGCTCCACCAGTTCGGTCAGCCAGCCATCCTGGGTGGTGCCGTTCTGGACGCCAACCTTGTAAGCGACGACATCTTCCGGCTGGGCCAGTGTGCCGCTGAAGCCTTCTGAAACAGCGAAAGCATCTTCGCCATCATAATAGGCGATGCTGAAATCCACGACCTGGTCGCGTTCTTCGGTGTAGTTGAAGGCTGAGATGGAAGCGTCGAGCTTGCCTTCCTGCACGCCGGCGATTAAGCTGTCGAAAGGCATATCGACCCACTCGACCTTGACTCCCAGCTGTTTGGCAATTTCTTCCATCAGTTCGATATCGAACCCGGCTTTGTTACCGTTTTCATCGACATATTCAAAGGGCGGATAGTCTGCGCTGGTGCCGACTTTGATTAGACCAGCCTGTTTGACTTTATCCAAATGAGTGTTTCCTCCTGCGCCCCCACAAGCCGCAAGAACCAGACCGAATACCGCGATCAAGGCAAACCAAAAATACAGGCGTTTCATACTTCAATCCTTTCTGAGATTTGAGAGAACTTCCTGATTGACGTAACTTTTTTTACCATAGCACAATTGCGATAGTTTTCACAAGTGTAAAATGTCACAGACTGCGCAGGTATTTATCAGGGCTGGGGATTCAAAAAGAGACCAGGTTTTTCTGCCGGTCTCTTTTTTGAGTTTGCGCTGGCGCAACGTATTTTCTTTAGAAAACGTTTTTAATGCGAGGAGGCTAAAACAGCGGACAGTATCTTATCGCAATTGCCCATCTTTGCGCGACTGCCATAACGGCACAAAAATAATCAGAAAAATTAGAATGCCCATAACGGTAATGCCGTCACTGTTGGCCGCCTGGGAAATAAGGCTGGCGGTATCTTCTTCGGTCTCGGCTGCGACGCCGCTTTCAGGAGTGGGCGGATCAATTTGAAAAAATGGAAGGACAGCCTGAAAAGCCAGCCCGCTCAGGGCCAGGATACTTAAAAGCAGAAAAATAAGTGAAAGTTGGAGTTTTTTAGTCATTGATGCTGATTTCACCAATTTGGGTGATGAAGTTTCACCCTAGTATAACATGCCCCCAATGAGACAATTCTTATCATTTTTTAAGTTTGAATGTATAATTTTTATAAGAGGGCTGTTCCACCAATAAAATGAAAGAGGTGACCAATGCGCACGACCATGCGTTTTTTTGTTGTCATTTTGGCAGTTTTGATATTTGTTCCAGGTGTGGCAGCCGTATCCGCATCCAATCTTCCGCAAGCCGGGGATGATCTTAGTGCCGGAGCGCAGTTGTATGATAACTGGTATGCCAGCCTGGGCGTCAGCGCCCCCGCAGGCAACCATCCGCTTTGGGAGCGCCAGACCAGCAATACCCGCAGCGGTCCTGAAACCTGGCGCTGCGCCGAGTGTCACGGCTGGGACTACAAGGGCGCGAGCGGCGCGTACGGCTCAGGCTCGCACTACACTGGCTTTCCGAGCGTCTTTGTGCTGGCCGACCGCTTGAGCGAGCAGGAAATTATCGATCACCTGAACGGCAAGATCGATCCGCTGCATGATTTTTCAGGCTTAATGGATGAAACCAGCCTGCGCCAGATTGCCGTTTTTCTGAAAGAAGGCCTGCTGGATGACAGCCAGTTCATTGACCCCGTCTCGCTCAAGGCGATTGGTGGGAATACCGTCAACGGGGAAAAACGTTTCGAGATGGTTTGTGCTACCTGCCACGGCGCGGACGGGAAGACTCTCGTCCTGAAATCTGAAGGCGTCGACGAGGCCCTGGGCGACGTTGCCAGCCGTGACCCGTACCGCTTTCTGCACCGCTCCCGCTTTGGGGTAGCCGGGGTTGCGATGCCGATTGGGCGAGATCTGGGCTGGAGCGTGGATGACAGCCACGATGTCCTGGCGTATGTTCAAACCCTGCCCAAACGGGCCGGTCAACTTGTCCCGCCAGAGGCGGGCGCAGGTTCCGAACCAGCCCCAATGGTCGGCGGGCCGGCCCCCGGCATTTTTGGCGGCATCCTGACCGGCCTCGGCGTTTTCTTCGGCATGTTTGGGATGAGCGTCCTGTTCATTCTTGGGTTCGTGGCCTTTTTGGGCGCAATTGTCTTTATTTTGAGCAAGCGCAAGTAGATTTCCAAAGCCCTGAGCGGAGTGCTGAGCGATAGCGAAGCGCAAAGTCGAAGGGCGGTTTGGACAGAAAATGTCCTTCGACTTCGCCGCGCAACCCCGCCAAGAGCGCGGGGCAAGCGAGCGCGCGGCTCCGCTCAGGACAAGTGATTTTGTAACCCACTCTTTAGGAGAGCGCATGGAGCGACTTTTTGAAGTTTTGAAAAAGCCCGCCGTCTACTATTCACTGCTGATCGCAGTGTTGGCAGTGGTGGGTGGTGCGGCCTGGGCTGTTTATCAAACCCAGATACCGCCTGAACAGCCAATCAACTTTCCCCATAACATCCACGTTGGTTTGCAAATCCAATGCCTGTATTGTCACCCCGGGGCCTGGAGACAGGCTTCGGCGGGGCTGCCGACTCAGGATAAGTGCTGGGCCTGTCACCAGCAGTTGACCAAATATTGGGACCCGGCCAACCCCGTCCCGCTCGCAGAATGGCCGCCAGAACTGCAAAAACTGGCCGGGTATGTCGAGCGCGGGGAGGCGATTGCCTGGGTTCCAGTGGCAATCGTGCCCGACCACGTCCACTTTAACCACCGCCCCCACATCGCCGCAGAATTGGCCTGCCAGGAATGCCACGGCGATATGAGCAAATTGACCGTTGCCGAAAATCAGCAGGTCATTAATATGGGTTGGTGCATCACCTGCCACCAGAAAAAAACTGTGGACGACCCCGAGAAGCGCGAAAAATTGATTTCGTGTGAGACGTGTCACTACTAGACGCGGGCTGAAAGGAAAACAAAAAACCATGAGTGAGAACATCTCCCGGCGCGACTTTATCAAGCTGGCAGGCATTACCGGCGCAACTGCGGCGGTTTTAACGGGCTGCGGCCCGGCCTCGCGTTACGTCGTCCGTGAACCGTATACCAAAATGCCGGAATACAACTACAACGGCCAAAGCACGCATTACGCCACGACCTGCCGCGAATGTTCGGCAGGCTGCGGGTTGGTCGTGCGCACCATGCAAGGCCGCGCCATCAAAGTGGAGGGCAACAAGTACCACCCGGCCAACCTGGGCAAGACCTGCGCGCGCGGTCAGGCCGCCCTGCACGGGCTGTACAACCCAGACCGCATCCAAAATCCGCAAAAAGCGGGCGGCGCGGCCATGGATTGGGACGCTGCCATCGGCGTGCTGGCTGAGACCCTCACCCAATACCCGCCCGAGCAGATCGCATTTCTAACCGGCCTGGCTCCCGATCACCTGTTTGACCTTTTCGGAGAAGTTGCCAAAACCTTTGGCGCTCCCGCTCCCCTCCGCTATGGCGCACTCGGATTATTTGAGGCGCGCGCCACCCTGAGCGAGGCCGCTCGGGCGCTCTTCGGCCAGCCCGCCAGCCTGTTTTTTGACCTGGCCGGGGCCGATGTGACCTTTTCCTTCGGCGCGAACTTCCTTGAGACCTGGCTCAACCCGGTCGCTTATACGCGCGGGTTTGCCAGGATGCGCCAGGCTATCAGCGGTCAGCGCGGTTATCTTGTCCATTTTGAGCCGCGCCTCTCGCAAACCGCGATTAAAGCGGATGAATGGTTCGCCATTAAACCGGGCAGCGAGGGTCTGCTGGCGCTGGCGCTTGGCAAATTGACCGCCGAGCACCAGGGCCGGGCCGTGGCCGCCTACGAAAATGTCGATGTGGCCGCCGCCGCCCAAACTGCCGGGCTTGAAGTTGAAACCCTCGAACGCCTGGCTCGGATTTACGGCAACGCCAAACACGCCCTCGCCATCCCCGGCGGAGCGCCGCTCGCCCAGAGCAACGGCCTGGATACGGCCAAAGCCGTTTTGGCGTTGAACGCCCTGGCAGACAACCTCGGCCAACCCGGCGGCGTTTTCCTTGCCCCGGCCGCCCTGCTCGGCGACGCCTCCCAGCGCGCGGCCACAGCCAAAGAACTGGCCGTCCTGATTGAGAAAATGGCTTCCGGCCAGATCAAGGCCCTTTTGATACATGGCGTTAATCCAGTTTTTGAGATTCCGGCCGCCCTCGGCTTTTCTGCCGCGCTCGAAAAGGTTGAAACCGTTATTTCGTTTGCCTCCTTCCCGGATGAAACGGCTCTCAAAGCCGACTATATTTTGCCCGACCATACCGGGCTTGAGTCGTGGGGCTATCAGCAGGTGGTCAACGCCAGCGGGCAAGCCACCCTTTCCGGCGCGCAGCCGGTGGTGGCACCCTACTACAACACCCGCGCGACTGCCGATGTGATTTTGGCGGCTGCCGCTCAGGCCGGCCAGGCCTTGCCCTACGCCGACGAGGTCGCTTTTATTCAGGCCAAAATTGAAAAACTGGTCACGACCGAAGGCGGCTTTCACAGTGCGCCTGAAATTAATAGCTTCTGGGCCTAGTTCCAGCAGTTTGGCGGATGGTGGCAGAACGATCCGCAATTTGGCAGCCCGGCCTCGTCTGTGCTGGAGAAGGCCCTCAGCGCGCGCGCAGCCGAGTACGAAGGCCCGGGCCAATTCCACCTGTTCACCTACGTTTCACCGATTCTCGGCGAGGCCGGCGCGAACAAGCCCTGGCTGCAAGAAGTCCCCGACCCGACCACGACCGTGATGTGGAATTCGTGGGTTGAAATCAATCCCAACACGGGCGCGGAGCTTGGTTTGCAGGACGATGATCTCGTCCGGATTATTTCCCCCTTTGGGTCCGTCGAAGTGTCCGTATATCTGTACCCAGCCATCCGTCCAGATGTGATCGCGATGCCCTTCGGGCAGGGTCACAGCGCCTATGGCCGCTATGCCGAGGGGCGCGGTGTCAATCCGGCAGATTTGTTTGGTCAAAAAACCAACGATGCGGGCGATCTGGCGTATGCCGGGATTAAAGTCAAAATTGAGAAGACCGGCCAGAAGCGCGCGCTCTCACGCCTTGAAAGCCGGATTGGCGTTTATGGGTTTGAGGAGCATTAAATCATGGCGAAAAATCATAATATTCCAGAATTTAAGGCCGAGTGGGAAGAGGGCGAAGAAGGCAAATGGGGCATGGCCATCGATATGGACATCTGCACGGGCTGCAATGCCTGTGTGGCGGCCTGCGCGATGGAGAATAACATCCCCTTTGTGGGCGAGGAAGACGCCGGTTACGGGCGCGCGTTGCACTGGATTCGGGTCGAACGGCTGTGGGAAGGCCATTATCCCGAAATCAGCACCGAATTCCAGCCGGTGATGTGTCAGCAATGCGGCAGCGCACCTTGCGAGCCGGTTTGCCCGGTCTTTGCCTCGGTTCACAGCCAGGCCGAGAAGTTGAACGTCCAGGTTTATAACCGCTGTGTTGGCACGCGTTACTGCGCCAACAACTGCCCGTATGTGGTGCGTACCTTCAACTGGCGCGATTATGAGCGCCCCGAACCGCTCAACAACCAGCTCAACCCCGATGTAACTGTCCGGCGGCGGGGTGTGATGGAAAAATGTACTTTCTGCATCCAGCGCATTCACAAAGGCCAGGACCTGGCGAAATCCGAAGGCCGCGAGGTCTATGATGGCGAAGTCCAACCGGCTTGCGCCCAGGCTTGCCCGGCAGATGCGATTGTCTTTGGCAGAATCGACGACCCCGAAAGCCGCGTCAGCAAATTGGCGAAACAGGGCCGCGGTTACAAACTGCTCGAAGACCTGAACACCCTGCCGTCCGTCACTTACCTCAAGGGAGGCACAAATGTCCGTAATGGCTAAACCGCTTGCGCACGCCCACGAAGCGCACGATCACGAAGCCGAACTGCGCAAGGAGCATTTGCTGCTTGACCCCAAGCCTCGCGGCGAAATGAACGCGATGGTGATGGAGATGATGGAAGGCGCAAACTGGAAATTCTGGCTGGTGGCCGCCTTGATGGGTGCGCTGGTGTTGTGGGGGCTGGTCTACTCGTGGGGCATGATGATTGCTAACGGCCTCGGCCTGGCGGGCGTCAACCAGCCGGTTTACTGGGGCCTGTTCCTGGTTCACACCGTTTTTTGGATTGGCATCAGCCACGCCGGAACTTTCGTCTCGGCCCTGCTGCGCGTTTTCAAGGCCGAATTTCGGCGTCCGTTTACCCGCGCCGCCGAGTTGATGACCACCTTTGGGCTGGTGCAGGCGGCGGTCATGATTTTTGCTCACATGGGCCGGGTTTGGCTGGCTTACTGGATGTTCCCCCTGCCGAACCAGCGCCAGCTCTGGACAAACTTCCACTCGCCGCTGATGTGGGACTTCCTGGCGATTAACACCTACCTGCTCTCTTCGACGATGTATCTGTTCCTGCCGCTGATCCCAGACCTGGCAATGGCGCGCGACCGCTCGACCGGCTGGCGCAAAAAGGTCTACAGCATTCTGGCGTTGGGCTGGCGCGGTACGGAAGGCGAGTGGACGCACTTGCGCCACGCCCTTAATATCTTTGCCTTTGCCATTCTGCCGATTATGTTCTCGGTTCACACCATCGTTTCGTGGGATTTCGCGGTCGCGATGCGTCCCGGCTGGTCTTCAACCATTTTTGGGCCGTATTTTGTGGTCGGCGCGCTCCACTCTGGCGTGGCGGCGGTGGCGATGGTGCTGGTGGTGCTGCGCCAGTTTATGAAGAAGATGGATTATTTCATCCGCCCGGAGCATTTCGACGCGCTCGGCAAGTTGATGCTGATTATCTCGATGTCTTGGGCTTATTTCTTCTTCAACGACCTGATGATTCAATGGTACGGCGGCGACAAGTGGACCGACCAACTGCTTCATTTCCACGAAGGCGGAAAATGGGGCTGGATTTGGTTCATGATGCTGATCTGTAATATCGTTGTGCCCTGGCTGACGCTCTGGAACAAAACCATCCGGCGCACACCCTGGGCCCTGTTTACAATCGGTTTGCTGATTAACGTCGGCATGTGGGCCGAACGTTTCATTATCATCCCGGTGACGCTCTCGATCAACCGCATGCCCTTCCGCTGGGGCGATTACAAAGCCGGCGTCGAAGTGCCGATGTTTATCGGCTCGGTGGCATTCTTTATCCTGCTCTACATGCTGGCCTCCCGTTTTATCCCGCTGGTGCCGGTCTGGGAAGTGCAGGAAGGCCAGATGGCCCATTCCATCCGCACCTACGGGAAAGAACCCGTCATTACCGTCAGCGAGTTGGAGTAACGGAGGCCCATGATGACTGAAAAAAACATGCTTTTGGCCCTTTTTGAAGAAGTCGATTCGGCTGCCAGAGCGGTCGATAAACTGCGCACGTTTGGCATCGAAAACGAACACGTCAACGTGATTTCCGGGACACCCATCACTGAAGCCATGCTCGGACGCCCACACCAGTGGACGAATGTCCCGCGCCTGGCAATGGCCGGCGCGCTGGGTGGGATGCTGGTGGGCATTTTCCTTGCCTTCGGCACGCCAGCGCTCTATCCGATTTATGTGGGCGGACAGCCGCTCTTTCCCGTCCCGCCCAGCATTGTGGTTTTGTTTGAAATGACCATGCTCGGAATCATGCTCAGCACCTTCTTGGGCGTTTTCCTGGATGCGCGTTTCCCGTCTTACAGCCCCAAAGTCTACGTGCCTGAGATCAGCGACGGCTACATTGCCCTGCTGATTGACTGCTCCGCAGAGCAGGAAGACGAAGTAAGACAAGCCATGACCGCCGTCGGCGCAGAATCGGTCAAATATGCGGAGGTGCAAGCGCTATGAGCCTGACGACTCGCTTAATTCTCGTGCTTCTTGTGGTTGCAGTTTTGCTGGGCGGGATGATGCTGTTTACCTACGACATCATCAAGCTGGAATGGATTTCTTTTATGGAAATTCAGCCTTCCTATAAACCGATGGACAAGCCGCTGCCGGTTGCCGCCAACTCGATTCCGTTCGAGGGCGCGGCCTACATCCCCGGCCAGGGCGCGCCAGTTAATCCGATTACGAGTGACGCTGTCTCGGTGGAACGTGGACGGGTGCTGTACAGCGTCAACTGCGCCCTGTGTCACGGCCCAACCGGTGAGGGCAATGGCACGGTCGGCGGTGTGTTGGTCAACCCGCCCGCCAACCTGACCAGCGACGTGACCCAATCCAAGTCAGATGGCACGCTCTTCCTGACTATTTCCAATGGCGTGGCAGGCCGCATGCCGGCCCTCAACGAAAACCTGTTCGTGCGCGACCGCTGGGACCTGGTCAACTACATCCGCACCCTGACCCCGTCCCTGCCGTAGGAGATGCCATGAAAGACCAGACCAAAACAATTATTTTTATAACGATGTTTGGCCTGCCGCTGATGTTAATAGCCTATGTGCTTGGGCTGTACTTCTTCGGCTGTGGCAGCACTAATTCTTGCGGCGGGGTCGTCAAGCCGGTTGTGACCCCCATCCCGACCCTGATTGCCGCCACCATGCCGGCCCCCAAAGTGGGAGCCGAAGCCGGCCCGCAGGTAGTCCGCTGCCAGGTTTCGGCGGTGGATTTGATCGGGGCCTGGGTCAGCGCGGGCGCATCTGAAACGGAAGCCTTCCAGTTTAGCGACCAAAAGCAGCAGACCTGCAGCGCCACCTTCGCGGCAGATGTCCAGAAGTTGTTTACAGAATCGAACCTGTGGTACACCGGCGCAGCCGCCTGCACCACCTGCCATTATGCCGATGTGACCAAAGCCAATATGGGGCTTGACCTGAGCAGCCATGCCGGAATCATCGCCGGTTCACAGCGCATGGACGGCTCGCCGACCGGCGACGACATCCTGGGCGGCGGCGACTGGGAAAATTCCCTGCTCTATCACATGATCTACGCCCCGGACGGCCAATCGACCATCGGACGCCAGATCATGCCGCTTGGCCGCCCGGCGACCGTTCCGGCGGAAGGCCCGCTCATCTTTGCCGGGACGCCGGTTGAATTGAGCGGCGAGTAAACGACCTGAAAAGGTAAAAAAAAGTTCCCCGGCCAAAACCGGGGAACTTTTGATTTAATCGCTTATTAACGCGAGCAACTTCTATTAGCCAGACTGGCCCTGCTGGAAATAAATCTCTTCATAGGGCTGCACCACAACCCAGCCGCTGCCCTCGAACTTGAGCTGCAACGACTCGCCGCTACCGCGCCCGAAAAGTGTGCCCAGGCTGATGTCCGTGCGGATGTCGGGCGAAAGCGAACCAGACCAGGCCACCGTAGCATTCGGGTCGGTAAAGATCGGCTGGCCGGGAGCAACTTGCAGGGTCAGCGGTTCGTAATGGGTGGTGATGGCGACCATGCCGGGGCCGGTCAAACGCACATTGAACAGTCCGCCGGTCATCATCCCGGCCATGCGCCGCATCATGGTGATATCCCATTTAACGGCGTCCTCGAAGGCCAGCAAATCGTTCCCGTTGACGAAGATCGTCTCGTTCTGCAGGTTGAGCACCCGCACTTTTTTGCCTTTTTCTGCCAGGTAAACGCGTCCCTGGCCCTCGACCTTCATCAGGTTGGTGCCTTCGCCGGTCGCCATTTTCTTGAGCATTTTTCCCAGCCCGTGCTCAAAGACACCCTCACGGGTGAACTTGACCTGCCCCGTGTAAGCGACCATCGAGCCGGCCTTGGCCCACACCCGGCCTTTCAGATTGACTTCGAGCAGATGCGGGTTTTCCAACTCAAAAGGCCGGTTGGCTTCGTTGTCCTGCGCAGTTGATTTGACAAATTCTTCCACTGAATAACCAGACATTTTTTCTCCTTTGTTTTTTAGCGCATTGGTTTGATACTCCTAATATACGCCACACGCCCCGGTTTTGTTGTAAAACCGGGGCGTGTGATTTTTTTGTTTTCTGGCTATTCGCTCAGATCGTCTTTTGGCGCAGCGGGTGGTTCCTGGCGCTTTTTGTCATGGGTCAGCACATGGATCAGGATCAGCGCCAGCCCAAAGAACATCGGAATCAGACCAACGATCATCCAGGGGCCGAATCCGAGCGGGTAGCCGGTGTTGCCGATGAAACCGAGCGGCCACATCCCGATCGTCAGGGCCAGGCCGACAGCCGTGATCAGGATGCCCCAGATCAGCGAGCCTTTCCCGTTGCCACTGCCGTTGGAATGCTGCGGTTTGACCAGCCCCTTTTCGGCCAGAGCCAGGGTTTCCTTGTAGCTCAGGAAGCGCAGGAAGGCAAAGAAGCCAAAGACAATCAGAAAGAAGGTGATGCCCCCTGCGCAAGCGATAAACATTTCCATAATTTTGCTCCTTTATTGAGAAATAGTGAGTGTAATATTGCCGTTATTGGTGTGGACGGTCAGCTCCGGGCCGCCGCCGTTAATTTTGCCCTGCCAGTGCTTTTCCTCGATCTTGCCTTTGACCGTCATCGCGAATTCTGACGTGATGGAACCGAATTCGGTTTTTAGGTCGAAATCCAGGGCTGATTCTTCTGGCAGCGTCAGGTTGATGCTGCCATATTCGCTCTCGAAAACGTGTGGGCCATCGCCCAGCGAACCCTCAAACGTGATGCCGCCGTTGACCGCAGTCAGTTTGGCGGTGACGTTGACCGCCTTCAGCAGTTTTATCTCGCCAAATTGCGAAGCGACCGACACCCTGCCTGCTGCACCATCGACCAAAATTCGTCCATTCTGCGACTCGATCATATAGGCTTCAGCCTTCACGTTGTTCAAAGAAATATCGCCGAATTGGCTGGTAACCTTGACTTCGCCGCGCACGCGCAGCCCCTCGATGGTGATCGAACCATTGTTCGAGTCGACCGTCATCGGGCCGCTCTGGCCGCCGGTTAGTTTGATCGCGCCAAATTGGCTTTGGAGAGCCAGCCCTTGCGAAGCCTGGATGTCCCGCAGCGTCATTTGCCCGCTTCCGCTATAGATCGAAATGTCGCCGCCTTTTAACCCGCGCGCGTCGATCTCACCATACTGCGAGTGCAGGCTGATAGCCTCCGTTCCGGCGTCGAGATTCTCGGCTTTGATGCCGCCGGCCGTATCCATGCTCGCCAGCCCGGTCACATTTTTGACCGCAACCGAACCAAAGCTGGATTTAAGTTTGGCTTCGCCGCTTGTACCCTCCAGGCTGAGATCGCCGTTGGTGGCGTTCAGGTCGACGCTGGTTTCGAGCGGCACTTCGATGGTGAAGTTGACGCTACCGCTGCCCGGCCCAATGCTGAAAGCCCGCACCTCCGCCGGCTGCTCTATGCGCACGCCGATTTTTTCGCCCTTTTGTTCGACGATGACCTTCAAATCGGCCAGAGCCGCCTCGGCGTCTGCCTGGCTGCCGCCCCAGGCGGTTTTCTCTGCCGTAATACGCAGCACGCTGCCTGCGACTGCTTTGACTGTCACAAAGCCAAAACCATTTGTCACCGTCAACGAGAGCGGCCCCTCGACCTGGAGCGTTTTCTCCTCAGTCGCCTCCGCCGAGACGGTCTGGTTCTCGAACAGGCGCATCCGCACGCCGCTGGCCTCGAGCATTTGCCAGCCCTGCACCAGCGCAAAAACGCTTGCGGCGCAGATGCAAATCAGGGCTAAAATCAACATGACTGCAACAATGTTTTTCATTTCTATTCCTCCAAAAATAGGGTTCTATAAGGTTTGACCAGCCTGCCGCGAAAAAGTTTCAAATGAAACTTTTTGCTAAGTCCTGCCTGCGCCAGTGCCGTCGGCACAGGTGAGCGGAGCGACCTTCGACTGCGGACTGCGCAAAATACGCTCCGCCCTCCGCTCAGGGTGTGACGCTTTATGTAAAAAAGCGCAGTCGAAGGACATTTACAGGCAAACTGTTGACGACTTCTGTGAGATGACTAATGAAACTTTTTCCCTTTTCACCCTGTCTAAAAATTGAAGGATGAATTTCTGTGGAATTAAGAGAGCGCGACTGGCTAAAACGGGCCAAAAATGGAGACGCGGACGCATTCGGCATGTTGGTCAGCCTGCATGAACGATATGTCTATAATCTCGCTTTGCGCACCCTCGGCAACCCGCAAGATGCCCAGGATGTTGTGCAGGATGGTTTCGTGCGCGCCTGGATGGCTCTGCCGGGTTTTCGCGCAGATTCTGAGTTCCGCACCTGGCTCTACCGGATTGTGCTGAACCTGTGCTTGAACCGTTTCCCGCGTTTGCGGCGCGATCTGGCCGCCCTCTCGGATGAAGAGCTGGCGGAACTCCCTGAGCCTGCCTCCCACGCCAGAGATGTTTTGTCCATCCTCGAAGCGGACGAGGCCCGCACATCCTTGCAGCGTGAGATTTTCCGCTTACCTGAGAGCCAACGCCTGTTGGTCACGCTGCGCTACCAGGATGAACTCTCCTACGAAGAGATCGCCAGCCTGGTCAACCTGCCGCTTGGGACGGTCAAGACCGGCCTGTTCCGCGCCCGGCAGCGCCTGCGCCAGGCTTTATCGGTTTATCAGGAGCAAATATGAAAATTGACGAATTCGACCCCATCGAAAATGCCTTGCGCAACCAACCTCTGGCCGAACTGCCCGCTGGCCTGCACCGGCGCGTCATGTCGCATGTCCGCCTTACCCGCCAGGCGCAGCGCTTTCAAATCGGCTGGATCGACCTGGCGGTCAGCCTGTTCTTCGGTTTGCTTCCGGTTCTTATCGCCTTTGGCTGGAAATCCCTGCCGCGCGAGGCGGGCCTGTACCTGAATTACTACTGGATGGTATTTCAATCGATGAACCTTGAACCGCTTGTATGGCTGGCAATCCTGGCTGGGCTGTTAAGCCTGGTCCTGATGTTCGCCGCCAGCTTGCGCCTATCCCTGCAACCGCCCCTGCGATCGGAGTGATACGGGGTAAAATGGGGGACATGTCCAAAACAAAATTCTATGTGGTCTGGAAAGGCCGCAAAACCGGAGTCTTCAGCACCTGGGACGAATGTTCAGCCCAGGTGGCCGGCTTCCCCGGCGCAGAGTACAAATCCTTCCCCAGCCGCCCCGCTGCCGAGGCTGCCTTGCGCGCCCGCTATGAAGATTTTAAGGGCAAGCCGTCCACCGCCCAAAATTGGTTGTTTGGCCCCTCGCAGCCGATTCTGCCTTCGTTGAGCGTCGACGCGGCTTGCAGCGGTTCCCCTGGCCCGGTCGAGTATCGCGGCGTCGAAACGAAAACAGGCCGCGAGCTTTTCCGAACCGGTCCGTTTCCAGACGGAACCAACAATATCGGCGAGTTCCTGGCCCTCGTCCACGCCCTGGCCTGGCTGGAACAGAACGCCCAATCGATGCCGGTCTACTCGGACAGTGAAACTGCCCTTTCGTGGCTGCGCGCCAAACGCTGCCGCACCAAATTGGAACGCACCTCCAGAAATCAGGAAATTTTTGACCTGATCGAGCGCGCCGAAGCCTGGCTGGCCGGGCATGAAATCCGCGTCTCGCTGCTCAAATGGGATACGAACGCCTGGGGCGAGATCCCGGCTGATTTCGGAAGGAAATAGTTGAAGAAATTCCTGCCGCTGGCCTTTTTGGCATTCATGGGGCTGGTCATTGTCTGGGCCGATACGAATACCATGCCGGCCTTCCTGCGCCGCATTTACGTTTTCCCGTTTGGCGATAAGGTCGGCCACTTTGTCATCTATGCCATCTTTGCCTACCTGCTGACCTGGGCCATGCCCTTCCGCCGCCTGAAACTGGGACTTTTCTCCCTGCCGCTCGGAATCGTGATTGCGGTGGCTTTTGCCACCCTCGAAGAAGCCAGCCAGTTGTTCGTCGCCCGCCGCACCCCCGATTTGCTGGATTTGCTGATGGGCTACCTCGGCATCTACGCCTCGACCTGGATCCCGTGCATGCGCGGTCATTGCCAACAGGGCAAATCACCAAGCCCTGAGCGGAGCGCTGAACGATAGTGAAGCGCGCAGTCAAAGGGCGATTACGACAAAAAACGTCCTTCGACTACGGCCCTTCGTTTTCACTCAGGCCTCCGCTCAGGACTTGACAACTAAAAAGGATTTTCCATGAAGACAGCCCTACTGCTGATCGACATCCAAAAAGATTACTTCCCCGGTGGCAAAATGGAATTGGTCGAGCCGCTTGCGGCAGCCCAAAAGGCCTACGCCCTGCTGCAATGTTTTCGCGAGCATGGCGGGCATCACATCCACATCCAGCACATCTCGAAGAACCCCAAAGCCACCTTTTTTATCTCCGGCGAGCGCGGCACGGATATTCATGACAGCGCCGCCCACTTCGAGGGCGAACCGATCGTCTACAAACATTACCCGAACGCTTTCCGCGAGACAAACCTGCTCGAAACGCTGCAAGGCTGGGATGTGAAGCGACTGGTCATCTGCGGCATGATGACCCACCTGTGCGTCGACGCCACCGTCCGCGCCGCCGCTGATCTCGGCTTTCAGGTCATCCTGGTTTCAGATGCCTGCGCCACCCGCGATCTGGCGTTTGACGGGCTGAACGTTCCCGCCGCCCAGGTTCAGGCGGCTTTCCTGGCCGCGCTCAAATCGTATGCCAGCGCCCTGACCCTCGAACAGGCCATCTCGCGCCTGGCTGGGGAGCAAACTTTTTGATGAAAGCAGCTTTCAGCGCATGAGCGCTTCCTTTAGCTATCTCAGCCCAAAAACTGAAGTCCGCGCCGCCCCTGAAAAGGGAAATTTTGCCGTGTTTGCGCTTGAATCACTCGAAAAAGACGAAATCATCTGCGTCTGGACGGGCAGAGTGGCAACCTTTGCGCAGGTCATGGCGCTTTCGGACGCGGAGAAGAGTCACACGCTTCAGGTGGACGAAGGCCTGTATCTGGCCCCGCTCGGCCCGCAGGCCGAACCCGCCGACTACATCAACCACTCCTGCAACCCAAACGCCGGCATCCGCGGCCAGATTTCACTGGTCGCCATGCGCGCCATCGCGCCGGGCGAGGAGATCACCTTCGACTACGCCATGTCCGACAGCAGCCCCTACGACGAATTCCCCTGCGCCTGCGGCGCACCCACCTGCCGCGGCCAGGTCAGCGGCGACGACTGGCAGCGCCCTGAGTTGTGGCAGCGCTATCAGGGCTATTTTTCGGCCTATTTGGGGAGAAGAATCAGGATGCTAAACGAGTAGTGATTCATCGATGGGGATGGCAAAGTCGCTTAAATTAAAAATCGCTCACATCGAGCGATTTTTAATTTGTTTCGGCTAAATTCTTAGGAACTGCGCGTACTCAAAGGAAATTAATTCACCATCGTGTGTGACTTGGTAACCTCGCTCCTCATGAGAAAAAGTGGAAATCTTTTTAGCAGTAAACTCGCAAAAAAAATCTTTTACAGAAGCTAGTATTTTCAATTCAGTTGTGCTAAATAAATTTAAGTCTGGTGCTTTCGATGCAGATAAATATTCACCTACATAATCATTAATTTGTCGCTCGGTTTTAATAATCGCTTTTTCTTCATGCAAAAGTGTTGCTAAATAATATTCATAGTTGTCAGGAACAGGCCCATACGGCAAGTGCGCATATTGTGCGCCAGTGATTGAAATCGCATATTCTTTATAATGTTTGAAATCGGCATAAAACAAAAGTTTGTTGAGTTTTGTCTTAGGGATTTCTGAACCTTTGCAAAAAAAGATGATAGCGCTTATTAATTTTGAAACGTTAAGAGACTGGTAACCACTATAGACACTGGGGGCATAATGACCAAATCGCGACTCATAAATAGAGACAAACGAGCGTTCATACTCATCTGTCATTTCATGTAACAAAGTGAGTATTTTTTCGCGTTTGGCATCGCTCAAAATATTAGGTTTTTCTTCGATCATTTCCAGTAAATTCTCTGGCTGCATCGCAAGTGAGATCAGTGTGTTGTGTGATTCGTCTTGCAGCGCGCCGTTTTCGTAACGGCTTAGTGTTGCGCCGCCCAGGCCAAGCAGATTTGCCAGCTCGATTTGGGTTAAACCAAACCGCTCCCGGAATTGTTTGATAGCTTCGGGCTGCACCATGTTATGCCGGGAGCGGTATTCACGATAAGCTACATCAAGAGCATCGTAGGTAGAATTCGGGTCGTTAAACTCAGATTCGCATTCAGCGCATTCCAAATATTCAACATGAACCGGAATGTTTTCGCCGCGCACAGGAATATTTTCCACACGGCTAATGTAAGTTAGTTCGGTTTCTTTTTCACAAGCGGGGCAGATGCCTTTCATTGCATTGCTCCTTTTCATAATATTCATTTTTTTAGATGTTTTGAGTTTTTTGTTTCAGGAAGTTGTATGGAAGCAATAATAGCTTATCGTTGAAATGGATATTTCATCGTATATTCAGCTTCATGGAAGGAGACACACTTGGCGTATTCGACGCCGCTCACAGTATAGATTTTGAGTTTGATATAAACTTCACAACCGTTAATTTCTTTGCCGAATATCCAAAAATTTTCACCTGGCATGTTTCGGTCTTCACTTGGGCCTGATGAAAAGTCGATCACAGAAAGGTTTAAAAGTTCTTGTTTGGCAATGGTTTCAGTCAGGCCGAGCGACAAAGCTGTTTTGTTGGTTGTGAGACGTTGAACAAAATGGAAGCGCCGCTGCGTTACCAAAGCTTTGAACTGATTCAGAAAATCGCTTACCTGTTGCGGTGATGTTCCCAAACGCACCTCCCTGTTGCGTAATAAAACCTGTCTTTAGTTTATCATTTAGTATAAAAAAAGTCAACAACATATCAATTGATAGGTTTATAAAAGACATCTTGATCCAGATACTTGATGCTATACTTGAATTATTCGTCCTAGCCCATCAATTTGAGAGTATTTACCATGCCCCTCACCCAGACCGAAATCCAATCCCGCGCTTACGCCTTTGCCAAAGAGTGGCAGCAGACCACGCGCGAACGCGCCGAATCACAAACCTTTTGGAATGAATTTTTTGAGATTTTTGGCCTGTCGCGCCGCCGCGTGGCTTCCTTCGAGGAACCGGTCAAAAAATTGGGCGACCTGCGCGGTTCGATTGACCTGTTTTGGAAAGGGACGCTGCTCGTCGAGCACAAATCTAAGGGCAAAGACCTCGACAAAGCCTATGGGCAGGCCCTGGATTACTTCCCTGGCATTCGTGAACAGGATTTGCCAAAGTACGTGCTGGTTTCGGATTTCAACAAGTTCAGGCTCTACGATCTCGATGCGCGTGATGAATTCGATTTTGACCTGGCTGAACTGCCGCAAAATATTCACCTTTTTGGTTTTATCTCCGGCTACACCACCCGTGTTTATCATGATGAAGACCCGGTCAATATTCAGGTGGCCGAAACGATGGGTGCATTGCACGATGAACTGCTAAAAAGCGGTTACAGCGGCCACGCCCTCGAAGTTTTCCTCGTCCGGCTGGTTTACTGTCTGTTTGCCGATGATACCGGTATCTTCCCCAAAGATCATTTTCACTACTTTATCGAAAACCGCACCAACCCGAATGGCTCCGATACCGGCGGGCTGTTGGCGGGGATTTTCCAGATGCTCAACACTGCCCCAGAACGCCGTCAGAGTGCGGCGGATGCTGAGATTTTGCAGTTTCCGTATGTCAACGGCGGCTTGTTTGATGAAAGCCTGCATATCCCGTTTTTCAATGCCAAAATGCGGGCTGCCCTGCTCGATTGCTGTTCTTTCGATTGGGGTCGCGTTTCGCCTGCCATTTTTGGTTCGCTCTTCCAATCGGTGATGGACAAAGACCAGCGCCGCCGCCAGGGTGCCCATTACACCTCCGAGAAAAACATTCTCAAGGTCGCCCGCCCGCTTTTTCTCGACGATTTGCGGGTCGAATTCAACGCTGCTCAAAATAATGCAGTCAAATTGAAGCAACTGCATGACAAATTGGCCTCGCTCAAGTTTTTCGACCCGGCTTGCGGCTGCGGCAACTTCCTGATCATCACCTACCGCGAACTGCGCCGCCTCGAGTTGGACATTTTGCGCCAGCTGCGCAAACTCTCCGGGCAGGAAGCCCACCAGATGACGCTTGGCGAACAACTCTCGCGCCTGGATGTGGACGCGCTCTACGGCCTCGAAATCGACGAGTTCCCGGCCCGCATCGCCGAAGTGGCCCTGTGGCTGACCGATCACCAGATGAATATGGAACTTTCACAGGAGTTTGGTCAGACTTACATTCGCTTGCCGCTTAAAAAGTCGGCCCATATTCAAAATGGCAACGCTTTGCAAGTGAATTGGGAGACCTTCGTCCCCAAAGCCAACCTGACCATTTTGGGCAATCCGCCCTTTGTCGGGAAAAACATGCGCACCCCGGCCCAGAACGCTGATATGGAGGCTGTTTGCGCCCCGCTCGGCAATTACAGCGTGCTTGATTACGTCAGCGCCTGGTATATCAAGGCCGCCCAGTTTATTAAAGATACCAATATTCGCGTGGCCTTCGTTTCGACCAATTCGATCACCCAGGGTGAGCAGGTCGGCGCGTTGTGGGGCTGGCTGCTGGCGCAGGGCATTAAGATTCATTTTGCGCACCGCACATTTCGTTGGGCCAACGACGCGCGCGGCAAGGCGGCTGTCTTTTGCGTGGTGATTGGTTTTGGTATGGGTGATGTACTCCAAAAACGCCTGTTCGATTATGCCAATCCTGATGCAGAAGCCCAGGAAATAGCCGCCAAAAATATCAGTCCATATTTGATTGATGCCGAAAATATTCTAATTAATAGCCGTAGCAAGCCGCTCTGTGATGTGCCGGAGATGGTAAAAGGCAGCCAGCCGACCGATGATGGAAACTTATTGTTGGATGATGTCCAAAAAGCCGAATTATTGCAAAGAGAGCCAGCCGCAGAGAAATTTATTCGTCCCCTGATTGGCTCACAAGAATTCCTTCATAATAAAAGCCGCTGGTGTTTGTGGCTAAAGGACATTTCGCCTGCCGAATTGCGCAAACTGCCTGAAGTGATGAAGCGTGTCGAGGTTGTGCGCGCCTTTCGCCTGAAAAGCCCCAAAGCAGCCACCGTAAAATTTGCCAGTTTGCCCTATTTATTTACAGAAATTCGCCAACCGGAAAATAATTATTTGCTTATGCCGTTAGTGTCATCCGAAAATCGTTTTTATGTTCCTGCGGGGTTTTTAAGCCAAAATACAATTGCAACCAATCTGGCAAGTATCATTCCCAACGCCACACTCTACCATTTCGGCGTTATCTCATCCTTGATGCACATGGCCTGGATGCGAGTCGTCTGCGGGCGGCTGGAAGGTCGCTACCGCTACTCCAACAACATCGTCTACAACAACTACCCCTGGCCGGGCGAAGCCGGCCCCGCCCAAAAAGCGCGCGTCGAAATCGCCACCCAATCCGTGCTCGATGCGCGCCAAAAATATCCCGATTCGACCCTGGCCGACCTGTACGACCCGGCCGCCATGCCCAAGCCCTTGCTTGACGCCCACCGCACGCTCGATAAAGCGGTTGACCTGTGCTACCGCGCCCAACCCTTTGCCACCGAGCTTGAACGCCTCGAATACCTGTTTGGCCTCTACCGCCAACTCAGCCAACCAATGACCCTGGCAATCGAGAGCGCCAAACCGAAGCGCAAAAAGTAGGCGCGTTCCTATTTCTGATAAAGAAAGAACCGACCCATGTCAAAAATCTTTACCCGTACTTTTCGCGTGCGCTGGTCCGAGTTGGACGCCAGCGGAACCGTCGCCCCGGCGGCCTACCTGCGTTACCTCGTCGAAACCGCCTACGATTGGGGGGCCAACCTTGGCCTGGGCCCCAAAAACGACCGGCTGCTCGGCCTGTTCTGGCTGATCCGCGAGACCGAGATCCGCTTTTTGCGGCCCTTGCGCCACAACGACCTTTTCGACTTCACGATCTGGATGGTCAACTGGCAGCGCGTGCGCGGCACGCGTTGCTTCGAGCTAACCCTCAAAGACAGCGCCGAGATCATCGCCCAGGGCAGCCAGCACATCGTCGCCATGGACGCCCAAACCGGCCGTCCCACCAGCCTGCCTGAAGACCTCATCAACAACTTCCGGCTCGACCAGCCGCGCAGCTTCCCGTTCGAACGTTTCCCCAAGATTGCCGCGCCTGAAAATCCGTTGGTCATGCAGCGCCAGGTGGAATGGGGAGATTTGGACGCGCTCGAGCATGTCAACAACGCGATCTATGTCACCTACGCGGAAGAAGCCGCCGCCCAGGATCTAGCCACCCGCGGCCAGACTCCCGCCAAACTGGCCGAATCCAACCTGAGGCTCGCCACGCGCCGCCTGCAGATCCAATACCTGTCTCCGGCGGTCTGGGGTGAAACGCTGACGATTTCGACCCACCCGCTCACGGCCAGCGAGACGGACGGCCTGCGCTACGTCGGCATGGCCCGCACCGACGGCTCCCCGGTTTGTGAATGCCTGCTCGACTGGCAGCTCGTGGCACGTTAACCCCTGGCAGGATTTTTTATTTGATTAAATTTTGGCAGCTGCACATTTTAAACCGTCGCGCCCTGAAAGCTCAATATTTCTTACACATTTATTACGCCAGCCGCCCCAGATTTCATTCTCTTTTAATCCAAATCAACTAATCTTAAGTGCATAGATCGGAGAATGCTCAATGAAATTTATTAAATACCTGCTGATCGCCCTGGTTGGGCTGATGCTGCTGACCGTTACTTTTAGCGGTGGACTGGCCCTGGGCTATTTTGCCAACGAAACCGGCTTTTTTCAATCTGCAAATAGCCCATTTCCCCTGCCTGGCCTGCCTGCGCCGCTCGCGACACCCGCCGGTGCCACCGAAAGCACGCCCGGCGAGCTGCAAACGCTCTTCAAGCCCTTCTGGGAAGCCTGGGACCTTGTCCATACCCAATATGTCGACCAGCCGGTGGATGATCTTGGGCTGATGCGGGGCGCCATTCGCGGGATGTTGGCCGCCCTGGGCGACCAGCACACCTCCTACATGGATCCGGAAGAGTTTATCGATGCCAATGCCAGCCTGGAAGGTTCCTACGAAGGCATCGGCGCGTATGTCGACACCAGCGGCGATTATCTGACCATCGTCAGCCCGATCAAGAACTCCCCTTCCGAGGCGGCCGGCCTGCGTCCCGGCGATAAAATCATCGCCATTGATGGCGAGGATATGTTTAACATCCCGCCAGAGCTGGCCCGGCGGCGGGTGCTTGGCCCGGCTGGCAGCATCGTTACATTAACCATCATGCGCGAAGGCGAACCGGAACCCCTGCTGGTCGAGATTACACGCGCAGAAATTATAGTGGCCAGCATCGAGCATGAAATGCTTGAAAACGGAATCGGCTACGTCAAAATCAACACTTTTGGGGATACCACCGCCACAGAACTGCGCAGCGCTCTCAAAGAACTGATGGCCGCTAAGCCGCGCGGGCTGATTGTGGATTTGCGCAACAACGGCGGCGGCTACCTGCAAACCGCAGTCCAGGTTGTCTCGCAATTCATCCCCAAGGGCGTTGTGCTGATCGAAAAATACGGTGATGGCCGCGCCGATACCTACGAAGCCCAAAGCGGCGGCTTGGCGACTGAAATTCCGCTGGTGGTGCTGGTTAATGAGGGCACCGCCTCCGCCTCTGAGATCGTCGCCGGGGCAATCCAGGACTACGAACGCGGTAAACTGGTCGGGATGACCACCTACGGCAAAGGCTCCGTCCAAATTTGGAGTCCGCTCTCAGACAATCAGGGAGCCGTGCGCGTCACGATTGCCAAGTGGTTAACCCCCCTCGAGCGCGCCATCCACGAGATTGGTCTAAAGCCCGATGTGGAAATTGAACTGACCGAAGAAGATTTCCTGGCCAAGCTCGATCCGCAATTGGACAAAGCTATCGAAGTCCTCGAGCAAATCATCGCCACGACCGCCGCGCCCTAAACAACTTTTTATAAACGAACGGCCCGTTCTCGAAAACTGTTAGCAAGGAGACGACCATGTTTCTTGACCCTAATTACCTGCTCTTCATGATTCCGGCCTTCATTTTGATGGGCCTGACCTCCTGGTACGTCAAATCTGCCTACAATCACTGGAGCAAAGTGCGCGCCCGCTCCGGGATGACCGGCGCTCAGGCCGCCCAACGGCTGATCGCTGCCGGCGGGCTGTACGGTGTCCGCGTCGAAGGCATCCCCGGTGAAATGACGGATCATTACGACCCGCGTGATAAAGTTTTGCGGCTTTCGCAAGGCGTCGCGGCTGTCCCCTCGGTGGCCGCCCTGGCTATCTCGGCCCACGAACTGGGCCACGCCATGCAGGACGCCGAAAACTACTTTCCGCTGCGCCTGCGGGCGGCCCTCGTCCCGGCAGTCAATATCGGCTCAAACCTGGGCTGGATTCTGATTCTGATCGGGATTTTCTTAAATATCACCCAGCTGGCCTGGATGGGCGTGATCGCTTTTTCAGCCGGGGCATTCTTTGCGCTGGCAACCCTGCCGGTTGAGTTGAATGCCTCTGCGCGCGCCAAGCGCTTGCTGGCCGATTCTGGGATCATCTCAGGCCCGGATGAACTGAAAGGCGTCAATAAGGTCCTCAATGCCGCCGCGCTGACCTATGTTGCCGGGTTGTTAACCGCCATCCTGCAACTGTTTTACTACGTCAGCCTGGTGAGCGGCCGCAGCCGCGATTAAAAAGCGCGGGAAATAAAACGCAACAGACGGAAGCGTGAACCTGGCTTCCGTCTGTTGCGTTTGCTACAGGCAATGGTCGGGGTGGGCGGACTTGAACCGCCGGCCCCCGCGTCCCAAACGCGGTGCGCTGCCAACTGCGCTACACCCCGAGCATGGCGCAGTATAATCCAATTCCGGGTGCATCGTCAATGTATAAATCAAAAACCGGCTCTATTCCCCTTGTTTTTTTGCTGGCGTTCTGCCTGTCTGCCTGTGCGGCCGCCCCGCCCGATTTGGCAACTGCCCGCCCCGGGCCGACCGCTGCCAACCCGCCGACGGCCTTGAGCGCATCGACCGGGCTGCCGCAGTCCGCTCCCAGCCTGGCGCAACCCGTGCCAGAGCCTGTCCCCACCCAAAAGGCCTGCTCGCCCGCTGCCCGCCGTTCAGGCACGGTTGGGGCCGGCCTGCTCGACAAGCCGATGGATTACCTGGTTTTGCTGCCGCCCTGCTACGCCGAAAACACGGCCCAGCGTTACCCGGTGCTCTACCTGCTGCATGGACAAAATTTCACCCAGAATCAGTGGATTGAACTGGGCCTGGGCCAGGCGGCAGAAGATTTGATGGAGAGCGGCGCCATTGAACCCTTTTTAATCGTCCTGCCTTTTGACCACTCCTTCAAACAACCGCGTGAGTACCGTTTTGAGCAGGTTTTTATGGATGAACTCCTGCCTGCCATCGACGAGAACTACCGCTCCCAGCCCAAACGCGCTTCGCGCGCCATTGGCGGATTGAGCCGGGGCGGGGCCTGGGCGGTTTACCTGGCTTCACGCCACCCGCAACTGTTTGGAATTGTCGGGGCACATTCACCTGCTATTTTTTACTCGAACAACAGCGTTTTGCCGGTGCGCCTGCGCGATATTCCAGCGGCGGAAAGGCCGGTTTTCTACGTCGATGCCGGCGGCCAGGATGTCGATTTTAAGGAGATAGAGCAATTTACGGCTTTGCTCAACCGCCTCGGGTTTGCGCACGAGTGGCATTCCAACCTCGGCTTTCACGATCAGGCTTATTGGAGCGCGCATGTCGAGGATTATCTACGCTGGTACGGCAGCCAATTTCAGGCCTCGCACTGACCCAACGCCCCCAGCCGGGAACGGCCAAAAGTGAAACCAGCGGCCAGTGTGAGATCAGAATCCCAAGCCCGTTTTTTATTTTTCTTTGGGATCTATTTACCTTGCCCATGGCACATTAAACAAATGTTCGACCGCCTTCTTCCTGAGCGGAGGCCCGCCCGCTTCTGCGGGCCGCAGTCGAAGGACATTTTCCCGCAAATCACCCTGCGACTACGCTAAAAAACGCTCCGCTCAGAGCGGCGACCCAGCGCCTGCGGTTCTGGGCAGGTGAGCAAACCCCGATTAAACGCTGAGCATCGAACTGCGAAGCTCGCAAAGAGCGCGAGGTTTTTAAGAACTTTGAGGTTAAATCCTTGCACAAAAAGCAAGAAAATTAAACACAACCTCACAAAATACGCGGGGCGCGAGGACACAAAGTAACACGAAGTAAAATCTTTAGGTTTTCCTTTGTGTCCGTCGTGACCTTCGTGTTTAAAGGTTTTCTTCTCCGGTTTGTCCGGGTTAAGGTTTTTTGGGCGGGCTTTGCGCGCTTCGCGCTAAGAATCTGAACAAATTGCACTTGGACTTAAATTTCGCATCACAAAAAGTTGCAAAATCAGGCGACATTCCCCACAAACCAGGGAGAGCCATATTTTCTTTGCGTGAAAATTGTTCAGCAAAATCAGGCTCAAAAACTTTCTCGCGAATGCCGGTTGTCTTCGTCTTTTTTCTGCCCGGTTTTGGAGCGCGCGCCAGCCAGGATTGCATTAAGCAATATATCCGGGTCTTCCGGCAGAGGCTGGTCGGTCATGCCAACCCGCAGATACAGTTTTCGGAGCACTTGCTGCCCCAATTGCAGACGGTTGCCCAGGCTGCGGCGGCGGCTGATGTATTCTTCGAGAAATTGCAGATCGGCATTCGTCAGCTGCGAGACGGGAAAATCCGGCAGGTCGGTCTGGGCCGCTTGAGCGGCCTGGACCGCAGCCAGATTTTCCAGCGAGAGAGTCCCGCTGTCATGAACGACGAGCGTTCCGGCGGCCAGATCGCCCAGGCGGCGCGAACGCTCGTCCACAAACATGACGACCACCCCCAGCCCGTAGAACGAGGGCAGAAAGTCCACCATCCGCACCAGGTTGCGGATCAAGACCTCGCTCAGGGTAACGGGGGTTCCATCCGCGCGCAGGACGCGAATCCCGACCATGCGCTTGCCGGGGGATTGTCCGTTCCAGTTGAGTTCAAAAAAGATGTAGTAGCCCCAAAAGAAAAGAAATGCGATAAACCCCAGCAGGCTGGCCGCCCAAACATCAAGGCTTGCATTGTTGAAAGTGCTGCGCAGGAAAAGGAAAATTGTCGTCAGGATGACAAGGGCCTGCAGGGTGACGATGATCGCAGAATCGATCAGGGCTGCCAGAAAACGTGAGCCCAGCCCGGCCAGGCGGTAGCCAAAAATAACATTTTCGGGGGTGTCGATTGAAAGTATCTCGTCAGTTGAGTTCATGGTTATAATGATGCCATTCGTTTGAAATTTTACCCATTTTACAGCATATTGGCGGTTAATCATGCGGCCTGACGAGCTTTATCAAGCACAGAAAAATAATTGGGCGGCTCTCAATGCGCTGGTGGAGCGCAGCCAGCGCAAAATAGATTCGTTTTCGCCCGAAGATGTGCAGCAGCTGGGGCACTTATATCGCCAGGCCACCTCAGACCTGGCGATGGCCCAGCGCGACTTTCCGCGCCACCAGGTGACGGATTACCTTAATCAGATGGTCGGGCGGGCCCACGCCGCCCTCTACCGCAACGAGCCGCTCCAACTCCGGCGGCTGGCCGCGTTTGCGATGGGCGGTTTTCCGCGTTTGTTTCGCAAAACCCTGCCGTTTACAATTGCCGCCGCGCTGCTCTTTATCCTGCCGGCCCTGGCTGCCGGGATTTCGATTTTCTTTGCGCCGCAATCTGCGCGCTGGCTGCTGCCGCCAGACATCCAGGAGTCAATTCCTCTGGTCGAGGAGCGCGAACTGTGGATCGACATCCCAATCGACGAGCGGCCCTACGCTTCGTCGTTCATCATGCAAAACAACATCCGGGTCTCTTTCCTGGCTTTTGCAAGCGGCATGACCGCTGGATTGATGACCGTCTGGGTCCTGATTCTAAACGGACTGATTTTGGGCGGCCTGACCGGGCTGACGGCCCATTACGGCATCGGTTGGGAGTTGTGGAGCTTTGTGATCGGGCATGGCGTGCTAGAACTGAGCGTGATTTTCATGGCGGGCGGCTCTGGGCTGATGCTGGGATGGGCCCTGCTGCGGCCCGGCCTGCTGCGGCGGCGCGACGCCCTGACTGCTGCCGCGCAGGATGCCGTCAAGCTCCTGCTGGGAGCTGTCCCGCTCCTGGTTGTGGCCGGGGCAATCGAAGGGTTCATTTCACCGGCAGAGACTATTCCGCCGTTGTTGAAGTGGGGCGTGGGGATTTTTAGCGGGGTCTTATTTTATGGCTATTTGCTGCTGGCCGGGCGTCAAAGCCGGGGGCCGGGCCGGGCTATAACTGCATTCGGCCCTTTAGTTCGAGATAACGATTAATCACCGCAATTGAAAGCTGGTTGGCTGGCACGTCGAGCGTCAGCACCCCGCGCCGCTGGAGCGTTTCGAGGGTCACGCGGCGCTCGTCGAGCAGCTGCGCGGCGGCGGCCCGTTCGTAGACGCTTTGCGAAGTCTGCGGCTTTTGACGGGCCGCGCTGTAGACATCCGGGTCGCTGATGGTGACGACCAGCAGCAGGTTGGAGCGCGCCAGCAGCGAAACCTGGGCCACGAGCGAGTTGATTCCGCTTCCGCTGGTCAGATCAGTGAAGAGAATCACCAACGCACGGCGGCGCTGCTTGAGGGCCAGGTAAGCCATGGCGCGGCTGTAATCCGGCTCGACCGGCTGCGGTTCAACCGCATACAGCACTTCCAGCATCCGGTAAAACTGTCCGCGGCCCTGCTTGGGGCTGAGGAAGTGCATGACACGGTCGCCAAAGGTCAGCAGGCCAACCCGGTCGCCTTTGGCGGTCGCAACGTAGGACAAAAACAACGAAGCGTTGACGACATAATCTAATTTGGCGATGTCGGCCACCGGGCTTTGCATCATGCGCCCGCAGTCGATCAGGGCAATCACGTTCTGGCTGCGTTCGGTCTGATATTCCATCGTCACCGGGCGGCGGCGACGGGCGCTGGCCTTCCAGTTGATCCGCCGAAACTCGTCATCGGGCAGGTATTCGCGCATGCGCTCAAATTCCGTGCCTTCGCCAAAGATGCGGCTGTGGCGCAGCCCCATCTCTTGCAGGCGGTTGCGGCGCAAGAGCAGGTCGTAGCGGCGCACATCCAGCAGGTTCGGGAAGACTTTGACCGGCCCGGCGGCGGGGATGCGCCCCTGGCGCAAGAGCAGCCCGAGCGGACTGCGCCAGCGCAGGTGCAGATCGCCAAAGTGGTAATCGCCGCGCCGCAGGGGGCGGACGTGGTACAGGCCGCGCCAGGTTTCGCGGGGATTGACCTGCCCTTCCAGGATGCGGGTTTCGATTTGGAACTGTTCCGGGGCTTCATCTCGCACCTGAAATGTGACCGGTCGCAGGCCCCGGTTGTGGATTTCGAGCCGAATGGGGTTTTCAGCCCCCAGCGACAGGCGCGGCTCGTGGATGCGGCGCACGTCGAAGCGTTGGACTGTGCCTGAGAATCGCCAGTCTAGGCCGAAGACCAGGATGCCCACGCCAAGATAGCCCCAGGCCAGCCATTCGAAGAGCGGCTGCCAGGTGGCAATCGCCATCAGCGGGGCGGCAAGCAGCAGAAACAGGATTCCGCGCGGGGTGGGAAGCATCGTCCGGCCGCTTTAACGGGGAACTTCGACCAGGCCGAGCAGACGCTGGATGACGGTATCCGCATCCAGTCCTTCAATTTCCGCTTCAGGTTTTAGCAAAATGCGGTGACGGTAGACATGCGGCACGATGCTTTTGACATCGTCGGGGATGACAAAATCGCGGCCTTGAATGGCGGCCAGGGTTTTGGAGGCCAGTAAAACGTGGGTGGCGGCCCGGGCGCTGGCCCCCAGGACGATATCGGGCGATTGGCGGCTGGCGGCGTTGATCTGGGCGACGTAGCGCAGAATCCCTTCTTCGACCACAACCTGGCGCAACTGCCCGCGAATTTGCATGACTTGGGCCGCGCTCAGGACGGGCTGGAGCTTTGCGCTGCTCAGGTCGTGGGCGTCGAAGCCGAGGTGGTAGCGGCGCAGGATTTCGATTTCGTGTTCGATATCTGAGTACGAAACCAGGATTTTGAACATGAAGCGGTCGAGCTGGGCTTCGGGCAGCGGATAAGTGCCTTCATATTCAATTGGGTTTTGAGTGGCGATGACCATGAAGGGCTTGCCGAGTTCGTGGCGTTCGCCGTCCAGGTTGACCTGGCGTTCTTCCATGGCTTCGAGCAGGGCGGCCTGGGTTTTGGCGGGGGCGCGGTTGATTTCGTCTGCGAGCAGAAATTGAGTGAAAACAGGCCCTTTTTTGAGCGTGAAGCGGCTGGTGTTCAGGTCGAAGACGCTCGTCCCGAGGATGTCGGAGGGCATCAGGTCTGGCGTGAATTGGACGCGCGTAAACTGCGCCTGAACCATGTGCGCCAGGGTTTTTGCCATCAGGGTTTTGGCAGTGCCAGGCACGCCTTCGAGCAGGACGTGCCCGCCGGTGAAGAGGGCGACGGCCAGCAGCTCAAAGGGTTGGTCGAGGCCGACCAGGACTTTGGCGGCTTCTTCTTTTAGTTTTTCGTAAACCGGGCGGATTTCAGATATGCTCATGCTATCTCCTTTATGTTTCCTTCAGCCACTCCGCCACTTCGGCGGCCAGTTTTACCATTTCGGTCTCGTTCAGGTGCTTTTTTTGTAAACCGCTCAGGAGCGCCAACAAAGCGGCCTGATCAAGGTTGGGGTTGTATTGGCCGAGTTGGGCCACATATTGATCGTCCGGCAGGGACGGGTTGAGGCGATAGCGCCGGCCCAGCCCGCGTTTGAGGGCGCTGTAATACTGCTTCATGACCGGGCCGCGATGGCGGGCGCGGCGTCCGAGGTTGGCGATGGCGCGGATGTATTCAAGCGGCGCGCGCCGGCGCAGTTCGCGCCCCAGCGGGACGGGCCTGCCGAAAGCGCGGCCTTGCAGCAGAAGGCCCAGGAAAATGATCGCGGCGCTGAAGAGCAGGGCGCGCCCAATCGCTGTGTTGCGCAGCCATTGCTGCGGGCCGCGAATCTCCGCATCTGGGCTGCGTTCGCCATGATGCCATTCGTCGAACCAGACCGGGCCTTGTGTGCCAGCCAGGCTCAAAATATTTAGGACGGCTGCGGGCGCGTTGGTTTCTTTCAGCCCGCGATTGCTGAACAAAGCGGGTGCGCTCGACAGGATTAATTGGCCCCGCCCCAGGCGCAGCGAAATTAGAAGCGGGCGTTCGCTGCTGGCGAGGTAAGTCACATAATCGGTTCGATCAGAAGACAGCCCATAATTGGCCCGTAAACTGACCGGGCCGGCAATCGGCGGGGAACTGAGGAGCGGATTTTGCAAAAAAGCCTGCTCAATCGCCAGATCAGAAAAGCGAAACGAGATTTGATAACGCTCAGCGATGGCACGCGTCCCCGCGCCCACCCCGCTCAAGAGCAGGGTATTGCCCGCGCGCAGCCACTGATCGAGGGTTTTCATCTCTTTTTCGGTAATTCCAAAGGGTTCGAGCATTACGATCAGCTGCGCCTGAGGCGGCAGATCAAAAGATGTCAGTTTTTGGGGCAGAACTTCGTAGCCGAGGGCATTCATCCACGCCCGCAAGGCCAAGGCCCCGTTTGGCTGGGCGGAATAGCTGGAATAAGCCGGTCTCTCGGCCTGTTTATTTTGCTGGATGCCCGCCGCAACAGTGACGAGGGTCAGGATCAGCAAGAGGCCAATTGCCAGCCAGGTATCCCGCTGAAGTTTCATTGCTGATTCTCCAACTCGCGCACCTGGGCCGCGTAGCGCTGGTAGGAGGCCTCGTCTACGGGTTGGAAGCCGTACCAGACCCGGTCGAAAACGCTGATCACCTCGCGCAGCAACCCGGCGATTTTTGCATTCCCGGCCAGGCTGCCCAGGTACTCGCGGTTGGTTTTGGTGCGGTCATAATAGAGCAGCCCGCGCTCATCCAAAATGAGCAGGGCCGAAAGATACAAGTAACGTACCGCCGTCCGATAATCTCCCGATTTTGAGAGCGTATCGGCGCGGTCGAGGGCCGTGCGCGCACTGAGCAGCTGTTCGTGTTCTGCGCTGCCTTCCAATGCCGCTTCGTGGACAACATCAGAAAACAGGCTGTAGAGGGCATAGCCTAAAATTACAGCGACCAGCACCAGGGTCAACCCGGTAAACAGGTCAACCCCGTCAATTTTTGAGTTATCTTGAGGCTGCGAGGACCCGCCAAACAATCCCGACAGCCACTCGGCCAGCCGATTCCAGAGGGCTTCGAGCCAGTCGGGCGCGGGGCTGCGCCATTGATATTCGGGACGCGCCAGAATCTTATCGAGAGTATTGAGCGAATCGGGCGGCAGTTCAATCGGATTAAACAGGCCGCGCTCGCGTTCCAGGCTGGACAGCAGCCCCGCCAGCCGGGCCAACTGCGGCGGCTGGGCGCGGAAGAGCGCGGCCCAGCCGGAACCATCCAGGCGCAGGCTGAGGCCGGGCTGCGTCTCCACCCGCTCGATTGCGTCCCAGCGGGCCGCCAACGCTTCCAATTGGCCGGGCTGAGCCTCATCTCGCGCGGCGACTGCAAATTTACTTTCGGCCACCAATTGCCAGAAATCGGCCTCGCTTAGCGCACCCGTTAACGGCCCGGCCTGGGCCGTCCCCAGGCTGAGGAACAGTCCCAGGGCCAGCAATGCGCTAAAAAACAACAGGCGGCGTTTTATCATCGCGGTTATTCTGCTACAACGGCATTCTGCTTGCGAACAGCAGCATAACGCCCCCAAAAAGGAGCGCATATAAGACAAACACCCCCAAAGTGAGCAGGACGAAATAACCGATCTCGGTGCCGGTTAGCAACTGTTTGCCAAACTTGACTGTGGGCATTTCGGCAAGCTGAGCCACCCTCAGCGGCTGATTCTCGTCTGCGTTGGCCTGGATGAACAGATCGATGCCCTCAGTTCGGACACGCAGGTCAAAATAAGCCAGCACTATCACCGCAAATTGGAGCGGCAGGTACAAGATCGAGGCCAGGACGCCGCTCAGGGTTTGGATGATGGTACTGATAATGACCAGGTTGGCCGTATCCGTTATTCCAAAAATTGTCTCGGAGAAGGACGATGCGAAAAGGTTAAACAACGCCGCCGGGCCAGCCAGAACCAGGTTAAGCAGGTACAGCACCCCGGCCAGGCCCAGCACCCACCAGAAACGGCGTCGGATCAAATCCCAGGTGCGCGAAATTGCTTCAGAGGCGCTGCACGGTTCAAGCAAAACCACCGGCGCGGCAAACGGCATCATCGCCGTCATCACCAGCATCAACATCCCCAACCCCGAAAACCAGCCGACACACGGAATCAGCATCCAGAAATAGAGTCCAACCGTCAAAAGCCCAATCAGAAACAGGGTTAGCAAAAAACGTCCCAGGCGCGGGCGGGCCTGGCGGTACGCCTCGATCACCCCAATTTTCTGCCCCAACATCGCCGAAACCAGGGCCTGCGTTAGGGCCAGGGTGGCCAGGCCTGAGATCAGAAAAAACTGAAGAATGATCAACACAAGAGTCAGGCCCATGCTGCCAAAATAAGCCAAAGGAAAGGCCTCGCCCCCCAATTGACCGAGCGACTGGGTCATCAGCCCGGTAGGCAGCAGACTAAAAAGTGAAACCGGAATTTGCACGAGGGCCACAATCCCCACATAAACCCAAAAATTGCGGCGATACAGCCGAAAAGCGGCATCCAGCAACTCCACCAAACGCAGCGGGCGTAAAACGAAACCAGAATCGATTGGCATAAAATTCCTCATGCGCCAGAATTGTCCTTATGGTTTTCTCAAAGTCGCTTGACTGTTGGGTACAAATATGGCATGTCATTGCTTCACCCGGCGTTCTTGAGCCGGGTGAAGCAATCTCCTATCCTGTGACGGGATTGCCACGCCGCGAAAAAACTGCGGCTGGCAATGACATTTCCGACTTTGAGAAAGCCATGGAATTGTCCTATTTTACCCCTCCCGCCGGTAAACGTGGTTTAATATCGTTATGATTCTGGATTGTGGACTAAAAAAGGCCGATCTCGTGCTGGTGGCTGTTTCTGGCGGAGCAGATTCACTCGCTCTTTTAGACTGCCTGCGCGAATCGCGCTACCCGTTGCTTGTGGCCTCGTTTAATCATCGTTTACGACCTGAAGCCGAATCGGACCTGGCCCATGTCCGCCGCATGGCTGAGGCGTTCGGCTTGCCGTTCGTGAGCGATGCTGCGGATGTGGCCGCCTATGCCCGAGACAAAGGCCTATCGACTGAAGAAGCCGCCCGCGAACTGCGCTATCGCTTCCTGTTTCGGGCCGCGCGTCAGGCCGGGGCGCAAGCCGTCGCCACCGGTCACACCGCCGACGATCAGGCCGAAACGGTTTTGATGCACTTCCTGCGCGGCGCGGGGCTTTCTGGGCTAAAAGGGATGCCGCCGCGCGTCATCCTGCCCGCATTCGACTCTCAAATTGCGCTGGTGCGGCCCCTGCTCGGCTGGACGCGCGCTGAAACCGAAGCCCATTGCCGTCAAAAAGGACTTGAATACCGGATTGACTCAACCAACCGCGATCCAGCCTACTTGCGCAACCGCTTGCGCCATGAACTGCTGCCCCAACTCGAAAGCTATAACCCGCAAATCCGCCAGACATTGGCAAAAAGCGCCCTGGCCCTGCAGGGCGATGCAGAACTGCTCAATTCCTTGCTGGATTCGGCCTGGCAGAAGAGTGTCAGGGCGGCTGAGGCCAGATTCGTGGCCTTTGACCTGCTTCAACTGGGCAGCCTGCCTGCGGCCCTGCGGCGAAACCTGTTGCGACGGGCCTGCTTTCACCTCCAGCCGGCTCTGCGCGATCTCGATTTTGATGCGCTGGCACGCGCCGCAACCCTGACCCCCAGCGACCTGGCGGGCGGCCTGAAAACCATCCTTGAGCAGGATGTTTTGTACTTAACCAATAACGAAGCGGAACTGCCCACCAACCTGCCCCAGATTGACGAAGTCTGCCAGGTCAGCTGCGATTTGTATGCGCTGACGGCCATTCAACTGGGCAAGGGCTGGGTTTTCACGGCCCAGGTCTTGGAAATTGAAGATTGCGCGCTGACCACCGCCGATCCCTTCGTCGCCCAACTCGATGCCGATTTGGCGGCAGGCCGGCTCTGGCTGCGTCCGTTCCGGGCGGGAGACAGGTTTCAGCCGCTCGGGATGGCGGGGCAGACGGTAAAACTTTCAGACCTGTTCATCAATCTCAAAATCCTAAAAAGATTAAGAAAAAATTGGCCGGTGCTGGCGGTGGAAGACGAAATTGCCTGGGTGGGCGGCTTGCGCATGGCCGAGCGTTTCAAGATTAAAGAAAACACGCGCCGGGTGCTCCAGCTGCGACTAAAAAGGCTTCCATAATGGAAGCCTTTTTAGTCGCAGAAACCTGTTTGGGGTCAGGCCATGCCTGCCAGCTGCTTCAGTTTCATGTTTAACTCACGCCACTGGATTTTTGAAACGCCCAGTTTTTGACGAATGCTGTCTGGCTCTGTGCCGTGGGTGTATTCGCTGAGGGCATACGTCCAGCGGCACATGTCGAAGGAAAGGTGCTTGTCTAGCCCGGCGTCGTTGCTGATATCTTCGAGCAAATACTCCAGCCGGCGCGGGGACCACGGGAAAAGCCGGTCGAGTGGGTTGTATTGCTGAATATATTCCTCGTAGGCCGGCAGCCACTCATCGCTCAGTTCGAGTTTGCGTTCTTTATAGCGGTTGGTCGGGCTGGCGTAGCGGATGAAAACCTGCGGGCCGCCCGGCGCTTGCAGGTCGATGTGGTTGAGGTGGATGCCCAAGCACTCGCTTTTCTTGATGCCGGTGCTCAGCAATAGGGCCAGCAAGGCATACGGGCGCGCATCGGGTTTGGCTTTGCGACGGTAGCGGTCAGCGGCCAGCAAAACGGAGGCAGTTTCATCCTCGCTCAAGACTTGCGGCAGCGGGCTGATGGCCGATCTCTGGACAACTTTTTCTGCCGGATCAATCATCAGAATGCCGTTTTTGTGCAGCCAGCGGAAAAATGATTTAACGGTGGTGATGCGCCGTGCCAGGGTTTTGGGAGCGCAGGGAACGCCGCGCTCTTTTTGCATCCACTCAAAGAACTGGTTTAAGTCGTTGGTGGTAATTGCTCCCAGGCTGCGGTCTTCGGGAAAATAGGAAGCCAGCAGGCGCAAGTCTGACAGAAAGGCTTTAACCGTGTAAGGCGAGCGCGCCTGATCGTTCAGGTAGACCTCATAGGTGTTGATCGTGGGAAGCAGAGCCGTATTGGCAGTGACGTGGGTAACCGCTGCATTTTTTTCAGCCATTGTTTTTTTCTCCTGC
>JAVEWN010000090.1:0-13717 GCA_034004515.1 Anaerolineales bacterium | reverse complement strand
TGCCTGGCGACAACGTCAACCTGACGGTTGAGTTGATCATCCCGGTTGCCCTGGAGCAAGGCTCCAAGTTCGCCATCCGTGAAGGCGGCCTGACCGTCGGCGCGGGTGTCATCACCAAGATCATTGAATAAATCTGAAAGTTGGTAAGTTCGTATGGCTTCTAAAAAGAAAGACATCCGCCCGGTCATTACGTTGCAGTGCAACGATTGCAAAGAACGCAATTACACCACCCAGAAAAATCGCCGCAATGACCCCCAGCGCATGGAACTAAGCAAGTACTGTCCGAGATGCCGCAAGCACACCGGACACCGCGAGACCAAGTAAGCAGCATACAGGGGCGAACCAGGTTCGCCCCTTTTTCCCTAGGCCAGTAGCTCAACTGGTAGAGCTCTCGTCTCCAAAACGAGTGGTTGTGGGTTCAAGTCCTGCCTGGCCTGCCTAGTTTTCCTGCGCCGTCCTCCCTGGATGTTCGAGAGGCGGCGTTTTCACCGTAAAAAATAACAAAGGAGTTTGCCTTGGCTGAAAAACAAAAGAAAGTGGTCAAACGTCCAAACCGCGTCATGCGTTTTTACCGTGAGACAACGGGTGAATTGCACAAGGTAAGCTGGCCCACCCGCAAAGAAGCCTGGCACCTGACCAGGATTGTGCTTGCGGTTTTGGTAATTATGGCAATCTACCTTGGCGGACTTGATGCTATTGGCGCATGGCTGATTGGCTTTGCTCTGGGCGCGTAGTTGATAAAAGAAGAGAGTAAACAAATGAGTGCGCAAGACCCTGAACAGTTGCAACCCGTAAACAGTAACGAGGAAAACCCTGTCGCAGAAGATGAGATTCTGTCTTCCGAGTCTTCAAACGCACCTGAAGAAGCATCTGACAGCCGGGCCTGGTACGTTGTACACTGTTACTCAGGCTACGAAAACAAAGTGCGTCATAACCTGGAACAACGCGTCGAAACAATGGGCATGAAAGACAAAATTTTTGATGTCGTCATCCCGACCCAGGAAGAAATTGAAGTGCGTGAAGGCAAACGCCGCACGGTGGAGCGCCATATCTTCCCCGGCTATGTCCTGGTGAATATGATCCTGACCGAAGAGTCTTGGTTTGTGGTGCGCAACACGCCTGGCGTAACCGGTTTTGTGGGGATGGGCAACGACCCCACGCCGCTGCGCCAGGAAGAAGTCAACCAAATCATCAAGCGCATGGAAGCAGAAGCGCCGACGGTTAAAGTTACCTATAAAGTCGGGGAACGCGTCCGGATTGTGGATGGCCCCTTCAACGATTTTCGTGGCATTGTGGCCGAAATCGATATGGAGCGCACCAAAGTTCGAGTCAGAGTCTCGTTTTTTGGACGAGAGACGCCTGTCGAGCTGGATTTCCTGCAAGTCGAAAAAGCGTAAGCCGCGCTGTCAAAAAAACAACGCGTTCAAAGTGGGAGGGTGTCCCCAAAATCACCCGTAAAAACCACAAGGCGCAGGGTGAATATCCCTGGCGCAAGGAGTAGAAATGGCAAAGAAACTAAAAGCAGTTGTTCGTCTTCAGCTTGATGCTGGAAAGGCGACCCCGGCGCCCCCGGTTGGCCCGGCCCTGGCTGGTCATGGCTTGAACATCATGGCCTTCTGCAAAGAGTACAATGCGCGCACATCGAACCGCCCAGGTGAAATCCTGCCTGCGGAAATCAGTGTCTATTCGGATGGCTCTTTCACCTTTGTGCTGAAAACATCGCCCGCGCCGGTCCTGATCCGCAAAGCGGCAGGCATCGACAAAGGCTCTGGCGTGCCCAATAAAGAAAAAGTTGGCAAGATTACGCGCGCTCAGATCAAGCAAATCGCAGAAACCAAGATGAAAGACCTGAATGCCATCGATCTGGATGGCGCGATGAAGCAAATCGAAGGTACGGCCCGCTCAATGGGCGTCACAATTGTAGAATAAACTGATGGGAGGGTCGTGTTATGCGGCCCGCTTGCACCACGGAGGCATAAAATGGCAAAACACGGAAAGAAATACCTGGCCGCAGCGGCCAAAGTAAAGCTGGATGAACTCTACAGCCCAGAGCAAGCTATTTCGCTGGTTAAGGAAACTTCTTACACCCAATTTGATGGCACGGTGGAGGTTCACCTGCGCACGACGCTCGACCCCCGCCAAGCCGATCAGCAAGTGCGTGATGTGGTTGTCCTGCCGCACGGCCTGGGCAAAGATGTCCGCGTTCTGGTTTTCGCTGCTGGTGAAGCCGCAACCATCGCCCGCAACGCTGGCGCAGATACGGTTGCAGATGACGACGAAACTTTCAGCAAAATCCAATCTGGCTGGGCGGAGTTTGATGTTGCGATCTCGACCCCGGACCTGATGGGAAAAGTCGGACGCCTGGGGCGTGTGCTTGGGCCGCGCGGTTTGATGCCGAATCCCAAAGCTGGGACCGTGGTACCGGCGGAAGACCTGCCCCGCGCAATCGAACAGGCAAAAGCAGGACGGGTCGAGTTCAGGCTCGACAAAACAGCCAATATCCACGTCCAGATCGGCAAAGTCAGCTTCGATGAGCCCAAACTGCTGGGCAACCTGTCGACCTTGATGGATGCAATCAAAAAAGCGCGTCCGACCGGCGCAAAAGGCGCATACATCAAAGGAATTACTCTGGCTGCAAGCATGGGGCCTGGGGTGCGGGTAGACCCGAACCTGGCCCAAACAATGGAGGTTTCCGGGTAACTTTTACCCGTTTACCGCACTGACAAACACTTCGCCCATGACGGCAGGTGCCCTGAAAAGGCTTAATCCCCTGCCCAGGTGAGGACTACTGGAGAATCTCCCATCCCATTCTGGGATGTTTCCCTAACGGGAAAGGTCTTTGCCTGGCGTTTGTCAGGCAAAGATTCTTAAAGAAAGGAGGTAGATTTCTTTGGCTATTTCACGACAACAAAAAGACCAGGTACTTGCGCAGTATAAAACATGGCTCGAAAACAGCCAGGCTGTGGTACTGGTAGAGTATACCGGGGTTACAGTCAAACAACTTGACGCCATTCGCGCGAAAATTCGCGAAAGCGGCGGTGAGTTGCACATCGTAAAAAACACGCTGGTACGCATCGCCCTGCAAGACAAGGATATGCAAGTACCCCAGGAATTGCTCGAAAAAAGCACCGCCATGACCTTTGCATTCAGTGACGCAGCAGCAACAGCAAAAGCGCTTACTGAATCAACAAAAAGTATCGAAGCGGTAAAAATCAAAGGCGGCTTTCTCGAAAAGCAAATCCTCAGCTCAGCGCAAGTCAAGGCGTTGGCCGAATTGCCCCCCCTGCCTGTGGTCCGTTCACAGCTATTGGGCGTATTTCAAGCCCCGGCTGGAAAACTCGTTCGCACCATCGCAGAACCCGCCCGCTCTCTGGCTTCCGTCTTCCGGGCCTACGCCGATCAGGCCGAGGCCGCTGCGTAACGGTGTTACGCTTCGTTATTTCATCGTTTTACATCAAATTTCAAATTTCCCTGATTCTAAGGAGTTAATACGCAATGGCTGCAAATCTCGAAAAATTGGTTGAAGAACTGAGCAAGTTGTCCGTCCTGGAAGCCGCTGACCTGGTTAAATTGCTCGAAGAGAAGTGGGGCGTTTCTGCCGCCGCTCCTGTCGCTGCGGCTGCCGCTGGCCCAGCTGTCGCCGCTGAACCCGTCGAAGAAAAGACCGAATTCGATGTCATCATCAAAGATGCCGGCCCCAAGAAGATTGAGACCATCAAAGTCATCCGCCAGCTGACCAGCCTGGGACTTGGCGAAGCCAAGACCATGGCCGAAACCGCCGGTGGCAAGATTCTGACTGGCGTTGGCAAAGATGCCGCAATGGATGCCAAGAAGAAGCTCGAAGAAGCTGGCGCTGTCATCGAACTGGGCTAGTCGTAGTTGGAAAGTTAAAATACGAAAAAACTCCCGGCCTTTTGGGGTCGGGAGTTTTCATATCAAGGAGCAACCTACATGGCGGTAGTTGCGACTTTTCGGATGACCATGACAACCTTGCCGCGAATTTCCAGCTTCTCGCGTTTATCGATATAAATGGGGGCCATGGTCGGGTTGGCAGGTTGCAGGCGATAGCGATTTGATTCTTTATAGAAATATTTGAGCGTAGTCTCATCACGTTCGGGCAGCCAAACAGCAACCATATCCCCATTTTTAGCCTCAGCATTGCTATCGACCCGACGCATGATGACAATATCCCCTTCGCTGACCATCGCATCAATCATCGAATCGCCCTCAACTTCAAGGGCAAACAACTCGTCTGACTTGGTTTTGGCGGGCAAAAGCGAACGGGCAATTTCGACGCTGGCTTCCTGGTCATAATACCCGAAGTCAGAAGCCGGGACCGGGGCGGGGGCGCTGGCGACAATTCTACCGGCCAGCGGAATTTTGAGCAAATCGGCGGCCAAATTAGCAGCCTGGGCCGCTGAAGCGCGGGCAGAATCGCCGAGACGATGAGCAACCTCGCGAAGTCGCTCAGGAATAACCCTGACCCCTCGCGAAATTCGCCGATCTCGTTCAATATAGCCCCATTTTTCGAGTTGTTCAAGGTAATAATTAACGACAGAGGTAGAGGTGATGCTTGTCTCTTCGCCAATCTCACGGATAGAGGGCGGGTATCCTTTATCCTGATGTTCGCTTAAAAAATTCAGGATTTTTATATGGCGTTCACTTAAACCTTTGCTTTTTCTTACCATCATTATTTTTCTCCTTAAGCGCATAAACCGCTCATACGTTCTATGAAATAATACACGAACATTCGTTCCATGTCAAGGCCCAATTCAAAATCCCCTGTTATAATTGGGACTGTCCAAAATCAATTATTGCCCAGCTTATTATAAAAATCCTTGCGCCTGATTGCGAGCCTAATAAAATGAATTCTGCCCCTGAAGAATCTCAGCCACAAAAAAAAGATCAGGATGATTCCACTCTGCCTGAAGAATTCAACGCAGAGCCTGCATCGTTGGAAGCCAAAGACCAAAAAAAGGATGAATCCAACGACTTAGCGCCAGATAATCTGAACGCAGCCCTCGACGATTTCCTCAAAGAGGCTGAAGGCGCAGAATTACCCGACTTTGACTTTTCAGCACTCGAAGCGAGCGCGCGCGCCAATATCGAAGAACTGGGCTTTATGCCCCTGCCTGAGATTGAACGGCCCGCAGCGCGCAGACGCCGTTCACGCCAGCCGTTGATTTCACGCCTCAGCGATGAAGAGGTCTCAGACCGCCTTGAAAACATGGCTCAACGCGCCGTGCCAACTTTCGACTTTTTCATCTTTGCGATTGTAGCCGGGTCATTGATGGGAATAGGCTACCTGCTGAATGGGCCGGCCATCCTTTTGTTGGCGCTGGTGTTGGCACCCTTCCCGGCCCCTTGGGTGGGCATTTCGCTGGCCGCAGCCACCGGCGAATCGCGCTTTCTCAGTCAAACGCTGGGCGGCTTTTTCACCGCCATTCTGATTGTCTTTATCACGGGCCTGTTGGCCGGGTTAACCTCGCGCATCTTCATGCCCATTCTGCTCGATCAAGCCTACCTGCATGCGCGCCTGTGGTGGGCAGATTTATTGTTGGTTGCAATTGGCGCCATCGCGCTCATCCTCCTGTTTAGCCAAAAAGAAGACAAACCCGTTCTGGCCGGGCTGATCCTGAGCTACGGTTTGCTGCTGCCCATCAGCGCTGCCGGCTTCGGCCTGGGAAATGGAACAGCGGGCTTGTGGCCGCAAGCGCTGGCTGTTTTCCTGGTGCATCTCGCGCTCTCGATTGTGCTTGGCCTGGCAATTTTCTATTACATGGGCTTCCGCCCAATTGAATCGATCGGCTACGCCTGGGGAGCCGGGGTTATTCTCGTCAGCTTGATGATTGTGATAGGATTTACCGGACTGGGAACCTTTGTGCCGGCCCCTCAACCTGCCATGCTGCCAGCGCCTAGCGCGACTGCCAGGGGGCCGGAGCCAACCCCCAGCCTGGTTCGCGTTACCGCCACCGTGCCCACGGCCACCGTCCAGGTGGTGCCAACGGCCAGTCCGCAGCCGAGCGAAACGCCCAGGCCCAGCGCAACAGCAGTGGTCATCCCCACCACGGCTTACGGGCGGATTCAATCCCAGGCCGATGGAGATGGGGCCGCAATCCGGATCAGCCCGGGCGGCACAGCCATCACCACCATCCTGAATGGGTATGTCGTCGAAATTCTGCCCGATGAACCCGTCACAATCAATGGCAGTGTTTGGATTCGGGTAAAAGTTACGACGAGCACGCGCATTATCGAAGGGTGGGTTTTAGAAAGCCTGGTCTCTACGCCAACCCCACAACCCTAAAATTTCGGAGAAAAAGAATGCCAATTCACTTTGGAACTGACGGCTGGAGAGCCGTTATTTCTGACACCTTCACTTTTGCCAACTTGCGGATGGTGGCCCAGGCGATTGCGGATGCCGCGGCCTCGGAACACTGGAAAAAAGATAACGGCGTAGATGCGAAAAAGTTTGTAGTCGGCTTCGATACCCGTTTTCTCTCAGACCGCTATGCAAGCGATGTGGCGCGCGTGCTGGCCGCAAATGGCTTCACCGTCCACCTGGCGCAAGCCGATTCGCCGACCCCGGCCATCTCTTACGCCATCAAACATTTCCGGGCGGCGGGCGGGGTCATGATTACCGCCTCGCACAATGCCCCGCGTTACAACGGCGTCAAACTCAAATCTGCGTACGGTGGCTCGGCCTTGCCGGAACAGTGCCGCCGGGTGGAAATTTATATCAACGATAACGAGGAGCGGGCGCGCGGCCCCAACCTGATGGACTTTGATAAGGCCCGCGAAAAAGGTCTGATTCAAAAATTCAACCCGCTGCCAATTTATTTTGACCACCTACGGACGCTGATTAATACGGACATCATCGCAGAGAACCCGCAAAACTTTGTGGTCGACTCGATGTTCGGTTCAGGACGCGGCACCATCAAAGCCTTCCTGCACGGCAGCGGCTGTGAAATAACAGAGATTCACGGCGAAATGAATCCTGGCTTCGGCGGCCTGCACCCCGAACCAATTGACCGCTATCTGGGGGCGCTCAAAGGCGCCCTGGGGGCTGGGCTGGGTAATTTTGGGCTTGCCACCGATGGCGACGCCGACCGGATCGGGGCGATGGACGAACACGGCATTTTTGTCGACCCGCATAAAATCATGGCCCTGGCCCTGCGCTACCTGGTTGAAAAACGGGGCTTAAGCGGCAGCGTTGTGCGGACTGTCTCAACCACCCGGATGATCGACCGCCTGGCCGCGCGTTATGGGCTAAAAGTCTACGAAACCCCGGTCGGGTTCAATCACATTTCAGAGTACATGTTGAGCGAGGATATATTACTCGGCGGCGAAGAATCGGGCGGCATCTCCTTCAAAGGCCATATTCCGGAGGGCGACGGCCCGATCATGGGCCTTTTGCTGGTGGAGTTGATCGCAGAATCTGGAAAATCTCTGCATAAGCTGGTCCAGGAACTGCTTGAGGATGTTGGCCCGGCCCACTACGAGCGGGCGGACCTGCGCCTCAACCGACCTGTATCCAAGGCAGAGATGACTGATTTGCTCGTCAAGCAAGCCCCATCCGAAATAGGGGGCGCAGCGGTGAGCGAGGTTTCCACCAAAGATGGCGTCAAATACATCATGGCGGATGATTCCTGGCTTCTCATTCGTCCATCGGGAACTGAGCCGGTGCTGCGCGTTTACGCGGAAGGGCGCACGCCCCAAATGGTGACAGATTTACTGGCTTATGGGCAGCAAATTGCAGCCAGTGTCGTCTAAAACGTAAAAATCCCCGCGTTCGCGGGGATTTTTATATCCAAAAGCAGGTTAACTTTTGAGGGGAGCTTCTCGCAATCGCCGCACCAGGAAAATAATCGCAATAAGCACCAATGCGCCAATGAACAAGCCCGGCAAGCCGACATCATCGGCAAAGCCAGTATCAGAAAGCGCAGTCACTGTAACCGCCGGCAACATGGTTGCGGTTAATTGGCTATAGGCAAGTTCTGTATTTAACGCTTGCACTGTCGCGGTTGCATCGGCGTTGGCATCGCGCACCACCACCCCAGCCCCGGGCGTTTCCGTCGCCGGATCGACCAGGACCGGTGTAAACGTAGGCTCAGGGGTGGGCGTCTCGGTTGGGGGCAGGGTCGGGGTGTAATTCAACACTTCCTGAGTCAGGGCAACCGCAATTGCGGCCTGCGTGTTAACCGACTCAAGGGTGCTTTCGGCCTGCGAACGAGCGGTCTGCTGACCGGGTAAAATCAGGAGTGCGTATGCGGCACCTGCGATCAATGTGCACAAGAAGAGCACGCCCAGAATAATCCCTACAATATAAAAGGCGCGATTCCCCGATTCGCCTTCTGGCTCTACAGAGCCGCCATCCAGAGCTTCTGTTTCGGTTGGCTCGTCCCCAAAGGGGGAAGCATCTTCTTCGTCATCATCAAAGCTGAAGGTATTCGACATAGTTCTTCTCCTCGTGTTATTGGTATTATTTTACCCCAGTACTTCAAGATTGGAGAGCGGAACAAGAATTTCGTCGCCCGATTCCAGGCGCACTTGGGCCGCTTTGGCCCGGACGCCACTGGGAAGAATCGCTAAATCATCCGGGATGCGCGTCAAAGTCCCGATCTTGCCCGGGTAAATCATGGAAATAACGCGCACGGTCTGCCCGGCAGCAAATTTATCAAAAATTGGGGACGGGGGAGGTTCCTGGTTAAACGGAAGCGGGACGAATAGTTCGGGGATGAGGCCCTTTTTTCTATCGACCGATTCTGCGTTGAGGGCGACATCCCGCCTGAGGTTGGTGCTTAACAATTTAAAGGCCATCCCGTTCATTGGCCGCCGCCCAAAACCTTCCAGCAACAAGATCGGATAGGGGGCCTGGCGGGCAGCCGTAACCAGGGCGGGGGAAAGGCTGGAAAGCACGAGTCCGCGCACAGGCAGTTCAGCGGCATTCTTCAAAACAGCAGGATCGGCAACGTGACCGGCCAGGATCACCGAACCTCGCAAACTTACATCGAGGCGCGAGGCTTCGAGAATATCCTCTGGCTGATCGATCAGGCTGAGCAAAACGCCCGCATCCAACTTGCCGTTTCCCCAAACTCCCTGAACGACTGCGCCCGAAGCGCGGATCAGCACGCCGCGGTCTTCGATCACCTCGCTGACAACACCAGCCAGCCCGGCCCGTATTTCAAGGGTTGCCCGGCCAGTTTCAAGCACCAATTTGCCGCCGCCCAGCGCTGCAACCCGGCCAGCGGTCGGCGATAAGACTTCGCGTCCAAAAATTCCTTCTGATTCAGCCAACAGATCGCCTTTGGCAACTTGTTGACCGCGCTTGACGCGCACAAACGCATCCACTTTTTGGCTGGGTTGCTGCAATTTCTCTGCCAAATCAATCAGGATATGTTTGCGGCTTAGGGATGTGTCAGCGACCACATCTGAAGGGGAGACTTTCTGCCCAACCTGCGCCAAAACCCGGCCGGGATAGGGCAAAAGCCGGGCGCGGAGGATGGTGCTGACGGGCAGGATCTGAAATGTGGGGACTGAGGCCATGCTACCCTCCCATCCTGTTTTGCCAGAGCGAGAGCAGTTGCCTGCGGCGCTCAGGCTCGGCCGGCAAGCGAATCGGGCGGCCGCGCGCATCAATCACAATCCCGAGGGAACTGCCGATGACATCAATCTCACCGGCCTTGCCCGGCCCAAGCCCAACATCTGCTCGCAAGAGTGGCCGTAATTGCAGCCGGGCAGTTTGTCCGCTTTCGAGTTGCAAAATCTGGAGCGCGCCCATTTTGACTTCGGTTTCGCTCTCACTGCCATCATTACGGATTAGTTTTGCGCGCACAATCGGAGTTCCATAATTGACGTTATTGACAACCGGCGCAATCACTGTCGCCAGATAAGCCAATGCGCCCGAGTTAATTACTTGAACGGGCAACAAACTATTCTGTTCTGCGATTGCGCCCAACATTCCGAGCAGGTTATTTTGATCCATGGCCAGGGTGGTGATCCCGGCAGGCTGTAATCCATCTAACAACATCAATAATTTTTGGCCGAGGGTGGCGGCCTCTGTCAACGCCGCACCCGAGGCCAGGATAGGCTGCATGGCTGGCAGCAAACCTGTTCGTGAGCGGTATTGGGCCGGGAGTCGCGCAACGGAATCTCGGGCAGCAAGCTGCAACAAATGCCGAACAAGGGTCTGCTCAATCGCTAATTCTTCAGGTGTGCTTGGAATAAATGCCGGATAGAGCGATTTTTGGTAAATATAATCCCGCAGGGTTTCAGGGGGCAGGTCTAACGGGAACCAGCGCGCCAAATCTTCGAGAGTGGTGTGGGCAAGCAAGCGCGCAAGCGGCGTTCCGAGACCATATTGATTAAAAACATTCAGGTGGAGATCGTCGCCGAAAGCCATCCCAAATGAAAGGGAGGCTGCGCCAAGATTGACAGACAAGACACCGCGGCCTGTGTCGAAATAGCTCGAAAGGAATCGAATCATCCGGCCCTGGTTGTAGGCCACCGGTAAAACCGGGCTGCCGCACAGGGCGGATAAATCTGCCAGTTCAGGCATCTCACGCTGGCGCAGGCTGACAATCAGCGAAGCAAGCTGGCGCTGGGCCGGGGCTAAATCTTCGACATCGGCAACCGGACGAACATTTGGGGCGATTGCCACGCCAGAGGCCAGGTTTTTCATCGAGGCAATGACTTGCTTTTTGAGGTCTTTGTTGCCCGCAAACAGCAAAGCCGGGCGTCTTGATTCCGGCAAAAGGTAGCTTGCCAACCCCACCAACTCTAAAAATTTTTGGATGGAATAGGTTGCGCCGCCATCCGTTCCGCCGGCAATCAGCACCAGATCGGGGCTGCTTTTGAAGATGGCATCCAACTGCTCATTAATATTGCGCGAATCATTGGTGTTAAATGACTCAACGATTTGAATGCCTGCGCCCTGGGCTATTTTTTCGATGCTTTTGAGCGAGACATCCGGCAATAAACCGATCAGGACCGCCTTGAGCGCTTCTCCGGCAGAAATGGTCGCGCACAGGCTATCCACACCGATCCCGTCGGGCTGGGAAGGGATTGCCAAATGACCATTTTCATCCAGCAGGGGTTTGTCGATCATGAATTGGAGCGATTCAATCGCGGCCTGCATCCCAACCGCAACATTACTGTCGGGCGCGGCAAGCGTGGTGGGGGAGGATCCCATGCCGATAAAGCGGTATTGGCCCTCGACCACATCAAAATATGCGGCGCGGGTGGTTACCGAACCGATATCAATTGCTAACAGGGAGTTTCCTTCAACGAGTGAAACAGGCATAATGTTTTATAGAAAGAAAGAGGCAAAGAAATCAACGATGGACTGGATTCGATTGACCATCGCTGCCAGGGCGGAAGCAAGCACGCCCGCAAATAAAGCACCAAACGTAATGGCAAGGAAAATTTCACCGACAGCAGATACAATCCGCATAAACAGACCGCGCCGCCCGGATTTGGCGGCACTCTGGCGCACACTAAACTGGAAATAAGCCAAAGTGGTGAGGGTGCCCAATAAGATAAAGAAACCTTCTGTCAGCCGCTCGGCAGCCGCTTTAGGCTCCAGCCCCTGCACGTCAAACAGGTTGATTGAAGCCCAGGTTTGCGGCAAAAGTGTACCGGTCAATGCGCCCGCCACAGTCGCAGCAGCCCCAACCCCCACCAGAAAAGCGACCACCCAACGTCCGAGCCATTGATATTTTGGGTGTATTTTTGTCAGTAAAAACAGCCCCATGATGGCGGGGAAAATCAAGACGATGGTTCGCACCCAGTCGCCGCCCGCCATGGGGAGAATCAGCTTGTTCAGGATCACCTGTTGAAAGACAATCAGGGTGACATAACCAGCAGTAACACCAACAAAAATATGGATCGCCACCCGAAAAAGTGGATTATCGCCCACCAGATAACTTAAAATCATCAGGGTGAACAGAAAACTTAGCAATCCTACAAGCACGTCGGTCATCACAGCAGGTTTACTCCTTCTTCTCTGCCGGTTCTTTGCGCCGGGCGATCATGCCCGTCACCAGACTCCAGGTGCCGCCCACAAAGATTAATAATTGGATCGCCAACAAGCCAAATCCATAAGCGTCCCAAACCTGGCCGGCTTTACCGGGCTGCTGGCGGCTGGTTTCGTAGACTGCGCCGCCGCCAATCCCGGTCAGCAGCCCGCGCACCTGACCCGAGTCATAGTACGGAATCAGCATCGGTTCGGCCTGGGCGCTGATGACCATCAGCATGGGTTGGCCTTCCAAAACGGAAGCGGCCTGTTCAACCCAGATGCGTCCGATGTCCGGGTTATCCGTCACCACCAGGATCGCGGAGAAATCGCTCAACTGGCGGATGTCTGAAAGAAGCGGGCTGTCCCAGTCGTTCAGGCCTTTCCCACGCAGGCCAACCGTCTGACGGGGATTACTGACAAAAGCGCGAATCCCAGCGGCGTCGCCCGGCAAATAGCCCAGATCCACGAATTGGTCGCCATTGCGATAGGTATGTTTGAAAGGCTCGGCCCGCATAATATCGATCATGCGAGCAGTCATCATCGGCCCGGTTGGGAGGCTGCTGATAAAAGAAAGCGGTTTGCCAAGAACCATCAAATCATTCAAGACCGGCGTCAGCGCGGTTTCCATTTCGCCAGCCAGGGCGGGCTGGTAATCCATCACAATTAAAACCGGCGACTGGGAATCAAGCTCGTAAATCGTAAAGATAAAATTCTTCAGGTCGTTCGTCGGCTCGGTTGGAATAGGTAAAAAGTGAGTGCCAAAAAGGGATGGCACAAAAACCGCCGAAAGCAGCACGATGGCGACAATCCAGCGCAAGAAACGGTCAGAAACCCGTTTGGCGCGCGGGGCGATAGCGCGCGGCTTCAACTCAGAGCGCACCAGCGCATCGAGCAGGGCCGCCTGAGACTGTTGAGTCTGGTCGGCCTGGAGCTTGAGCGAGTGGACAGGCGGCTTGTGCCCAACCAGCAAGCTGGCCTGGGCCGGCAGCACCGCCCGGAAGCCCGCCAGCGGGCCTTCCTGTTCGACAGAGCGATCTTCCTCGCCAAGCCCGGCATCTGCCACAATCGACTCGACGGGCCGTAGGGCTTGGACCCAGGAAGGCAAACTGGCCGGAGCAAGGTCGGCCTGCTCGCCCAGGAAGGCTTGCTCTCCGGATTTTTCTTCTTGGGCAGGCGTTTCAAGCTCACCCGGCGTAAAGCCGGCCAGCCAATCCGGCACGTCCATCGCAAGGATGGAATCTATGTTTCCTTCTTCGGCAAAAATCGAGGATTCTTGGCCGGCAGGATGTTCGTCCGTCTCAAAAGCGGACCCTTCGCCGGAGGGGATTGCGCTGGTCAACCAATCGGGAGTCTCTGCGGGCTGAACTTCGCCCAGGGAGCCGGTCTTAAAGGCCTTGGGCGGTTTCGGTGCTTCAGGCTCAGGCTTCTCATCCGGGAGCGCGGCCAGCCAGTCGGGAGTATTGTCCGCGCCGACGGCTGCGGCGGCGGATTCGGCGGGGGCTGCGTCGGAAAGCGCGGCCAGCCAGTCGGGAGTGTCATCTGCGGTGGCGGGGGCGGCGGATTCGGCGGGAGCTGCGTCGGAAAGCGCGGCCAGCCAGTCCGGGGTGTCGCCTGCGGTGGCGGGGGCGGCGGATTCTACGGGGGCAGGTGTTGCGTCCGCAGAGAGCGCGGCCAGCCAGTCCGGGGTGTCATCTGCGGTGGCGG
>JAVEWN010000089.1:2641-14095 GCA_034004515.1 Anaerolineales bacterium | reverse complement strand
TGACAACGCCGATTGGCTGGCCGGATTGGGCGCGCAAGCCCAAGAATCCGCCGCCGAAACCCAACAGCTACAGCCCGAACCCGCCGCCGCGGACGATGTCCCCGACTGGCTGGCCGGATTGGGCGCAGAAACAGAACAGCCCGCCGCGCCGCAAGCCGAAACCTCCGCCGCTGACAACGCCGATTGGCTGGTCGGATTGGGCGCGCAAGCCCAAGAATCCGCCGCTGAGCTTGAACAGCCGCAGCCCGAACCCGCCGCCGCGGACGATGTCCCCGACTGGCTGGCCGGATTGGGCGCTGAGACAGAACAGCCCGCCGCGCCGCAAGCCGAAACAGAACAGCCGGGCGCGCCCGTAGAACCTGCCCCCGCGCTCTCAGCCGGCAGGTGGCGCAACGAAACTCTGGATGGCAAAGACTCTGCCATCGAACCGCTTTCAGGCCTTATTTCCGGCCCCGGAACCAGCGCAAGCGAGCAAGACGAGGCCTTCAAATGGCTCGAAAGCCTGGCCGCCGGGCAGGGCGCAAAACCTGAAGAACTGCTGACCCAACCCGAAGAACGGCTTGAGCAAGCGCCAGGCTGGGTTGGAGGCGTTGACAGCGCCCCGCCCGCGCCTGCGGACGTAAAGTCGCCCGTGCAGTTTATCCCGGAAGCGCCGCTTGAAATTGAAGACGAAGCTCAGCCCGCGCGCGCAGAACTTTCTGCGGTGGTAACAGCCCCCGGAACCAGTGAACTGGAGCAGGAAGATGCCTTCAAATGGCTCGAAAGCCTGGCCGCCGGGCAGGGCGCGAAACCCGAAGAACTGCTGACCCAACCAGAAGAACGCCGTGAAAACGCTCCCACCTGGGTCGATAACGTTGAAAACCCGCCCCCGACTCTCTCGCAACTTATCTCTGGCCCCGGCACCAGCCAGGACGACCAGGATGACTCCTTCAAATGGCTCGAAAGCCTGGCCGCCGGGCAGGGCGCGAAACCTGAAGAACTGCTCACCAAACCCGAAGAGCGGCTGGATCACTCACCCGATTGGGTTTCAGAATCGAGCCAACCCCTGTCCGCCCCGCCTGAAATACTTCCGCGGGAATTCATCAGCCAGGAAAGTGAACCGGATCAGCTGCCGCAAGAAAGCGAATCTGTGGCGCTGTTTGTAGAAAGCAGCCCCGCCGAACAGCCGGCCGCGCCAGAAATTCCAGCCAGCCCGGCAGCCGGGCTGGAGATGGCCGCTGAACAACCTCTGACCGAGCGGCCCGCCAGCGTCAGCGCCCCCGGTACAAGTGAAAGCGATCAGGACGAGGCCTTCAAATGGCTTGAAAGCCTGGCCGCCGGGCAGGGCGCGAAACCTGAAGAACTGCTCACCAAACCCGAAGAGCGGCTGGATACCTCACCCGCCTGGGTTTCAGAGGTAGAAGAAGCTCCCCAGCAACCAGAGCCGGGGCAAGAAGCGGATTCATTCGACAAAATCCCCGAGCCGCACCTAACCGACCCAACCTTTGATTGGTTTGAATCTGCTCCGCCAGAAGCGCCGACGCTCGAACCTGAAATCGTTGAACTGGCAGCCGCCGAACCTGAGCCGGAAAGCGCAGACCCCGGCCAGATGGGCATCGCCCAGTGGCTGCAAACGCTTGAGGATGAAGTCGCCTCCTCCGCCCAGCCCGCCACAACCCCGGCTGCTTCCGCGCTCGATTCAGAAGACTTGCCAGACTGGCTAAAAGACGAATCGGCGGATGACGTGCCTCCCGTGCCAGCGCCCGTCTCAGGCTGGATGCCCGCCGAAGCCTCGATCCCGCCTGCCGACTCGCTTGAAGCTGAGACTCCGCTTCCCGAAACGAGAGAACCGGCTCCGGCTGAGTCCGTTGCTGCTTCTCTCCCGGTTGCGCCGGCCGAACCGCCCGCCCCGGCCCCTCAGCCGGCTCCCATCAAAGAGATTGAGCTGCCGCCTCTGCCCACCCCTGCGCCGCCTGCCCGCCCGTCCATCCGCCAGACCGGAATGCTTGGCGGCAACAAAGACGCGATGCTCTTGCAGCGGTCGCGCCTGCTTTTGGACAAAGCCAATCTCGAGACGGCCATGAGCGAGTATACCCGCCTGATCAAAAAGGGCAAATACATGGAAGAAATCATCTTTGACCTGCAGGAAGCCACCTACAAACACCCGGTCGATGTGATCGTCTGGCAAACTCTGGGTGATGCCTACATGCGTGACAAGCGACTCCAGGAAGCGCTGGATGCCTACACCAAGGCTGAAGAATTGTTGCGCTAACCCGCCAGCTTCCTTTCTGTAAACAAAAAATGGACTTCCGCTTTGGAAGTCCATTTTTTGTTTGGCCGGGTTGTCCTAGCGCGGCCGCACGCCCCAGGCTTGCAGGTGGGCAAAAGGCAGGATGAAGAAAGGGACGGTCAGCCCGTTCTGGAAGATCGCGCCCTTAAGCTGGATATATTCTTTTTCGTAATCGACTTTTGCCAGGTCGCCGCCGATCACCACGCCTCCGGCAATAAAGTAAACCTGGGTGCCTTCCTTGATGGCCTTCAAAAACTCAACAAGCATTTCATACCTCCGTCCGAATGAATATAAAAGGCAGCCCAAAAGAACTGCCTGAGCAACCCTGCAAAAACCTTTGGAATAAACCATCGGCTGTCGCTGGATATTGTAATGCGATCTGAGCGAAAATGCGGGCCAGTTGTTGGGCCGCTTGGGCCAGCCCTGCCAACAGGTCACTCAGGCCGATTCTTCTCTTTCCTGAGAGCCAGCCATCTCTTTCTCTTGGGCCTGGCGCGGCAGGATAAAAGTCAGGGCAGTCGAAGCCAACAAGAGCGTCAGCAGCATCGGAAAAGTGCTTGCCAGGGCCAGCGGGCGATATTTGAATGGGTAGAAAGTGGCCGAGTAAGCCAGGGCCATGCTGATAATCAACAGAATGGAGAATATCCGCCGGCCAAAGCCTCCCCGAATGTGGATATCGCCGCTGAACAAGACAAAAGCCCCGGCCAACAGCCCAAGCGTGTAATCGTGATTTAAGGCAGGAACCAGCAAGCAAAGCATTGTGCAGGCAAATAACAAACGCAGGTTGAGGCCGGATTTATTTTCGCGGTAAGCCTGCCAGAGCACCAGCCCAAGGCAGAGGAAGCACAACGCGATCAGTCCTATTTCCAGCAGACCGGCATTGGGCTTCATGATTTTTAAGAGATCGGGGGGCAGTTGGCCCAGGTTCTCATGGGTTAAGTTAAAGAGAAATGCTTTGACCGAGTGATTGTCGATATAGTTTTCCTGCGTATTGGCGGCAGTCAGCATGTGTTGGTAAAACTGAACAAAGTAGCCCGCGCCATGCAGAAACAAAAGGCCGGCGTTGAGCAATCCCAGCCCGATAAAGCGCTTGATGTTCTCAGGCCAGGCGCGCCAATCGTCAATAAATAGAAAGACAAAAATGACGGGGTAAACTTTGATCTGGATCGAGATCGAAAAAAGAAGATAGCTCAGCCCGCGCAGGTTGGGGTGTTTGTGGAAAAGATAAATCCCCACCAGACAGAACATGAAGGCAAGCGTGTGAGATTGTCCGCGCTCCAGTTCAAATTGCAGGCCATACGATAAAAGGCTGGCCGCCAAAACCAGCCCAAGCAGCGGCTGCTCTTTGATCCGGATCAGTTGTTTGGGGATCAATACCACCAGAATAAGCAAGCTAAGCAGCGTGATGGCAGACAGTATGTAATAGTTTTGAGGGTAATCGATCAGCAAAAACGGCGAAAACAAAATATTGAGGAGAGGCGGGTACAAGATTTGCGGAATTTCCTGTCCAAGCATCACGGTTTTAATTGCGTCGAGGGTCAGGATAAAGTCGCCCCCAATCGGATAATGTTCCGGCAGGTAACGGTTGTAGTAGCTAAAACGCAGGTCTGGGTTGAAAATGGTTGGGGATATAAAAAACAAAAAGTAGGAAATGCCAAATCCCACCATCACCCACAGGTAGACAGGCTGGGAAAGCAGCTTGGTGAGGGTCTCCCGCACAATCAAAACAACATTTTTCTCCGGTTCAGGAGACTTTGCCAGCCCCACCCCGGCAGCGATAACCAAAACTCCGAACAGGATGGCCGAAAGCTGGGCGGCTTGCAGGCCAGGTTTGCCCAGCCCAACCAGATCGACCAGCAGGATCAAGACAATCCCCAGCCCGGCTAAAGCGGCAACAAATTTCCCGAAATTTTTGATGGTCATTGCTGGTTCGTGCCTCATGCCGCTAAAAGCCGGCTTTCTTTTTCCTACCGGCAAACTCTCGCAGTTCAGGTAACTCAACCATCGAGAAAGTAAGCCAAGGATTCTTGTCCCAAACCGAAGTCGTTATTCGGGACGCATGATATGCGTCAAAAAAGATTCGGGGTTGTTCAAAAAATCGCGCATCAGGCGCACATGTTCCAGGTCGTTGAAGCCCACTTTTTTCATTTTTCCATCATCAAACTGGAAAATCTCTGCGCCGGGGTAGGCCATCAGGATCGGGGAGTGACTGGCGATGATGAACTGAGCATTGAGCGATTCCATATTCCTGAGGGTGGAAATCAATGCAAGTTGGCGCAGCGGCGAGAGCGGCGCTTCGGGCTCGTCGAGCAGGTACAGGCCGTTCGGCACAAAACGTGACTGAAACAGGTCCAGGAAGCTCTCACCGTGTGAGCGCGCGTCAAGCCCATCCCCGTAGCGGCGGCGCATATCGCCCAGCTGACCGGCGGTGCTCATCCGCGCCAGCGATTTGGCATATTCAGAGCGATCCTGGTATTCGCGTTCGATCTCCTGTAAATCGGCTTCCATTTCGGCACGCAGTTCGTTCTGGCGATTGGCGTAGCCGAAGAAATCTTCGGCCCGCAGGAAAAACCCCCGGCGGCTGCGTTTCGTCCAGGCCAGCCGCAGGTACTTGGCCAGCTCGCGGGCGTGGGAGAGGCTTTTGTCCGTTTTGACGCTCTCACTGCCGACCGTCACCATCTCGGCGGCGCAGGCGATTGCCTCGAGCAGGGTCGATTTGCCGCTGCCGTTTTCGCCGACAAAGAAAGTCACCGGCGCGTTAAAGCGCATCCCATCCAACCCGCGCAGGAGCGGCAGGTTGAAGGGATATTGTCCTCGCAGACGTTCAGGGATTTCGCGTAGGGCGATAGTTTGCAGGTGGGGCATTTTGCCGCTTATTTTGTGGGATTAAGGATTTGTCTGGAGCAGGCTATTAAGCCATTCATACTCGAGTTGATTAAGTTCGGTGCCATAAATTCCTTGAAAATCCGGTCGGTAAATGATTCTCTGGTTGTTGATCAATTCGGGCTGCCTCATGTCAAACAAGGTAGATAGTTTTTCTTGCCCGTAATTTTGGATGAGGTAATCCAGAAAAGATGCTAATTCTTCCAGCAACTGATCTCTATGAAACAGGCAGTTTTCTAAATTGTCATCATATGCCTTTTTTAGGCTGTAGTTATGAAACAAAGATAGGTAAGTTTCATTTTCGAGCGATGCCTTCACCAGTGTATCGAAATCTTCATCTTTCCATTTTGTCCAGTAATTACCTGCTGCCCAGGTTGCCATTCCTTCATTCAAAGCAAGGTCATTCAGGGTTTCGTATTTTTCTGCGATAAGAACGTGGCCGAACTCGTGGGCCAGGACTGCCAGAATTTGTTCTTTGCTTGTTTCTTCGTTTGCATAGATCGCAATGACAGGCTGTTGCTCGTGGTAAGTCATTCCTCGGGTGGCGCAGTTGCCCGGCCTCGGAGACAAAAAGATAAGGATAATTTTCTCGCTTGTTGTTGCCCCCAAGCGTTCGCTGACATAACTGTACACTTCTGGAACTTCTTCTTGCCACCATGAAATTTCGACGGGAAGATAATCATCGATTGATGACAGGATTAGATGTTCATCTTCTGCCAGTTTTTGTGCAGAATCTAAGATTTGTACCGGGTGGGTAGGCTGATTCGCTTGTGTGAGTAATTGTCTGAGCGCGGTTTCCCAAAAAGATGGTGTATCGTACGACTCGATTTGTAAAGGGAAAGGTGTTGGGGTTATGGATGACAATAAATCATTGGTAACAAAAATGTCTGCCGTGTTATTGTTCTTGAACAGAAAAGACATAACAATACTCACCAGCAAAACAGAGATGCTAACGTAAGTCAGATTTTTTCGCGACGCTTTGTTGTTCAGAAAGTTCATTTTCTGCAACGGAAATCCTAGAATTATGCCGTCTTCTTCGGTCGTCCCTTTGGCTTCTGGCGGCGGTAAGGCGGCATATCGATGGAGCAGACCCGGCACTTGGTCGGGTCGAGTAATTTATTCCACAGGCTGGGATGATTGATGGCAAAATGATCTTCCGTCATCATCGAGGTAATGACGGTCGGCAGATTGTTGTAATAGCGATGATTTAAGATTTGGTAGAGCTTGTCTTCGGCCCAGGCGGTGCCCATATTGCTCTCTTTGAAGCCGTCCAAAATCAGGAGCGGCGCAGTGCGGATCTCGTAAAAACGTCGGTCGAAAGAGACATCGACATTCGGGCGGAAGGTTTGTTTCAAGTAGTCCAGCAGCACCGAAACGTCTGCCATCACGGCCTGGCCGCCCATCCCCATCCGGTAGTGGCCGATGGCGGCCGCCAGGTGGGTCTTGCCGGCATACGATGGCCCCAAAATTACCAGCCAGCCGTGCGGCTCATCCGCATAACGCGCCGCTGCATTGTGGGCTTCCCGCAAACGCTTGACATGGGCCGCTGTCACCTTCTCGCGCACAATTTCCTTGTCCTTGACCGAACGATAGTCTGAAGAACCTTTGCGTTCGGTGGTGGTCACGGTCACGATCTCGTGGCCGATTTCGTTTTCGCGGTCTTCCCAGTTCTGAAACGTCATCGTTTTGATGTCGCTCATCGCCAGCATCGAAAGCCCCGGGTTGCTGGTTTCGTCAGCATGGCGGTAATCCAGCGTCAGAATGCGGATATGATCCACCAGTTCATCATCCTGCAAGCGCGAGCGGATGCGCCCCTCGATTTCATCCAAAAGCAGATTGGTGGTAATCACCGTCGCCAGTTTATTGATATAGCGATAATTGATAATCTGGAAAAGTTTTTCCTGCCCCCAACCGGTCGCGTTTTGGGTGCCAAAATCATCCATCACCAGCAGTTCAGCGTTACGGATGTCGTTAAAACGCGCCTCGAAGGTCGTTTCCGGGTTGTCGTACGCCATGCGCAGGCTGTCGAGCAAATCGGGGACGGTGATAAAGAGAGTCGGGACACCGCGCAAAACCACCTCGTTCGCAATCGCCGCCGCCAGGTGAGTCTTGCCGCAGCCATAAGTGCCCTCCAACAGCATCCAGCCGTCCAGGTCGCGCGCAAAATCGCGGCATTTCTCAATCGCCTTTTGCAGGCTTTCCTGCTCCAACTGCGAAATGACGTGGGCGGCCCTGGGGTTGCCGGTTGTCTGGAAGTTCTCAAACGTCAGATGCCGCAAATGCTCCAGGCTGCTGAGCGCATACAAGCGGTTGCGGGCCGTTTCAGCCTTATCGCTGGCCCGGCAGACACAGGCTTCAACCTTGCCAAATTTCTCGTGGCCGAGCGGCACGTCCCAACGCAAATAGCCCGCCCCCTGGCAATAAGGACAATCCGGGTTGCCGAGCGGCTCAATCTTGGGCGTCGGGATCGTCTTCGAGGTAGGCTCCGAACGCGCCCCTTCCGTATCCACTCGTACCTTTTTCAACGTCTTTTTGATTTCTTCTTTCATCGCGGCCTCGTTCCTTCCAGCCCTTCAAAATCGCTTCAATATACTTCCAATTGCGGATATTGCGCTTAAGCGCCTCGCCCATCGCGTCTTCGATCCAGGCGGCAGAATATTCGTTCTCGGCATCCTTGAGCGCATCGGCCAGCAGCGGCGTCAACGGCCCGATATTTTGCTCATACAGCCGAAAGACATTCGGCACATCGCGCGGCGGCAAATTGCGGGAGTTGGCGGCAACCGTTAAACGGCCTTTTTCCAACGCATCGACCGTCGCCCGGCCCCTGGGCGTATTCAGCGCAAACAGGCCGCCAGCATCGTTCTCCGCCCACAACAGGATTCCGCGCCGGGTGGCTTTTTGCAAGGCTGCGTCCAGTTCCGCCGCAGACCAGCCGCCCATAAACGCCTCGTCCGAAGCGATATCTTCCCGCGAAAGCACCCGCTGGGCGGCCTCCATTTGCTCGATCCGCCAAAACAGATACAAAACCACTTTTAACTCACCCAAATCATCCATTTCAGCCAACAACTTGCTAAAAAATGAATTGGGCAGGCGCGTGAAACTTTCGGAGGAAGTGAAGCCTTTGAAGTTGGTCATATTAATAAAACAGGGCTTGACATACTAATGATTAAAATCCACCGTGCGCGTGGCGGCGTTCTCAAACTTGGTCAGGTTGCTCCTGAAGATCAGGTCAATCGTCCCAACCGGGCCATTGCGGTGCTTTGCCACTTTCAGGTGGGTCACATTCTGCATGGCCGGGTCTTTTTCGTCGCGATAAATGAACATGACAATATCGGCATCCTGCTCAAGCGAACCAGATTCGCGCAAATCTGAAAGCTGCGGTTCCTTGTCGGCCCGTTGTTCGACGGCGCGCGAGAGCTGCGCGGCGGCAATCAGCGGCACTTTCAACTCACGCGCCAACTGCTTGAGCGAGCGCGAGATGTACGAAACTTCTTGGACACGGTTCTCATTGCGCGATTCAGAAGACATCAATTGCAGGTAATCGACAATCACCAGATCGAGGCCAAATTCCATCTCAAGCCGGCGGCACTTGGTGCGCAGTTGCAGCGGCGAAAGAGCCGGGGTATCGTCGAGATAGATGCGCGTATCGCCCAGGACCTCGATCGAATGGGTGAAGAGCGGCCAGTCTTCGTCGGTCAGCTTGCCGGAGCGCAAACGCTGACTGTCGATGCCGGTCTGCTGTGAAATCAGGCGCTGGACAACCTGCTCGTTCGACATTTCGAGCGAGAAAATCGCCACTCGTTTTTTGTTAATCAGGGCGGCGTTGTTCGCCACAGTCAACATCCAGGCCGTTTTACCTGCGCCCGGCCGTCCGGCGAAGATCAGCAAGTCAGAAGGCTGGAGACCGCCGAGCATTTTATCGAGATCGGTAAAACCGGTTGGGACACCGACAATGTCTTCGTCGCGCCGCGAGAGTTCATCGACGCGGTCGTAAAAGTCGCTCAAAACCGAGCGGATCGGGATGACCTCGTGCCGGGTTCTACGCTCCGAAACGTTAAAGATCGCCTTCTCGGCCTCGCCCATGACCGTGTCGATCGGCGTCGCTTCCTGATACGCCAAAGTCGCAATCTGGTTGGCGGCAGACAGCATTTTGCGCCGGGTGGAAGCCGCTTCGATGATCTTGCCGTAATCTTCGGCGTGCAGGGTGGTCGGCACCTGGTTAAGCAGCGCGGTCAGATAGGCGCCCCCGCCAATTTCCTCGAGGCGTTTCATACTTTCCAACTCATTGCTAACGGTTAGAAAATCGAGTTTGATGCGCTTTTCATGCAGGCTGGTAAAGGCCTCCCAGATAAAGCGCAGGCGGTGCAGATAGAAATCGTCTGGGTTGAGAAACTGGGCCAGGTCGTAATAAATTTCCGGGTTAATCAGGACAGCGCCGATGACCGCTTCTTCCGCTTCGCGGCTGTGCGGCATTCCTGGCGTGGCGGTGGTCTCTGGGACGGGCAGAAAATCGTTCATAGGCTCTGGGGGGTTGGGGGTAATCGAGTAAAAAAAAGGCACGTCTGAGTTGATTTTACCCTGCCGTGCCTTGCTTTGGTGATCTGCGCGCCTGCTTGTTACGGATTGTCTTTTTTCCCGCCGTCCTTATCCTGTGGATCATCCTGTGGATCATCCGGGGGATTGTCCTTGGGTTTGTCGAGTTTATTCAAGAAATCTTCAAAAATCGACAGGCGTGAGGGGTCTTCCATGCTGAAAGGTTTGCTTGCGCCTTGTGAAGCAGGCGCGGACGAGGCCGCCTCTGCTGACGACTCGCTTAATTGGGATTCATCGCGCATATCCTGTTCAGGCACAATTCCAGCGGCGTCCATCACGGATTTATCGACCAGGATCGGCACTCGCGCTCGCACGGCCAGGGCAACCGCATCCGAAGGGCGGGAATCGATGTTAAGGGTGCGGCCCTCCTCGGTTTGGGCAACGATATTGCCAAAGAAAATATCATTCCGCAGGGCGATGATTTCAATCCGTTTGATTTGGGCCCCAAAGATGCCAAATAAATTTTTGAGCAGGTCGTGAGTCAGAGGGCGCGCCATTTCGATTTCCTGCAAGGCCACCGTAATCGCTTCGGCCTCGTAAGGCCCCACCCAGATGGGCAGGTAACGCTCCGAGTCGATCTGACGCAAAACCACCAGTCGCTGGGGCGACATCAAACTGACCCGGACACTATCAATATTAACTTCAATCATCTCAGACATGGCAACTCCTGTAAGTGTTTCAATTTTAGCATAAGGCAGGCCTAAAAACCGTCAGCATTCTCTAAGAATCGAGATTTCCCCCCTGTGGGGCGGGATGCCATCCCGCCCTACCCCACCCCGCCGCTGCCGTGACGAATCAGGCTGCACACTCCGCCAACCCTGCCCGCCTTTGCCCCCTGTGGGGCGGGATGCCATCCCGCCCTACCCCACCCCGCCGCTGCCGTGACGAATCAGGCTGCGCACTCCGCCAACCCTGCCCGCCTTTGCCCCCTGTGGGGCGGGATGCCATCCCGCCCTACCCCACCCCGTCTTTTTGGGCGGTTTGACAGGCCGCAGCCGGCACGCCGGGCATAAAGTTTTTACCTCAAGCGGGGGCATTCTTATCCCTTCCTCAGCCCCCAATCCAGAGTGCTAAATCGCTAGGCAACCTTGTTGTTGCGCACCGCCATGCTGATCGCTTTGCGGCTGCCGACCAGCACGCACAGCCCTCGGGCGCGGGTCACAGCCGTGTAGAGCAGGTTACGCTGGAGCATCATGTAAGGGGCCAGTTCGCGGGCCGAATAACCGCTGCGCCACTGTTTTTGCGGGTCAGCCAGAAACTGCCGCCAGTCTTCGGGGAAGGTAGTAGGAACGTATATGCGTTTCGCGCTCAAGATGCGATTCCAAATCATCAAATACATCCGGATTAGAGTCTGGAATGTTTCCAATAGGGGTTGGCTCATACTGAACGATTTCTTCCTCGGGGAAAATAGGCTGCTCGGTTGTAGTTTCGTGGGGCGTTGGTGTAGAGGCTGCTTGAGCATGAGCTGTGTAACGGCCTGCTGAAAACTGAACAAATGTCAGGCTCGAAATCAATAATGCGGCAAAGAAGAGTTTTAGTAATTTTTTGTGATTCATGCGAAGCTCCTTAGTAAAAATCCGTTGAGGGTGTAAGATAAAGTGTGTAAATGGGTTATCCTCCAAGTAGAAAGGAAACCCAATGAACAAGCAAGAAAAAGAGATACAAGCCCACATGCCAAGCGCGGAACGAGAACTTGGGCATCAGGCACA
>JAVEWN010000089.1:0-2541 GCA_034004515.1 Anaerolineales bacterium | reverse complement strand
GAGGGTGTAAGATAAAGTGTGTAAATGGGTTATCCTCCAAGTAGAAAGGAAACCCAATGAACAAGCAAGAAAAAGAGATACAAGCCCACATGCCAAGCGCGGAACGAGAACTTGGGCATCAGGCACATCTTGATTGAGACTGTTTACACTGCTGTGATTGCCCAACAAAGCGTCATCAGGACACGCAGTGTCCTTTCGGGAAAAATGATGGTCCGCCATCTTGATTGGGTGCACCGGGTTCGCCCGCACTTTCAGGGAAGCGGCCCCGAACCGCGGATTCAGTGTCCAGTAGTTTTTCCCGCCAATTCCCCACTTGCCTTAATGCAAACCGTTAGTTGCCTCTTGCATAACGGCATAAAAGAAAAGGAAGTAAGGTAGGGTAAAATACAGGCATGACAGACTATAAATCTATTCACTTTACAGTTGATTTTGAAGTAGGCAATAAGGCTTTAACTATTGCAAATGATTATTTATCAAAACAGCCAGAGCCTCGCCCATTTATTGAGCCTAACTCAGCAGGTTATATTTTTAACTTTCACACGTTGGATATAAAACTACTCAAAAGAAATATTCAAGCGTTATCAGAAAAAGACATTTTTTCAAATGGGGATACATCCGAATCCCAAAAGGCAAGCGGAGTTCTTCAGGTCATTTTTGATGAAGTAAGTAAAGTTGGCAGTTACGGTATCAAATCTGGCAAACGTCAATATATTGACTTTAATATTGAGCGAAAGGTTCAAAATCGAAAAGGCAAAGAAAAGAATCGTTCACAATATTATTACGCCCAAAATAATAGCTTTTCGGAAAGAAACAATGAATTACCTGAAGAGTTTGCAAATCAAATTATTTGCGGCGATAGTTTAGAAATTCTAAAGTCTTTCCCTGACAACTCGATAGACCTAGTTTTCACTTCACCACCATACAATTTTGGACTAGAGTATGACAACCAAGGTGACGCTCATCTCTGGGATAATTACTTCCAAAAATTATTTGCGATTTTTGATGAATGTATAAGAGTCGTTAAATTCGGCGGAAGAGTTGTCGTTAATGTTCAACCGTTGTTTTCAGACTACATTCCATCTCACCACATAATCAGCAATCATTTTATTAGCAGAAAAATGATTTGGAAAGGTGAAATTCTTTGGGAGAAAAACAATTACAACTGCAAATATACGGCTTGGGGTTCTTGGAAAAGCCCCAGCAATCCGTATTTGAAATACACTTGGGAATTTGTGGAGATTTTTTCAAAAGGAAGTCTGAAAAAATCAGGAGTGTCTGTAAATGCAGACATAACTCCTGATGAGTTCAAAGAATGGGTTGTCGGTAAATGGAGTATTGCGCCTGAAAGAAAAATGAAAGAATATGGCCATCCCGCCATGTTTCCAGAAAAACTTGCAGAAAGAGTGATGAAGTTATTTTCTTTCAAAGATGACATTATATTAGACCCCTTCAATGGGGTTGGAACAACAACAGCGGTTGCAAAAAAATTTGGACGTAAGTTTGTAGGAATTGACATTTCGCAAGAATATTGTGATATTGCAAATAAAAGAATCGAATCTACTTTGTTTTAAGGAATAACTATGCCACACAAAATATCTGAAATCCAAAAAGCGTACAATGTTCTTGTTGGCGGAATTGATGAAAAGGCTCATGCTGACGATGATGATGGCGGCAGAGCCTATGGCGGCTCTGTAAGAGCTGCAAAAGGAATGTTGGTTGAAGGCATGGCTAGAAATTTGGTAGAAGTAGCATGGGATGAATTGAATGGAAATCCCGAAAGATTAACTTTTGCAAGAGAAACAATAAGAATCCCCCTGAAATCAGAATATCTAAAAAGAGTAAAGCCTAAAGAAGTAGCAGACTATATCAAGGCTAATATTTCAAAATATTTCTATGGTCACAAAACAGATGTTCATGTCAGCGTTGATGGAAAATTTGTTTTAGGAATTGAGTGTAAAGCCTATACCGAAAATGCTATGATTAAAAGAATCTTGGTTGATTTTACGCTGTTGAAACAAGCATTTCCCAACTTAAAATGTGTACTGCTTCAATTGGAAAGCCAATTAACTGGGGATTATTCTCAAACCTCAAAGCCTATAATTTTCGGGAGCGTCTCAACTCATACGTTGCTTTCGTATTTTGATGTTGATTTGAACATTATTACGTTACTTGATGGCGAAAGAAAGGTTGATGAGCCAATTCATAAAAGAGAGTATTTCAAAGAAATGACGAAGCCAGCATTACAAAAAGCTGTAAATTCTTTGAAAGAACTTTTGGCGGAGTTTGTATAAAGCAAGACTTCTTAAAGTTAAAAGTAGGCTAACCCTGCCTCCTCAGAGACCGGCCTATCAATCTATCACGTCGGAGTAAAAAAAACGGACGGGAACCTGAGTAAATCGTAGAATCAATCCAAAACAAAGGCGTTCCCCCGGAGGGGGAACGCCTTTGTTTTGTTGCGCTGTCCCTTTTAGGCCGGGACAGGCCTCAATTGGAACCCTGTCAACGACAATTAGAAAGTCACATGGCGACAATTAGAAATGC
>JAVEWN010000088.1:0-14149 GCA_034004515.1 Anaerolineales bacterium | reverse complement strand
CAACTGCGATTCCCCAATCGGCTTTTTATTGTTGCAAGCAGCCCTCTTTTAATTGTAAGTGGGTATTCTCTTCAATCAGTAACCGGAATAGTAAGGCAATGGCTCACAAAATATCGCCTTACCTTGATTATGCCGAGCATCTCCAATGGAGTTGTAGCTAATTTTCGAAAATCAGTAAACATCGTCATGCTAGTTATTTTGATTTTCAGCGCTCGCGATGTTTTTGAAACCAATCGTGATTTTGCTTTAGCCCCAGCACCCTTAGATAAAGTATCTTACGATACACTTCAATGGTTGAAGGAATATGACACTGGTTTATATTACATTAGCCTAGGAGACGATTACATCTGGTGGTTCTGGCTACCCGCAGCATATGAAACGGAACTTCCAGTAATAAATTTCATCTATAGCCAAGTCTTAACAACAAAAGTGCAGCAATCCGATAGCAATGCGCCTTTTTTTGCTAAGCCAAAATATGTAATTTCACTGGCTGATCAACCTCCTTCAGACAGTAGTTTGGTCAAGAAATTTGAATACGCTGCAATTTGGCAAAAATCAGATGCGCTACCCTTCGCATTTAGCACGAAAACAATAAATGTTTTAGCTAAAAATAAAATTGATACAAGTATGGTGAAAGAGTTAACAGCATTCTACGATGGCCCCAACTCGATTGTCATAGAGGCCGAATCAAACTCAAAGGAAAACACCTTAATCGTATTAACGAGCAACTATCCCGGGTGGAAACTTCTCATTGACCAAAAACCAGCCGTATTAGAGCCTGTAAATAACTATCTTAGCGCACAAATGATAGAAGGAAAACACAATTACACTTTCATTTTTAGACCCGCTCTATACTACATCGGATTTGCCATAAGCCTGCTAACCCTATGCATAATATCAATTCTAATATTTACAGAAATGACATCTGCCCGATCAGCGAAAAAACGAAAAACAGAAAACGCGCCAAATAGCCAAGACAGGCTTACCAGAATAGCCTCTCCACGAAGCCAACTCTCTTTTCGCTTCGTGGAGCCAATTGCTATTCTACTCAAATCAATTTTCAACAAGGCCCTGACCTGGCTAAATAAATTGATAGGTTCTAAACACATCAGCCCATCGAAATTGGGCATGATAGCCGTATCGATCCTGTTAGCGATCGCTGCGCGCCTGGCTGCTGGCGATTCAGCCACAATGATCCTGCCGTGGGCCGCCCTTTCCGCCTGGGTGGCGGCCATTCTCCTGTCAGTTTTAGCCGGCTGGAAGAACCAGTCGCCGCTTAAATGGCCTTCGCAGAAAATGCTGCAACTTTCAGCGTTTATCTTCCTGATGGCCTTTCTGCCGCGAATTATTTTTGCAACCCAAATCCCCATCCTCCTGACCGGCGATGAAGGCTCCACAGGTTTATATGCCGCGCTTTTTGCATCCGGCAAAATCAATAACATTTTTACGGTGGGTTGGTATTCGTTCCCCGCCCTTTACTTCACCATACCTGGATTTTTCATCCAACTGTTCGGGCAAGACGTGCTTGCGCTGCGAATCTCGTCGGCTCTGGCAGGCGCATTGACGGTTGTTTCTGTTTTTTATCTCTTGCGAGCAGCATACAACCAGCGCACGGCCTGGGTTGGAGCAATCTTTCTCAGCTTTTTGCATGTCCACCTCCACTTCAGCCGGATTGGCCTAAACAATATTTGGGATGGGCTCTGGTTTACAGTGGCGGCGGGGGCGCTCTGGTATGGCTGGACTCACGAAAGAAGAAATGCTTACCTTCTGTCAGGGCTTGCGCTGGGGTTATCGCAATATTTTTACTCGAGTGGGCGAGTACTGCTGGTCTTAATCCTGCTCTGGCTGGTTATTGTCGGCTGGCACGATCGCGCGCGGTTAAAACGTTCTTCTGGCAGCCTCTTTTTCTTGGGGCTGGTTGCGCTTGTCACCCTGCTGCCGCTGGCCCTATTTTATGTTAATCACCCCCAAGAATTTCTTGCGCCTTTCAATCGGGTCACAATTCTAAACCAATGGCTGATAACCAACTCCGCAGAACGCAGCCTGCCCGGATGGAAATTTCTGCTCGAACAATTTGCGCGCGGGTTTGGGGCTTATGTCTTGACACCCCTGCAGGCGGGGTACCGGCCTGCTGTGCCGATTTTACGCCCCATCCCTGGCGTTTTCTTCATGATCGGACTCGTATTCCTGTTTTTCAATCGACAAAAAAAATTCAATCTAATGATTTTGCTCTGGGTGAGTGCCTATGCAGTGGTCGGAGCATTAAGCGAAAGCACGCCTGCCGCGCAAAGATACGTCGCTTCAGCGCCTGCCGCGGCCATGCTTGTGGCAATCGGCATTAACGAAAGCGCCAATTTTGTAACCAGAAGATGGCCCAAAACCCAAAAATATGTCTGGCATGGTATCTTAACCGTAGGATTGTTGCTGGCCGTCAGCGAAGCCTCTTTTTATTTCTTTGATTACTCCCCAAAAAACATGGTGGAACTGGCCGATAGCAACAGCATGGTCGGCTACCGGATGGGACTCTACCTGCGTCAGCGAACGGATCATCCCCAAATCTATTTTCTGGGTGCGCCGAGAATGGGTTTTGGCTCCATCCCAAGCACGCAATATCTGGCTCCAAAATTTACAGAGGCCACTGACATCAACCATCCGTGGGGCAGCGCCCAAAACCCACCCGTTGAAGGGCAGCATTTACTCTTTATCGTCTTGCCGGGGCTGCAAGCAGACCTGCAAGCCATCCAGGCAGATTACCCCGGCGGAAATATCAGAGCTGCGTATTCAACAAACGATCAAGCGCTATTCTATCTCTACGAATACAAACCTCTGCCATAAAATTATGTTCTTCTTCCCGCCAACACGTCGGAGAAATAAAATAAAATGCAACCTCAATCAGAAATCTCGATTTTGGACTGGCTGAAAGAAAATACCAGGGATATCGGCAAAATTCTACGGACGGCCCTCCAAAAGCCGGCCCGAATGCCAACACCGCCTCTCACGGAAGCATTGGCCGCACAAACCGACCCTGCGGCGGTGGTTCCGCCGCCAGTCTTCAACCTCGAAACCACCCACACAGAAATTTTACAATCAGGGCAACCCGCTGACACGCAAGGCCGGGCGCGCGTCAAAATCGATGCTGAAATTCCGCTGGGCGCAACCCTGACCATTACGATCAGCGCGGACCAGGAGGGTGTGGTCAGCGTGGAAAAACGCACCCTGGGCGGCAGCCGCCCAAAATCCACCCAGACCCGGCCCGCGCCGCTCTGGCCGCCTGAGGCCTGGAAGCGGATCAATGCCCTGCTTCCCAAACAGGCTTTTTTAAAGCTGCTGTCCCGTCCCAAAACTTTCTTTGAAAACCTGCCGCTTGTCCAAAACGGGCTTCTGATTAGCGTTCTGGCGATTATCGCCGCCGCAATCGCTGATGGCAGGCTGCGCCAGGCCCAGGCCTTTACCGAAACAGCAGTCTTGCCCTTGCTGCTGGGCGGATTGCTGTTTGCGGGGGCCACCTGGGCGCTGCACACAAAGACTGGCCTGCTGAATGACGCCCCCAGCCCAGAGAGTGCCGGTTTATCGGGCGAAAAAAAGCGCCGCAACATCGCCCTCGGCCTGTTTGCCACTGCGCTGTTGCTGGTCTTCTGGATAGCCCAAGATTCGGCCAACGCGCAAGAGCTCAACGCCGCCTGGGCGCTCCTGCGCTGGGGAATAGCGATTGGTCTGGTCTGCGTAGCGGCCTGGCGGATACAGGAAGTTTCTGACTTGCCAAAAAGCGAGCAGAACAAAAATAAAAAGTGGCTGCTGGTCGGCCTGGCCGCCATTGTGCTGCTGGCTTTTGCGCTCCGAATCTGGCAGCTTTCGAGCATCCCCTATACCCTGAGCGGCGATGAAGGCGAGCAGGGCGTCGAAATATTGCAAATTTTAGACGGCCGCACCAGCAACCCGTTCATCACCGGTTGGTACGGCGTGCCAACCCTTAGTTTTTTCGTCAACGCTGTCACGGTTGCCTGGTTCGGCAATACCATCTTTGGGCTGCGTCTAAGCTGGGTACTGGTCGGCACTGCCAGCGTGCTGGTCAGTTATCTGCTGGTCAAAGAACTCAAAGGAACCCGCCTGGCGCTGATTACCGCCGCGCTTGTCGCGACTTATCACTATCACATCCATTACTCGCGCCTCGGTTCGAACCAAATTTCAGACACCTTGCTGGTCGGGCTGACCCTGCTCTTCGTGATGCGCGGCTATACCCGCGGAAGATGGCTGGACTGGGCCTTGGCGGGCATTATCGCCGGGATCGGCCAATATTTTTATGCCGGAGGCCGGCTGGCGGTCGTCCTGGCCTTGTTCCTGGCCGCCTATTTGTGGGTGCGCGATGGATTCAAAATCACCCGCAGCAACCGCATCGGACTGGAAATTTTCGTGATCGGCTTGCTGGTCGCGGGCGGGCCAATGTTTGCGTATGCCTCACACTTCCCGGATAGTTACAATTCCCGCAGCAATCAAATTGGCATCCTGCAAAATGGCTGGCTGGTAAGGGAAGCGATCCTGCTCGGAAAAACCCAATCCCAGGTGCTGCTCGACCAATTCTGGCGGGCCGCGCTGGCCTTCAACGCCTATCCAGACCGGGTCGTCTGGTATGGGCTGGATGGCCCGCTGCTCGATAAACTCAGCGGAATCCTGTTTCTGCTGGGAGGCTTCTCCGCCAGCCTGTGGAGTTTGCGCGATAGACGCCTGGCTCCGCTGGTAGCCTGGTGGTGGGCAGCCATTCTGACTGGCGGCATGTTAACCGACACAACCCCTTCCAGCCAACGCTTAATCACCGCCTCCATCCCGGCCATGTTTTTCGTGGCCTGGGCCATCGAGCAAATCAGCGCGGCCCTCAGCCAGTATTTCCCCAAGCGGGTGGGTTTAAGCGTCAGCGTCCTCATCGTCCTGTTGATCAGCGCGCTCAGCCTGAACCTTTATTTCAACGAATATACTCCCAAGCGCATCTACGGCGGCCCTTACGCCATGATTGCCACGCTGCTCTCAGAGCAGGTCCACCAAAACTTAGGCCCGGATTGGCAAATCTACTTCTTCGGTGCGCCAGAAATGTACATTGACATCGGCACAGCCCGCTACCTGATGCCAGAAATCGCAAAAATCGATATTCTGACTCCCCTCTCCGCTCCCTTCACGCTCGATGATGCGCTGCCCGGCGGCCAAAATCTCTTATTTGTCTTCCGTCCCGAGCGCGCCAATGAATTGGAATGGGTCAGGCAAACTTTCCCGGCAGGGCAAACCGCAGAAACCCGATCCCCACTCAACCCGGATGAAATCCTCTACATTACCTACAGTGTTGAGCGTAGGGCCGCGCCCTGAGGCGCGAATCTCACAGAAGAAAGCGCCCGATGAAAAGTATTCTCTTTCAGCAGCACGGCGGGTTGGACGTCCTCGAATACGCCGATTTTCCAACGCCCGAACCAGGGCCGGGGCAGGTCCTCGTCCGCCTGCGGGCCGCGGCCCTCAACCGGCTCGACCTGTGGGTGCGCGCGGGCTGGCCCGGCATCCGGCTTGAGTATCCCCACATCCCCGGCGCAGATGGGGCCGGAGAAATTGCCGCGCTTGGGGAAGGCGTCGCGGGCTGGACTCTCGGCGAGCGGGTGGCCCTCAACCCCAACCTGGGATGCGGCGAGTGCGATTTCTGCCAAAAAGGGCAGGACAATCTCTGCCGCCGCTGGAACCTGCTCGGCGAAACCCTGCCCGGAACCTACGCTGAATTTGTCTGCCTGCCGGCCCGCCAGCTCTTTCGCCTGCCCGCCGGATTCGACATCCAAACCGCAGCCGCCGCCGGGCTGGTCTATCTGACCGCCTGGCACTCGCTGGTCACGCGCGCAAAACTCGCCCCAGGCGAGATTGTCCTGATCGTCGGCGCTTCGGGCGGGGTCAATACCGCCAGCGTCCAAATCGCCAAATATCTCGGCGCGCAGGTTATCGTCGTCGGAGCCGGGCGAGAGAAATTGTCGCTGGCAGAATCGCTGGGAGCCGATATTCTGATTGACCGCGAAAAAGAACCAGATTGGAGCAAAGCCGTTTACGCGGCCACCAACAAACAGGGCGCGGCGCTCGTCGTCGATAACGTCGGCACAACCTTTCCGCTTTCACTGCGCTGCCTGTCCAAAGGCGGCAGGCTGGTCACGGTCGGCAACACCGGCGGGCCAAAATTTGAGATCGACAACCGCTACATTTTTAGCAAACACATCAGCCTACTCGGCTCGACGATGGGCACGCTCGCAGATTACCAGACCGTGATGAGCCTGGTCGCGGCCCGCAAACTACGCGTCGCGCTCGACCGCAGCTACCCGCTGCGCGACGCGCGCGCAGCCCAGGCCCGCCTCGAAGGCGGCCAGCAAATGGGTAAAATTACGCTCGAAATTCCGTAAGCCAAAATATAACGCACCAAAGGAAACGTCTCTTGCAAATAAAACGCCTGCACTGGTTTGAAATCAGCCTTCTTCTGATTGTGATCGGAGTTCATCTTTACGCCGCATTCTCAAGCGAGCAAAATTTTCCGCAGCGCTGGTTCACGCGCGACGACGCCTATTATTACTTCAAGGTCGCCCAAAATATTTCTGAAGGTAAAGGCTCCACCTTTGATGGCATCAACCCAACCAATGGCTATCACCCGCTCTGGCTGGCCGTCAACGTGCCCGTCTTCGCCCTGGCTCGTTTCGACCTGATTCTGCCGCTGCGATTGCTGATGCTGGTCATGGCGGCCCTCAGCGCGGCCACCTCCATTTTGCTCTTTCGTTTGCTGCGGCGCGTCCTGGCAGAACCGATTGCCCTGCTGGCCGCCGCTTTTTGGGCCTTCAGCCTGAGCCTGCACCAGATCATCACCCAGCCTGGCATGGAAACCGGCATCACGGCCCTCTCTGTCGTGCTGCTGCTGACCGTTTTGCAGGCATACGAACTGCGCTGGCGCGCAAAAGAAAGCGCCACCGGAAACAGGGCCGCGCTGGTTACACGCCAGGAAATGGTCTGGCTGGCCTTGGCCGCCCTGTTTGCGCTCTTCAGCCGCCTGGATGCGATCTACCTGCTGCTGATAACCGGCATTTGGATTGTCTTTCGCGGCACGCCCCTGCGCAGCCTGCTGCCCGCCGATATGCTGGCCGCGCTCGTCCTGCTGGTGACGGCTTTCGTCCAGCGCGCCGGCCTGGAAATTTACATGCTCAACTTTTCAGCAAGCGCCATGCTGACCTTCGGGCTGGTCTTGCTCGTCCAAAGCCTGGCCTTTTACTTTTTCGGCCTGTACCAGCACCCCAAAAATGCCGCTCTCCTGCCCTTCTTGCGCCGCGCCGCGCTGGGAGTCAGCATTCCGACCCTTATCCTGATTATTTTCAGCCTGCTGGGCGGCGCTTTCGGAATCAGTATCCCGCGCGCGGTAGGGCTCTACTACCTGATCGGAATCTCGCTCTGGGTGCTTCTCTCGCGCCTGGGATACGCGGCCCTCTCCCCGTGGGCCAGGCTGCCCTTAAACAAACCTGATTCTGCGCTGGAAAATCTGCGTCAGAACTGGCGCACCTGGCTTGAGCGCGGACTGATCTACTACGGCCTCTCGGCCCTGGCCCTGGGCGCGTATATGCTGCTCAACCGTTGGCTTTTTGGAACCTTTATGCCCGTTTCGGGCCAAATCAAACGCTGGTGGGGCAGCCTGGGCGACAACGCCTATGGCGGCGCGGCCAAATCACTGCTGGACATCTTCGGCCTCGACCCGCAGCACAGCCAGCCCTGGGAACTGCTTTTTGCCCCGCTCCAAACGATTGCCAGCCAGACTCCTTTCAGTTTCTGGGTTGTGCTGGCCGCTTTCATCAGCCTGTTTGGGTTGGCCGCCGCGCTCAACCGCCAGAAAACGGCCAACGCCCTCAGCCTGCTGGGCCTGATTCCGCTCGGAATCTCTGCCGGACTGCACGCCACCTTTTACGGAGCCATGCCCTACGCCGCCCGCCATGAATGGTACTGGGTACTGCAAATGCTGACCGTTGTGATCGGCCTGGCCCTCTTCGGCCACCTGGCGACAGCCCGCATCCGCCAACAGGCGAGCGGACGGACGACGCTGTGGGTGTTCTCGCTCCTGACGAGCCTCTGGCTGGCCTGGGGATTTGGGGCTGGCATCGTCAACCGCATGACCTACGAGCAGCCTTCCGGCCCGGCCTACATGGACGTGCTGCCGCTGATCGAAGCCAACACTGAGCCCGGCGCAGTCATCGGCATGACGGGCGGGGGCAATATCGGTTATTACATCCAGGATCGGACCATCGTCAATATGGACGGGCTGATCAACAGCTATCCCTACTTTATGGCCCTGCAAGCCAACCGCGCCCCGCAATACCTGAAAGATGTGGCCGGCATGGATTACGTTTTCGCCAACCCATACCTGCTGCTTTCCAGCGCGCCGTATAGTTACCAGTTTCAGGGCTGGCTCACAGAAATTCCCGGCGTTCCGCTCTATGGCAAAAAACAAATCCTAAAATTTGACGCACCGGGGCAATAAAACATGAAAACAACCACCTGGTATGCCGGGTTTCTGGGCGCAGCCCTCTTGCTGCTCAGTTTATGGAACGTCCTGCGGATGGCGCGCGCCCTGCTTGGCTGGCAAACCCTGGTCGAGTACGGCGCGCCCGCTGTTTACATCCTGGCGAGCGGACTGGTCTGGGCCCTGGCCGGATTCGGGCTGCTGACGGCGCTCTTGTCCGATTGGCGCTATACCCGGCGTGCCGGAATCGCGTTTTCTGTGTTGTATTGGGTATGGTATTGGGCAGACCGGCTTTTTATCCAATCGGCCCCGGCCCCCAACTTGATTTTTAGCGCAATCTTTTCAAGCCTGCTCTTGCTGGCAATCCTGCCGCTCTGGTTGCTGCCCTATACCGAAACCCTTTCGACCAAGGAGATAGAATGAGCGAAAACCCGCGCATTCAGAAATTACGCGATAAGAAAACCCAAGCCCATCTTGGCGGCGGCCCGGAACGGATCGAAGCCCAGCACAAACGCGGCAAACTGACCGCCCGCGAACGAATTGAGCTGCTGCTCGACAAAGGCTCTTTCCGCGAAGTGGATGCCTTTGCCGTTCACCGCACCCATGATTTTGGCCTCGAAAAACAAAAATTTATCGGCGACAGCGTTCTGACCGGCTGGGGAACCATCGACGAACGGCTGGTCTACGTCTACGCTCAAGATTTTACGGTCTTTGGCGGCTCACTCGGAGAAGTTCATGCCGAGAAAATCATCAAAATCATGGATATGGCGATGAAAAACGGCGCGCCGATCATCGGGCTGAACGATTCGGGCGGCGCCCGCATTCAGGAGGGCGTCGTCTCGCTGGCCGGGTATGGAGAAATCTTTTTGCGCAACACGCTTGCCAGCGGCGTCATCCCGCAGATCTCGGCCATCATGGGGCCGTGCGCGGGCGGCGCGGTTTACTCACCGGCCCTGACCGATTTCATCTTCATGACCCGCAACACTTCCTACATGTTCGTAACCGGGCCGGATGTCGTCAAAACCGTGACCCACGAGGCCGTCACCGCAGAAGATTTGGGCGGAGCCAGCGTCCATGCCGAGAAATCTGGCGTCTGTCACGTCGCCGCCGACAGCGAAGCGGATACGCTCTATCTCATCCGCAAATTGCTGGGCTACCTGCCGCAAAACAACATGGAAGATGCGCCTTATCTGCAAACCAGCGACGACCCAATGCGCGCCGACGAAGCGCTCGACACGATCATCCCGGACGAAGCCGGCAAGCCTTACGACGTCAAAGAGATCGTCCACATGCTGGTGGACAACGGTCAATTTTATGAAATCCACGAGGGGTTTGCCGCCAATATTGTGGTCGGCATGGCACGTCTGGGCGGTCACTCGGTTGGGATTGTTGCCAACCAACCGGCGGTGCTGGCGGGCGTCCTGGATATTGACGCCTCCGAAAAAGCCGGGCGTTTTGTGCGCTTCTGCGATTCGTTCAACATTCCGCTGATTACCCTGGTCGATACTCCCGGCTATCTGCCCGGCACCAACCAGGAGCATCACGGCGTCATTCGTAATGGCGCAAAATTACTGTATGCCTACTGCGAAGCGACCGTGCCCAAACTGACCGTCATCACCCGCAAAGCGTATGGCGGGGCCTATCTCGTCATGAGCAGCAAACACCTGCGCGGCGACCTAAACCTGGCCTGGCCGACCGCCGAAATCGCTGTGATGGGGCCGGATGGCGCTGTCAGCGTCGTCATGCGCCGCGAAATGGAACAAGCCGCCGACCCCGTGGCGCGCAAAGCGGAGCTGGTTGCTGAATACCGCGAGAAATTTGCCAATCCGTATGTGGCCGCCGAGCGGGGCTATATTGACGATGTGATCGAGCCGCGCGAGACCCGCGCCCGCCTGATTAACGCGCTGGAGATGCTGCAAAACAAGCGCGATGTCAACCCCGCCAAGAAACACGGCAATATCCCTTTATAAATGATGAAGGATAAGGGATGAAGGATGAAAAATGAGTGGTCAGGACAGGGTTTACAAAATTTACGGCCATACATCCTTCATAATTCATCCTTCATCCTTTTGGAGACTCCATGTTCAAAAAAGTATTAGTAGCCAATCGCGGCGAGATCGCCGTCCGCATCATGCGCGCCTGCCGCGAGCTGGGGCTGGAAACAGTCGCCGTCTATTCTGAAGCCGACCGCTCGGCCTTGCACGTCCGCCTGGCAGATGAAGCCTATTTGCTGGGGCCAGCCCCCTCGCGCGAATCGTACCTGCGGGCCGACAAAATCCTTGAAGTTGCGAAAAAAACCGGGGCCGATGCCATTCATCCGGGCTACGGGTTTCTGGCTGAGCGCGAAGATTTCGCCCAGGCCTGTCTCGATGCCGGGATCGCCTTCATTGGCCCGAAACCCTCCTCGATAGCGGCGATGGGCGATAAAATGACCGCCCGCGAGACCGTCCGCAAGGCCGGGATTCCGGTCGTGCCGGGCACGGAAGATGTCGGCAACCTGCGCGACGAGGAACTGCTGGCGGTTGCCCCCAAAATCGGCTTTCCGTTGCTGATCAAGGCCACAGCCGGGGGCGGCGGCAAGGGCATGCGCGAGGTTCACAGCCTGGAAGAAATGTCAGAATTGCTGATTTCAGCGCGGCGTGAGGCGGAGTCCGCTTTTGGCGATGGAAACGTCTACCTGGAAAAACTGGTCGCGGGCGCGCGTCATATCGAAATCCAAATCCTGGCCGATAAGCATGGCAACGTCATTCACCTCGGCGAGCGCGATTGTTCGATCCAACGCCGCCACCAAAAACTGGTCGAGGAGGCCCCATCGCCCTTCCTGGACGAGGAACTGCGCCAACAAATCGGCGCGGTGGCGGTCAAAGCCTCGCAGGCTGTCGATTATGTCAACGCCGGGACAATTGAGTTCCTGGTCGATAAGGACAGAAATTTCTTTTTCCTTGAGATGAACACCCGTTTGCAGGTCGAACACCCGGTTACCGAAATGATCACCGGCGTGGACATTGTCAAAGAGCAGATCCGCATTGCGCGCGGCAGGCCGCTTACATACAAACAGGAAGACATCAAAATCAGCGGGGCGGCCATCGAATGCCGGATCAACGCCGAAGACCCGTATAACGGATTTATGCCCTCGACCGGCAAGATCAGCCACAGCCTGCTGCCGACCGGCCCCGGCATCCGCGTCGATACGGGCGTCTACCCGGGCTTTGAGATTACGTCGTTTTATGACCCGCTGATCTCGAAACTGATCGTGTGGGGCGAGACGCGCGCCCAGGCCATTTTGCGGATGCGGCGCGCGCTGGAGGAATATCGGATCGTTGGCGTGCGCACCAACATCCCCTTTCACCAAATGCTGATGGACAGTCACCGCTTTATGGGCGGGCAGTACGACACGCGCTTTGTGGAGGAACGTTTTGCGATTCGCGAAGAAAACGACCCGCAAATGGCCGAAATTGCCGCAGCCCTGGCAACCCTGGCCGCCCACCAACACAATCAACGCGCCGCCCAGTTCGTCCAGCGCAACGAGCGCGACACCTCCAACTGGAAGTGGGTCGGACGTTGGGAAAGGATGCACCGATGAAATACATCACCAACATAGACGGACAGGATTTTACGGTCGAGATTTTGGACGAGAAACACATTCGGATCAATGACAAGGTTTTGGATGTCGACTTCGAAGCCATCAGCGGACAGCCGGTCTACTCGCTGATTATCGGCGGCAAATCTTACGAAGCGTATGTTTCTCCAGACGATGAAAAATGGGAAGTGCTGCTGCATGGGCGGCTCTACCAGGCCGAAGTGGAGGATGAGCGCGAGAAACGCCTGCGCTCTGCCAGCAGCGGCGGGCTGGTTGAAGGCGGCGAATATCAGCTTAAATCACCGATGCCGGGCCTGGTGGTGGCGATTCTGGTCGAGGAAGGCCAGCAGATTGTCAAAGGCCAGGTCTTGCTGATTCTCGAATCGATGAAGATGCAAAACGAACTCAAAGCCGCGCGCGACGGTACCATCAGCCGCGTCAGGGTCAGAAGCGGCGAAAGCGTCGAGCAAAAACAAACCCTGCTGAGTGTGATATAAATCCTTCCATGAGCAAAAATAACCAGGAAATTGAAGCCAAATACACGGTCCGCAGCCTCGAGCCCCTCCAGGCCCGCCTGCTTGAACTGGGCGCAGTCTGCAGCGTGCCGCGCCAGATGGAGTACAACCTGCGCTACGATACGCCTGACCGCCACCTGAGCGAAACCGGCCAGGTGCTGCGCCTGCGGCGCTACGACGACATCCGCATCACCTACAAAGGCCCCAGCAAACGCAGCCAGGGCGTCCTCGAGCGCACTGAAATCGAGACGACCCTCGGCGATTTCGACTCTGCCCGCCTGATTATCGAATCGCTTGGCTACGCGCCAATCTTTTTGTACGAGAAATACCGCGCCATCTGGCAGCTCGAGGACAGCCAGATCATGCTCGACGAAATGCCCTTTGGAAAATTCGTCGAAATTGAAGCCGCTGACGCGGCCCAGGTGCGCCAACTCGCCGCACAACTCGGCCTAAACCCGCACGCCTCGATCCCCGCCAGCTACCAAGGCCTGTTCGAACGCGTAAAAACCTGGCGCAGGCTGACCTTCAGCGACATCACCTTCGCCAATTTTATCGGGATCAGCGTCAGCCCGGCAGATTTTCAAGAAGAATTTGCCGAAGACCATTAAAACAGCGATTCACGCCCCTCAGCGCCGATCTGCCAGTCCCGCTTTTGGGCATGTCCCACTTCACCCAGCAATTTAAATAAAAGGGAATCGAAAGATTCAACCGGGCCGGAGGTGTAATACTGCACCCCGGCCTTTTCTTGCGCACCAGACCGCATCCCGCGCGCTTCCAAGACCCGTTTGGCCTGTCTCGCCACTGCCGGAGCCGGGTCAATCACCCGCAGCCGGCCGCCGCCAATCTCCTCGATCAACGGGATCACAAACGGGTAGTGGGTGCAGCCCATCACGACCGTATCCGCCCCGGCAGCCAGCATCGGGCGCAGAGCCTGCTCCAAAATGCGGCGCGTCTCCGGCCCGGATAAATCTCCGCGCTCGATCTGGCCCACCAGCCCGGGGCAGGAATCCTGCATCACCGTCACGTCGTGCCCGAAACGTTCCACGACCGAAGCATACAAAGCCCCCTGAAACGTGGCCGGGGTCGCCAGAACGCCCACCACGCCGCTGTCCGACTGCTCGGCAGCCGGCTTAATCGCCGGCTCCATGCCCACAAACGGCAGCTGCGGGAACTGCGCCCGCAGCGGATGGAGGGCCGCCGCCGAAGCCGTATTGCAAGCCACCACAATCAGTTTTGTGTTCTGCGCCAGCAAAAAACTTGTAATCGCCAGCGAATAGTCCTGAATTTGGGCCATCGGACGCGGGCCATAAGGGACATGCGCCTGATCGGCGAAATAGATCACCGCCTCGTCCGGCAGCAAAGCGCGGATCGCCCGCAAAACGGACAACCCACCAATGCCAGAGTCAAAGATGCCAATAGGGGAGGAGGACATAAATCCAGTTTTACCATAAAACCCGTGGGGCAGGATGCTATCCCGCCGTTCATCTTGAACAAAAACACGGGATAACACCCCGCGCCACCCTCTGCCCTTGTCATTTCGAGCGATAGAGA
>JAVEWN010000180.1:0-3068 GCA_034004515.1 Anaerolineales bacterium | reverse complement strand
ATTTCGTTCGAATCGCCCGGAACGAGGATGCGCGCGCTGGATTTCAGGTGAAAGTGATCATCTCTGAGGTGGACGTGGCTGGGAATGGGAATAAGGGTGGCCAAAGTGTTTTCTCCTGCTCTGTAAGCGTTTACATGAATGATACTACAGCCGGGGCGGGTTGTCCATTTGTGATAGGCGGGCTAAATTTTCCGGCGCGGTTGAACCTATTTTACTCAATATTGAGAGCGGTTATCAAATTCTGACAATCAGGCCAATTATTGCACAAGGCCCATAAAACAGGGTAAACTTTGCAATCATTGAGCGAGGAGAAAATTATGAAGTTCAACCTTGAGACTGCCGAAGTCTATGTCCCGGACGGCCTGCCCGCAGCCGAAGCCCTGGCGCGCACGACCCACCTGTGCCTGGCCGCCCATCAGGACGATATCGAAATCATGGCTGCCGAGCCAATTCTGACCTGCTTTCAGCAGGAGAAACTATGGTTTAGCGGTGTTGTGGTAACAGACGGGCGCGGATCGCCGCGGGATGACCTGTACAAAGACTACAGCGACGAAGAAATGCGGCGAGTCCGCTTTAAGGAACAATTCAAAGCCGCTTTTGTAGGCGAGTACGCCGCCCAGGTCATGCTTGATTATCCCAGCAAGAGCATCAAAGACAACCAGGATCAGCGCAGCGTGCAGGATATGCTGGCCCTGCTGAAGGCTGCCCGCCCGCAGTTTGTCTACACCCACAACCTGGCCGACAAGCACGACACCCACGTCGGCGTGGCGCTCAAGGTCATTGCCGCCCTCCGCCAGATGCCAAAAGCGGAGCGGCCTGAAAAATTGTATGGCTGCGAAGTCTGGCGCAATCTGGACTGGCTGGTAGACCGCGACAAGGTCAACTTTGACGTGACCAAACGCGAGAATCTGCAAGCCGCTCTGCTGGGGGTCTTCGACTCGCAAATTTGCGGCGGCAAACGGTACGACCTGGCCTCGATGGGACGCCGCAAAGCCAATGCGACCTACTCTGAATCGCATGGCGTAGACGCAACCCTGGGCCTGTCTTACGGGATGGATCTGAGTCCGCTGATCAGCGATGACAACATTGATCCCACGGCTTTTATCCTGGCCCAGATTCAAAATTTTGGCGATGATGTCGCCGCGCGGCTGGCGAAGTTGTCGTAACGCCGCCAAAAGTGGGCGGAATGCCGTCGATGGGCCGGCCCGAACAAAAACATCGGTTAAAATCAAGCCGTTCGGGTATTATTCTTATTCTTGGAAAGTGTTAACCTGACTTATGGAAATTCTAGGGATCGGAGCGGGCGAATTACTGCTGATCGCCTTGCTCATCTTAATTCTATTTAGGCCAAAAGACATGGTGGCAACAGGCAAAAACCTGGGGCAGTGGCTCAACCGCATCGTCCATTCACCAACCTACAAGTTATTAACAAAAACGGGTGAAGAGCTAAAAAATTTGCCGCGCAACCTGATGCGCGAGGCCAATATTGATGAATTTAACCAAATAGGGAAAGACCTGAACGAACAGACCCAATCGATTGGCAGGACACTGGCCCGCTCCTTCGATGAAAAACAGATCTTTGAAAACCCGCAAATTGCTGGCCCCCCGCCGCCAGAATCTCCAAGCCAGCCGCCCGCCCAAAAAACGGACGAAAGCGATGCCCCGCAAGCGCCTAAAGAAGGGGGATTGATCGATGAAGAAAGATAAACCCACTAAAGAATCCCATCAACGCCGAAAAATTTACCGTTTTTTCAGCGAAGTGCCAGAAGAACGGCCGGCCCTGGAGGCCTTCAACGATGCCGTAACCAACCCGGAAGAGATTCTCGAACACCTCAACGCCATTCGCAAACACCTCGGACGCGCCCTGCTGGCCCTGACCCTCGCCGTTTTGGTTTCGTTCTATTTTGCAGAAAAAATGATCGTCTTGCTGTCTGCCCCAATCGGCGGATTGGGAAGTTTACAGGCCATCGAAGTCACCGAACCGATTGGCGTCTTTATGCGCGTGGCCCTCTTTGCCGGGATTGCCCTGGCCACGCCTTATATTGCTTTTGAAATATGGCTATACGCCGCTCCTGGGCTGATGCCGAAGGCGCGCCTGTTGGGCCTGCTTGCCATTCCGGCGGCCTTGATCTTCTTTTTGGGGGGCGCGGCTTTTGCCTACTTCGTCATGCTGCCCACCGCCCTGCCCTTCCTGCTCGGAGTTCTGGAGATTGGGATCAATTTGCGGCCGGCCTCTTACATCAGCTTTGTAACCGGCCTGATGTTTTGGATCGGGGTGGCCTTTCAATTTCCCCTGGTCATTTTTGCCCTGTCCGGGATGGGGCTCGTCAAGCCCAAAATGCTCTTGCAGCACTGGCGGACCGCCATCATTCTAATCGCTGTCCTCTCTGCCGCGATCACCCCCACAATCGACCCGGTCAACATGGCTCTGGTCATGCTGCCGATGACGGGACTCTATTTCCTGAGCATCTTCTTCAGCTGGATTGCCACCCTCAATAAAAAACCGGCAGAAGCCGGCCCGCCCTAACTGCGGGCCAATCTGTAAGAGACCTCTGGCATAAGCCCTGCCAGCACAGCTGAGCGGAGCGTCCTTCGACTACGGGCGGCGAAGACCCTTCGGAAAACTCAGGGCGATTCGCCCTCCGCTCAGGACGGTGACGCTGTATGCAAAAAGCGAATAGGTGGCTGCTATTCAACGATAGCCGAAAAAGCCGTCCTGAGCGAAGCCGCCAGATTTTGGCGGCTTTTTTTTACCAAAATGGAGATTACCACTACGGTTACTCGTGCTTCGCGGGGAAAGCGCCTGCCCGCAACAACAGGCCCGGATGGGGTTAGCGGTAGGGCCGAAAGCGCGGCAGGGCGGGCGCAGCGACTCGCCGGACGCGTTCGCTTAGCGGACTAACCAGGCAAAAGCCGCCATTTCGGTGCAAAAGCGGGATACGGCGGCGCTCTTCGCTGAAGATGGCACGCATATCCTCGGAGCGAGCCGCGTAATTTTCAAATTCATCTTGAAACCAGGCAAAAATCTGGTCGTAAGTCTGGATAAATTCCTGGCGATAGGCCGGGCT
>JAVEWN010000179.1:0-3078 GCA_034004515.1 Anaerolineales bacterium | reverse complement strand
CTAAGTGCTTCCGAAAGATTTCGGCCACAGTATGTTGCGGCTTGGGGCTGTCGATCATCGTTATTCCATGCTATCCAGGCACTTTATATTTTACTCAACTAGATAATAGAACGAATGTTCGTCCAACTATAGACTTGGTTGACACGTTCAACCTAAACAATTATAGCCTTTATTTGTCACAAATAGGCTACAATTCTTGCCAGTAACCACCTAAACCGCAAGAAAAACTACAATTTTTTTGCACAAGGCTGGAAATGCAATCTGTCAATATAATTATTATTATGTTGACAGATTGCATTAAAAAAGGTATTATTTCGGCATAAAAACGTCCTGAAACATCCAATAAGGGCGGAAAAACTGGCAACATAATAAATTATGCTCCCAAAACACCTGGGAGTGAATTTGCCAGAACAACGATTATCCTTGAGTGGAGCGTGCGAATATGTCCCTGATTGATACCTGGCTCGAAAAACTTGACGCTGATGGCCGTAGCCCGCATACCGTCAAAGGCTATGAGCGGGCGCTGGCCCTGTTTTCCAGGTGGCACACCCAGACCTACGGGGATGCCGCCTTCGACCCTGCTAAAGTGCTTCCCAAAGATTTCAAAGAATGGGTCTCCCGCCAGCAGTCTGTTGAGCGCGCCAAGCCAGCCACGATTAATCAGCGCGTGGCTGCTGTGCGCAAGTTTTTCGCCTGGCTGCACGAGAGCGGCCAGTTGGCGAAGAATCCGGCAGCCGAAGTCCGATTCCTGGATACCGACAAGGCCGAGTTCAAGGGCCTGGATGAAAAACACTACAAGCAGCTCAGCCGGGCGGTTTATCTGGATGAGAACCTGCGCGACATCGCCATCTTTGAAGCGATGATCGGGGCGGGGCTGCGAGTCAGCGAAGTCCTGGACTTGCAGGTTGGCGACCTGGTCATCCGCGAGCGGGATACCCGCGATAACTTTTCCTACATTATCGTGCGCGAGGGCAAAGGCTCGAAGCGGCGCACCGTGCCGATGACGAAAACCGTCAAAAGCGCTTTTGCAAATTATCTGCAAAGCTACGCAGACGATACCAGTCCCCAGGCGAAACTGTGGACCGGCCAACGCGGGGCGCTATCCAGCCCAAGCGGAATACACAAAATGCTGGCGCATTACGCTCGGGCAGCCAAACTGCCAGAGGATGTGCCGGTTCACGCCCACGCCCTGCGCCACACGTTTGCCTACCTATTTCTGAAAAAACATCCGGGCGACATTCGCACACTGGCCGACCTGCTGGGCCACAACGACCTAAAAACCACCATGCGCTACACCGCATCGACCGAGGCGGATAAGGCCGCAAAGATGGCCGACCTGGATTGATCAAAAATGCGCACACGCTTAAAAATGCTTGACATATTCAAACGGGCGCGTATAATGATTTTTACAACTTAATACGTTTGCTACTTTTTCCCGCTCTTTGGCCTTTGTCACCCTGACAGGCCCTCGTCCAAAAACCTACTCGCTCACCAAGCGCAGGTTGAAACTATTTTCCCTAAATAGTCTCAGCCTGCGCTTTTTTCATTTTCTCACACAACAAGGAGGATCACCATGCTAAATGAAGTACAGATAGAGGGCATCATTGCCCGCGCGCCCTGGACGTACGACCGTGACTTGTTCTTTCGGATCGCATCTTACCGTGACGCGGATATGCCTGCCAAGCCGGACGTTACAACACCTGGTCGGGACGAACCGGACTATATCACCGTGCGCGTGCCTGGCGGCGCAACATCCCTGATGACCGCCACCAGGGGAGACCGGGTGCGCGTACACGGCTTCCTGCAAAGCCGCGATTTCAAGGAAACGCTCGGCGAATTTATGCGCAAAGCGGGCAGTGACAGCGTCGGCGGCGTGGATCCAAAAGAAGCAAACAGCCTCAAGGCCGACCGCAATACCGTTGAAGTTGTCGCTGGCCGCGTGGTACGCATGGATGAGCGCCGCCCGGAAGAACGCCCCCGGCGCAGCAGCGCACCTCCGCCCGCGCCCCCGCCTGTCAGCGCGCCCGCTGCTCCAGCCTAACCGCTGGAAAGCAACCGCGCTTCCCTGCACCTGCAGGGGCTAAAAATCGAAACACACAGCCAGTAATACCACTTTATTCAGAAAACAACGAGAAGCACGCGTACCGGAGTGAAGCTCCGGTGCAAGGAGAAAAAGCCCGTAAGGGCTGGCCTTTGCTTCTCGTTTTTTTTAATCCGCACCTTGACATACAGCACCTTTTCAGTAGCGCGTCGTCCGCCAGCAATCCGGCGGGCGCGGTGGCCGGTGTCCGCCTGGTCGGGCATATCGAGAGAAGCGCCGAGAAAGCCGTCGCCTGGAAAGTCTCATACCGACACAAGTACACACACAGAACAATAAATCCATCCCTGCTCACCTTCCTGGTGGGCGGGGCTAATTTGCTGTTCTGCTCCTATCGAGAGAACTTCAAAAAAAACCGTTTGATACGAACCACCCCGATTGAAAATAATTTCCCCTATTCACTCTCACAAGGAGGTCAGCCTATGGATACCAGCAAGCAGGATGAACGCTTTGAACGCGCCCGCGCCGCCCTCGCCAACGGAGAATACAAAATCACTCCGCTCGAAGATGGCGTCTGGAGCATCATCAACGGCGACAACACGCCCTACCGCGCCACTCACCAAACCTGCGAATGCAAAGACTTTGCACACAATGAAAAACATGGCCAGATGTGCAAGCATATCTGCGCGATCCACATTCTTTTTCCACAAGGAGGTCAATCCAAAATGAACGAACCCACCACCCCCAACCCCGTTACCGGCTGGACGCGCCTGTACCATTCGTCCGGCGCACAAGTTACCCTGCCGATTGCCTACACTGCTGCCGTCAACATGTACGCCCAGGTGGATGCCTACCTCGGTGCTGGTTTCCAGGTCAATGCTCCCGGCCTCGAAGAAGGCGAGCAGAAACAGGAAGTCGTCTCGGTCTCGCGCCGCGAGAGCAAGGACTCCACCCCGATTGTCGCCTTCTACCTGGCGCACCCGAAGACCGTCAAGAAGTTTCTCCATGCCTACCTGAACAATCAGGAGGATGTGCTGGCC
>JAVEWN010000087.1:0-14363 GCA_034004515.1 Anaerolineales bacterium | reverse complement strand
AACCTGGCGGCTATCAGCTCCCTAAAGGAAAGGACCTGGATATGTCTAAACGAGCGATTTTACTCCTGCTCCTGTTCTCTTGCGGCCTTTCGGCCTGCTCCCTGCCCGCCGTCGAAGCCCAGACTCCCGAAATCCTGCCTACCATGATCGATACGCCCTTCCAGCCTGCAATGGTGACCCCGCTGCCTGAGCTGATTCTTGTCACCCCGGCCCTGGTCAACACGGCCATTCCCACCGCCGACCCGAACCTGCACATTGAACAGCTCCGAAATGGCGAATATACATTCAACGGAATCGATCCGAATGGCGCGCCCAAAACCTACCGCCTGCAAAATGGCAGCTACCAAAGCAGCGCAGACACCGCCAGCGTGGGCTTCGTCAGCATCCGCCTGATTGAACCGACCGCCATCGGCAGCCTCAACAATGACGAATACCAGGACGCCGCCGTCATCCTGGTTGAAAATTACGGCGGAACAGGCCAATTCGTGCAAATTGGGGCTGTCCTGAACCAGGCCGGAAGCCCCTATCATGCGGCCACCTATCCGCTCGGCGACCGGGTCAAGGTCGATACGCTCAACATCCAAAACAATGAGATTCTACTGAGCGGCCTCGTCCACGGCCCGCAAGATGGCTTGTGCTGCCCAAGCATCCCCGCCACGATCCATTTGCGGCTCTTGAACGAAAACCAGCTGATGCTGACCCGTTTCACCACCCAAACCCCGGATGGGCAGGAACGCTCGATCAATATCCGCGCCCCACTCAACGGCGCAGAAGCGAGCGGATCCATCACCATTACCGGTGATGTCAGCATTGCCCCCTTCGAGAACAACCTGCTCTACACCCTCTACGACAGTCAATATCAAGAAATCACACGCAGCGGTCTGATGGTCGATGCCCCTGATTTTGGCGCGCCCGGCACGTTTGCCCTGACGATTGATTTGGCTGCCCTGGGACGCACCGGCAACCTCTACGTCGAAATCACCGATCTGAGCGCCGCCGACGGCTCGGTCCTGGCGCTGGCCCAAATCCAAATCCAGGTTCGCTAACCTGAAAAGCTCCGGCATCGTTTTGCTGCTGCGCTTGTCCGGCCCAACGATTGCAAAATTCACCTGGGGAAAGAAAATATCTCTAAAATATCGCAATTCCGCAACGGATTTGCGATATTCGTGTAACACAATTAAGACTATACTATTGCTGTAACGTAATTACAATTTTTATCTGGAACTTTGTTTTGTTTTAGATCGTCTTGCGTAAAGTGATGACGATTGGAGGAGAAACCTAATGAAATTTAAGAATCTTTTTACCAGCATCCTGCTGATCAGCGTACTGGCTCTATCGATCCTGCCGAGCCAGGCCGCGGCGGCAGCCAGCCTGTGCGACGCCGCCCAGTTTGTGGCAGATGTCACCATCCCAGATGGGGCCAGCTTCAACGCCGGGGAGACCTTCAACAAGACCTGGCGGCTGAAAAACGTTGGCAGCTGCACCTGGACCAGCAGCTACAGCCTGGTCTTTGTCAGCGGCGACGCGTTGGGCGCAGCGACCGCTCTCAACCTGCCGAACTCGGTTGCACCCGGTCAAACCGTCGATCTGACCGTCGGCATGAGGGCCCCGGCCAGCGCCGGAACCTATCGCGGCTACTGGCAGTTGAAGAACGCCAGCGCCAAGCTGTTTGGTCTGGGCGCGAATGCCAACAAGTCGTTCTGGGTAGAAATCCGCGTCGGAGCATCGACCACCCCCTCCGGCTACGACTTTGTGAGCAATGCGCCTGCGGCCATCTGGTCGAGCGGGGCCGGGACGCTCGCCTTCCCCGGCGCGAACAACGACGCCAAAGGCTTTGGGCTGAAGCTGGATACTCCCAAATTCGAAAGCGGCACAACCGACAGCGTGGCCGGTTTGCTGATGTCGCCCCAAAACGTGGTAAATGGCTTCATCCAGGCCCAGTACCCGGCCATCCGCGTTGAAACAGGCGACCGCTTCCAGGCTTCCATCGGCTGTGAATATGGCGCAACCGCCTGTTATGTCAACTACCGGCTCGATTATCAAATCGGGTCTGGCGGGCCGCAAACGCTGTGGTCGTTCAACGAAAAATATGAAGGCATGATTTACCGGGCCAACCTGAGCCTGGATGCGCTGGCAGGCAAGGATGTCAAGTTCATCCTGCGGATCGGGGCCGCCGGTTCTGCCAGCGGCGACCGCGCTTTATGGGGTTCGCCGCGCATCACGCGCAGCAGCGGGCCGATTGTCACCCCTGTCCCGCCTGCCACCAGCGTGCCAGGAGCATGTACAGATCGGGCCACCTTTGTAGCAGATGTCACCATCCCGGATGGCAGCAACTTTGGGCCGAACGCCGCCTTTACCAAGACCTGGCGCATCCGCAACAGCGGAACCTGCACCTGGAGCAACGCTTATAGCGCGATTTACCAGAGCGGCGAGAAATTCGGCAGCACAGAATCGGTCAGCTTCAGCAACAGCGTTGCCCCCAACCAAATGCTCGATATTACCGTCAACATGACTGCGCCGGCCAGCGCAGGCAATTATCGCGGCTACTGGATTTTGAAGAACGCGAGCGGCTTGTTGTACGGTATCGGCGCAAAAGCCGATAAGCCCTTCTGGGCCGAGATTAAAGTCAGCGGGCCAACTGCCACGCCTGGCGCGCCGCCCGTGACCAATACCCCCCCGGCAACGGTGGTCATCCCGACCAGCGTACCCGGTTCGTCGGCCTACGACTTCGTCGCCAACGTTTGTTCCGCACAATGGATCAGCGGCTGGGGCATATTGCCCTGCCCTGGGGCAAACAACGACGCCAAAGGCTTTGTGCTGGTCTTGACCGCGCCCAAACTTGAAAACGGAGCGGTCGATTCTCGGCCCGGCCTGCTGACCTTCCCGCAATCAGGAACCAATACCTACATCAAGGGCATTTTCCCGGCCCTGCGAGTCGAAAACGGCGACCGCTTCCAGGCCACGATTGGCTGTGAGTACGGGGCGACCTCCTGTTACGTCAGCTACCGGCTGGATTACCAGATCGGCTCCCAGCCTGTCCAAAATTTCTGGGTTTTTAACGAGAAATATGAAGGGTTGTTCTACAATGCCAATTTGGATCTTAGCAGCCTGGCGGGCAAGGATGTCAAATTTATCCTGACCATTTTCTCGAACGGGGCTTCGACCAGTGACCGCGCCCTGTGGGTCGCCCCGCGCATCGTCCGGGCGGGCGGGCCTACGCCGACGGCCAGCCTTGTGCCGCCAACCGCAACCCCGACCGCGACCGCCCTGCCAGCCACCGCAACCGCCACCAGCGTCCCGGCGACGGAAACGGCGACCGCCGAACCGACCGCCACCGAAACGGCGACAGCGGCCCCAACAGCAACGCCCTAAATTTCATCCAGATTAAATCAAAAGACGCGCCCCCGCAGGCGCGTCTTTTTTTTCTGTCCGGGAGGGTCGGACAATCAGGAGATGCCCAGACGGGCATTCGATCCACAGGCAAAGCAAACAGACTGGCGGCCTGACAGCCTCCGCCATCATCCCCCTGAGAGGGACGAAACGCAGTTTTTCATTTCAAGAACCAGGCAGCGCGTCTAAATTTATCGGCGATTGCGCAGGAAGGTCGGGATATCGAGATCTTCCTGATAGGTATTCTGGGGCTTGAATTCAGGTTGGGGCGCAGGCGGCTGAATCGGCTGCTGGACGGGCATCGAAGGCGCATGTTGCGAAGCAGCGTTGCCAGCGTTGACTGTCGCCATCTCTGCCGGGCGCTGTAACTGGACGACAGACGGGCGCGGCGTTTCAATGTGGGCGGCAGGCCGCTCGACGATCCGGCGCGGAATGCCGGCCCGTTCAAAACCGGTGGCGATGACCGTAATCCGAATGTCGTCGCCCATGTTCGGGTCGATGACCGCGCCGAAGATCATATTGACATCGGGGTGCGAGGTTTCGCGGATAATGGCCGCAGCCTGGTTGACCTCGAACAGGGTCATGTTGGGGCCGCCGGTCACGTTGAAGAGGACGCCGCGTGCGCCGTCGATGGTGATGTCGAGCAATCGGCTCGAAATCGCCTGTTCGGCAGCGGTCCGGGCGCGCTCGTCGCCTGAAGCCTGCCCAACCGCCATCAGGGCCGCGCCGCCTTCAGACATGATCGCCTTGACATCAGCAAAGTCGAGGTTGATCAGGCCGGGGACGGTAATCAGCTCTGAAATGCCCTGAATGCCCTGGCGCAGCACGTCATCGGCCATTAAGAAAGCGTCGTTCAGGCTGGCGCGTTTGTCGACGATCTGGAGCAGGCGGTCATTTGGGATGACGATCAACGTATCGGCATGTTCTTTGAGGGCGTCCATGCCCGCTTCAGCCGATTGCTGGCGTTTGGCGCCTTCAAAGGTAAACGGACGGGTAACCACCCCAATCGTCAGCGCGCCGCACTCTTTGGCGATCTGGGCCACAATCGGGGCCGCGCCGGTACCGGTTCCGCCGCCCAAGCCAGCGGTGATGAAAACCATATCGGCATTTTTTAAGACGGCATACAAGGATTCAGCCGATTCCTCGGCAGATTTACGGCCGGTATCAGGGTTGCCGCCCGCCCCAAGTCCGCGGGTCAGTTTTTCGCCGATGCGCACTTTGTTGGGAGCTTTGGCAAGCGTCAGGGCCTGGGCGTCTGTATTGACCGCCACAAATTCGACGCCTTGAATACCTTCTTCGATCATGCGGTTGACAGCATTGGTGCCGCCGCCACCAACGCCAACAACTTTGATGCGGGCAAAGCTGTCTTCATATTTATTGCTGTTCGTTTCCATAAGTTCCTCCGGGGTTGAAAAAAAATCGTTTTGTTTGCTTTTGCCAATGTTCTGGTGTGTGCGCCGCTTTTTGGGCGCTTTCAAATTTACGGGAGCAAGCGTTTGAGCAGATTTTTCATGGTATTCCAATTCTGACCTTCTCCTTTCTGCTGGTTACGCGTCTTCCGTCGCGGCCCATCGCCTGCGGGAAGCGATTGCAAAGCCGCCGCCCAATAGAGCAACCCCACGCTGGTGGAGTAAGCGGGTGAATTAAGTTTGTCGGCCAGCCCAAGCAATTTATCGGGCTGCGCGGTGCGGACGGGCATATTCAGGACGCGGCTGGCCAAACTGCGGATGCCGGGCAGCAGGCTGACGCCGCCGGTCAGGATCATCCCGGCTGGCAGGAGGCCGTCGTAGCCCGAACGCTTGATTTCTTGCAAGCACAGGTCGAACATTTCTTCCACCCGGGCCTCGATGATGTGAGTCATTTCCTGGCGTTTGATGCGCACCGGCTGGTCTTCGCCAAAGGGGGTCACGGTGAAAGATTCATCGGCCAAGACTTCAGCCCGCAGGGAATGTCCGTGCTGCTTTTTGGCGTCTTCAGCCTGGTTGATCGGCAGGCGCAGCCCGTGCGCAATATCGGCGGTGATGTGGTTGCCGCCCACCGCCAGCACCATCGTATGCCAGACATCGCCATTGACGTAAATCGCCAGGTCGGTCGTTCCACCGCCAATATCGCAGACGATGGCCCCCATCTGGCGCTCGGTATCCGTCAGCACTACTTCGGCAGAGGCCAGCGGATTAAGCACAAACTGGGCCACCTCGACCCCGGCACTGGCAACCGCCTGGCGGATATTTTCGACAGTGGCAGAGGCGGCGGTAATCACATGAGCTTCCACCTCCAGGCGGTAGCCGTGCATCCCAATCGGCTGGTGAATGCCATCCTCCCCATCCAGCACAAATCCACGCTGAATGACATGGATGATCTCGCGGCTGCTCGGAATTGCAACCGCGCGAGCGGCATCCAGGGCGCGTTCGACATCGAAATCGTCAACAATATCGGTCGAAACTGCCACCATGCCGCGGCTGTTGACCGACGAAACATGCGCGCCAGCCAGGCTGACGAGGGCCGAATCAATTTTAAGGCCGGATGTTTGCTCAGCTTTGGCAACGGAGCGGGCAATCGAATTCGAGGCGGTGGTCAAATCGACAATGACGCCTTTCCGAATGCCTTCCGAAGGTTCAATGCCCACACCCATGATGCGCAGGCTTTCATCGTCCTCGATGCGCGCGATCAGGGTGCAGATTTTGGTCGTACCTACGTCAATTCCAACTACGATATCGTCCATAAGAGCCTCGCCAAAGGGTTTAGTTCGGCGCTCCATTATCTTCCATGCGATAAAAAGGCGCAGATGGGTATTCGACACTGATCAGTGCAGGACGAATGTCTTGCTGCACCAGGTGCTCCACCAGGCTTAAGTAAACGTTCAGTTTCACCGGCATATTTTCGCCGCTCTGCCCAAAATAAACCTGCCAACCCAGCGGGTCTTGCCAGCCCAGCCCGTATTTGGGGTCGTAGACCAGGCTCGCGCCTTCGGGCATGGTCGGAGAAAGGGTTGTGATTGCGTGCGCCATCTCAGGAGACAGGAAAGGCCGTGCGCCGATGGTTTGCTCGGCCTCGTAACCGACAGGCGCGGACGGCAACCCAAGCGCTTCGACCCGCGCCAGACCCTCGGCGGCCCCGCGCGGCGGGAAAGCGTAACCCTCGGCATCGACCCAGGCCACCTGGCCGGCTTGCTCCCAGGCAATTGCCGGGACACGTTCGCGGATTGTGATCGTAATCTGGGCGGGCAGGCCCACCCGCACTTCTGCGCTCATGATTTCAGGGTAGGAAGCCCGCAGGTTGTATTCCACTTGGGCCGGGTTGATGACGAAAGAGGGCTGGTTCCAGATGCCCATCGCCATTTCAATCTCATCTGTCTGGAGTCGCTGATTGCCAATCACCGTCACCTGGCTGACGAGGTAGGCTTCGCTGGTATACATGCCATAAATCAGGCCAAAACAGACCAGCATCAGCAGGAAGGAAATCCAACGCGGGCCGTAGCTCAGGCGCGGCAGGCTGATCTCTGGGATTTCAAGGGTCCGCCCGTGCCGCGAGCCAGCCCGTCTGTAGGGGGCGCTCAGGGCGATGTCGTAGCGCCGCCGCAGCCGGCCGCGCGAAGCCGCCGGGGTCAGGCTGAGGGTCGGACGTTCGGTTTTGGCCTGCGTCGAAGCGGGTTTGGGCGTCAGGCCGCGCTTGCGCGTGCTGGCCTCCCGTCGTTTTTGTTCTTCTTCCCGCTTGCGGCGCAAGGCTTCAGCGCGGGTAATGGTCACAGGGTCACGGCTCATGCCTGCCTCCGAAATTCGCGCACGGTGCGGTCGCGATCCGCTTTACGTTCAAAAGCCAGTTCAATCAGGCGATCCACCAGGCCCTGGTAAGAAAGCCCGCAGGCTTGCCAGAGTTTGGGATACATGCTGATTTTTGTAAAACCGGGGATGGTGTTGATCTCGTTCAAGATAATTGCTCCGGTTTCGGGTTCAATTAAGAAATCTGCGCGGGCCATGCCGTAACAATCGCAGGCTGTGTAGGCCTGCCCGGCCATCTGGCGGATGGTTTCGGTCTGCTGAGGGCTGAGCGCAGCCGGAAAATTCAACGTGGATGAATCGAGGACATATTTGGCCTCGTAAGAGTAAAAATCTGCGCCGGGCACAATTTCGCCAGCCATCGAAACCTGGGGCGTGTCGTTGCCCAAGACCGCCACTTCGATTTCGCGCGGGTTGCGGACACCGCGCTCGACAAGAATCCGGCGGTCATACTGGGCCGCTTCGATCAGGCCTTCGATCAGGTCTGAACGCGAGCGGCATTTGGTGATGCCGACCGAGGAACCCAGGTTGGCCGGTTTGACAAACAAGGGATAGGCCGACAAAGCCTCGGCCCGCCGAACAACCTCTTCAATATTTTTTTCGATTTCAGCCCGCAAAATGGTGATCGATTCTGCCACCGGGATGGCATTGGCGCGCATGACATCTTTGAAAAGCGCCTTGTCCATCCCGACCGCCGAACCCAGCACGCCCGCGCCGACGTAGGCCACATCGGCCAATTCAAACAGCCCTTGCAGGGTTCCGTCTTCGCCATACGTGCCATGCAAAATCGGGAAGTAGACATCCACCTCGGCCAGCTTTTCAAGTTTTTCAGCGACCACAGAGAACAAGCCGGGCCGGGTTGGGTCAACGCTCACCAAAACCGGATACAAATCGCCCGTTTCGCCGCTTTCAAAGGCTTCCAGCACATTTTCGCCGCCCAGCCAGGCTCCCTGATGGCTGATGCCAACCTGGATGATCTGATAGCGGGACGGGTCCAAGACCGACAGCGCAGAACGGGCGGACATGAGCGAAACCTCATGTTCACCTGAACGTCCACCAAACAGGACGGCTACCGTTACCCGGCGGGCTTGCGTTTCAGTCACGTTACCACTCTCCAAACAGTTCAACTTCCAAGTCCAAATGGACGCCAAACTTCTCTAAAACAATTTTCTGGGCCAGCTCAATCAGGGCGCGCACATCCTGAGCGCTGGTTTCGCCATCATTGACGAAAAAATTTCCGTGAACCGGGCTAATCTGGACGTTGCCCAAACGCGTGCCTTTCAAGCCTGCGGCCTCGATCAGTCGTCCGGCGTAATCACCGGGCGGGTTTTTGAACATCGAACCCATGCTCGCGCCGGGCGGCTGGCTGGCCTTGCGGCGCGCCACAAATTTTGCAATTGCAGCCTTGATTTCCTCAGGCGAACCATTTTTTAATTTTAGTTCCGCCGCCAAAATCATCGCGCGCGCCTCGCCCCGTTTGAGCAGGCTGCTGCGATAGTCGTAGCCCAGTTCCTGGGCCGTCCACCAGGCCCGGCCCGCTTCGGTCAAGACCTCGGCCCGCAGCAGGTCGTGGGCCAGGTCGCCGCCAAACGCGCCAGCATTGCCATAAACCGCCCCGCCCAACGTCCCCGGCACCGTCGCAGCCCACTCCAGGCCTGAAAAGCCTTTGGCCGCAGCCCGGTTGGCAAGATTGGAAAAGACGACGCCTGATTCGGCCCAGACAACGGGTTCTGGCCCCAGGCGGAATTCGACCGCCTTGGCCCGGTTCAAAAGCGCCACTCCCCGCAGGCCTTTGTCGCTGACCAAAATGTTTGATCCACCTCCCAGCAAGCGGTAGGGGATCGAATCGCGCCAACAAATTTGGACAGCCGCCGCAAGTTCATCTGCGCTGGTAACTGTCACCAGTAAATCTGCCGGGCCGCCAATCCGCGCGGAAGTAAAGGGCGCCAGAGAAGCATTCTCCTGGGCCTGGCTTCCGAACTGTTCACGCAGGGCGGTCAGATTTGGCATGGATATCCTGTTATTTCTGCGACTCTTGTAAATGGCCGATCAGTTTGCTGAGCGTGCTGCGCACATCTTCGGGTTTTTCGCTGGCAAAAGCGCGAAACGGGCGGCGGCCTTCGCCGGGGTCTGGTTCAGGGATCGATCCCAAAACCATTTTGAGCGGGGGCAGCCCAATCACATTTGATTCATACTGGCGTTTATTTTTATCAGACATTTTCTCCTGCCTTTCACAAAGAGCGAACCTTTTCCGCGCGGCTCTGGAGTGCGGCGAGCACTTCGCGGCTAACCCGATCGGCATTCCCGGCTGAAAGCACCAGCAAAACATCACCGGAATGCAGGTTTTCAAGCAAATAGTCCCGAATCTGATCCAGTTCAGCGATGAAACGGACAGACGGGTGGCGCATCGCTTTTGCCAGCTGCGCCGCCGATAGATCCTGCCGGGCTTCACGCGAGGCATAAATCTCACTGACCACAACCCGATCAGCGTCGTGGAACGAAATCACAAATTCATCGAACAAAGTCTGGACGCGGGTATAGGTATGCGGCTGCCAGAAAGCCCAAATTCGTTTGCCGGGGAAACGCGCCCGGGCCGCGGCCAAGGTCGCCCGAATTTCTGTCGGGTGGTGAGCGTAGTCATCAATAATGGTAATGTCATCCACCTGGCCTTTGAGTTCGAAGCGCCGGCTCGTTCCGCTGAATTTACCCAGGGCCAGGGCGGCCTCGTTTAAGTCCAGCCGCAGCAGGGCGGCAATCGTCAGCGCGGCCAGCCCATTGCGGACATTGTGCAAACCCGGCACGCGCAGCGCAATCGAGGCGACCTGTTCGCCCCTGCCCGCAATCCGCACCACAACGTCGAATGTAAATCCTCCGACAGCATTTGGGCGCAGCCCGCGCGCAATCACGCTCTCGTCCGCCTGGGTCTGTCCATCGGCTGAAATACGATAGCCTATCACGCGCTTGCCCATCCGCCGGGATTCGGCCATCAGTTCAATCGCGCCCATATCTTCGGCACAGGCAATCAGCGCGCCGCTGGCCGGGATCAGGGCCGCGAAATCGACAAAGGCAGCTTGAAAATCTGCCGGGGTGGGATAGCAATCGGGGTGGTCGTGTTCGATGTTGGTCACAATCCCGTAAAGCGGCTGCAAGCCCAGGAACATGCGATCATATTCATCGGCTTCGACCACAAAGGTCTCGCCCTGACCGGCGCGGGCGTTGACGCCCAGGTTTGCCAGCACGCCGCCAATGATGAAGGAGGGGGCTTGCCCGAGGTCGGTCAACATCCAGGCGATCATGGCGGAGGTGGTTGTTTTGCCATGCGTCCCGGCGACCGCGATTCCCGTTTTGCCTTCCATCAACCTGCCGATGAAATCGGCCCGTTTATAAACCGGGATGCCCGCTGCCAGCGCGGCCTGCACTTCAGGGTTTTCATCCGCAATAGCCGACGAACGCACGATCAGGTCTGCGCCGCTGATCTGGCTGGGGTCGTGCCCCACGAAGATTTGGGCTCCGGCCAATTGCAAATTGGCAGCCAGGGGCGAAAGCTCGCGATCTGAACCTGTGACGGTATAGCCGCTCTCCAAAAGGAGCCGGGCGATGGCCGAAAGGCCGCTGCCGCCAATCCCGATCAAGTGTGCGTGTGTCATGAAATTCTTCTATCTAAATGAAAACGACCAGGACAAAAATGAAGGCCAGAATGACCACAAAATAAATGGCGGGTTCGCCCAGCAAACGCGGAGCCAAAAATGGCAGCAAATTTGCGGCAGCAATGCCCATGGCCGAGTTGCCGTCAGGCGGCAAAATATATTTACCAAACGGGTAGCCCGCTTCCGCCATAAAAAACCAGATTGTGCCAACAACCAGGTAGCCGTTGAACGCGCCAAAGATAAAACCCAATAAAATATCTTGCAGCTTTTCGCGGGCCGCCTTGGATGCAAAACGAGGCAGGGCAACGGTCTGGTAGCCAAAAAAGACCAAAACCAGGACGATCAAAAGGCGCATCCAGAAAAGGCCCTGGTCGAGCGGGTTGGCAGCCATCGCTTTGATAAAGGGCACATAATTTTCAAGCAAACGCAGCAAAGCCAGCGAAAGGATCATGCTAAACGCCACCAGTAATTCTTTCGCCCAGCCGCGCATGGCGCCGATAATGCCAAACAAGACAACAAACATCCAAAACATGAAAGTAAGGCTAACCATGGTTTTCTGCTCCGGCCAGGCCCAATAAAAGCCTGGCAATCTTCTCTGCAGACTGGGTCTGGGATAAGCCGCGCATGGCTTTGCTCATCGCCTCCAGTTTTTCGGGGGTTTCAAATAATTTTTCCACCACCAAAAATAATCCGCTTTTGAGCTTTGCATCTTCAACCACGAGGGCCGCGCCGCGCCCCGCCAGATACTCGGCATTTACCTTTTGATAGCGCCAGGCGTGTGGATACGGGACAAGAATGGCGGGCAGGCCAAAGAGCGGATATTCGCCCAAAACCGAGGCCCCGCCGCGCGAGATTACCAGGTCTGCCGCGGCCAGGGCAGCTCCCATTTCCTCATGTAAATACGGATAAGGGTGGTAGCGTTCTGGCAGGTTTCCGGGCAGTTCGTTGGCGCGCTCCTGAATAGTGGGCCAATCCAATTCGCCGCTGATGTGAACTATTTGCATCTTTTCCAACAAGGCGGGTAAATGTTCGAGCAGGGCCGTGTTAATTGAGCGCGCGCCTTTGCTGCCGCCAAAAACCAGTAAGACGGGCAAATTGTCAGACAGCTTTAGTTTTCTACGGGCCTGGTCGCGCTTCCAGAGAGCCAGGTCGGCCCGAATCGGATAGCCGGTTGCGCTAATTTTTCCCTGCTGTTTAAAATATATCCGTGAGGCTTCCGTGGTGACTGCCACCTTGGATGCGAAATAAGACAAAGTCTTGAGCGCCAGGCCAGGTTCAATATCTGGAACGTAGAGCAGGGAGGGAATTCTTGCTCCGGCCAGGGCCATCGGGACAGCCAGGTAGCCACCCGTAAAGAAGAGCGCATCTGGGTTGAACTGCTGCAAGATGCGGCGCGCGGCAAAAAAGCCCTTAAAGATTGAGAGCAGGTTCGCAGGCAGGCGCTTTAGCTCCACGCCATGCAAGCCTGCCGCCGGGATGGAATCGTAAGCGATGCCCGCCCGTTCCACCAGGTTGGCTTCCATCCCGTTCAGACCGCCAACCCAGAGTACTTCCGCGCCGGGGTCTTGTTCGAGCAGTTTTTTATGAACGGCGAGCGCGGGATACACTCCGCCGCCGGTTCCGCCCGCGCAAATCAAGTAACGCACTGTATTCTCTCCGCTTGGGTTGATCTGTCCGCGATTTTTCCTGGCGCGAGACATTTAATAAAATACCAATTGCCATTAAAGAAACTACCATACTCGAACCACCGGCGCTGATAAACGGCAGGGCATTCCCCGCAAAGGGCATCAGCCCAACCATCACCAGAATATTGACTGTCGCTTCGGTCGCAATCCAAAAGGTTAGGCCGGTTGCCAGCAAGTTCCCCAGCAGGTCGGGCGCCTTGACGGCGATCCGCAGTCCGCGCCAGACAATGCCGCCGTAAAGCAAGATCGTACCGAGCGCACCCAGAATGCCCAGTTCCTCGGCAATCACCGCAAAGATACTGTCCGTGGCGGCCAGGGGCAAGCCCAGCAGTTTGGTATCCGCCCGGCCAATCCCTGCGCCGAACCAGCCGCCCTTGACAATTGCTTCGAGCGAGCGCCGGACATGATACGAAGCCTGGAGCGGATTTTGAATGCCATTCCAGTATGCGCCCATGCGCTCGCGGCCTGTCACGCTGACTTGGGCCACCAGCACCCCCACGACCAGGGCCACGACAAAAAGGAAGATGATCTGGCGCAAGTCGCCGCCGGCCAGGAAGAAGAGCAGCCCTCCCAGTAAAAAGATCGTCGCCGTTGCAGAAAGATCGGGCTGAAGATAGATCAGGCCGCCGATCATCCCCAAGATGACAGCCATCGGCAGCAAGCCCCAGGTGATGTCTTGGAACTGTTCACGCTTCGAGTACAGCCAAACCGAGAGGTAGATTACCGTTACGATTTTTGCCAACTCTGAAGGCTGGATGGAACCGGCGATCAGACCGCGAATGGAGCCAAATCGCTCGTCGCCTACCAATAAAACAGCGCCCAACAAGCCCAACGTCAGCAGCATGATCGGTAAAATCAGGCTGTGCCAGGTGTGGTAATCCACCCGCGAGAGGAAATAGGCAACCAGAACGCCCAGAGCAACCCATAAAACCTGACGGTTAAAGATGTACCACGGGTCGCCGTGATTGTAGAGCGAAAAATCGGGCGACGCGGAAAAGACCATAATCAGGCCAAAGGTCAACATGGCAACCATGATGAGCAACAACGGCAGGTCTATTGAGCCAGCCTGTCTGCGAATCATGCCGGCCAAGGCCAGCGGTTGTTGGGCGGGGGCTACCGCAGCGCTTCTGAAAACTCTAGTACCCATTTCTTGAACCTTTCTCCGCGTTCTGCAAAATCTTTAAATTCGTCATAGCTTGTGCCGCCTGGGGAAAGCAGAACGACAAACCCGGGCTGGGCCACGCGTGAGGCTGCCAGGACTGCGTCTTTCAGATTGGCAGCTTTGGCCTGGCTAAAAGGACGATTGCCAGGAACCCGCGCCCCGAGGGCTGCTTCAATCTTTTCAGCCGCTTCGCCGAAAAGTATGACATGGTCGACCCGCTGGTGAACCAGTTTTGCGAGATCGTCCCAGGGCAGGTCTTTGTCCCGTCCACCGAGCATCACAATCAGCGGCCCATCGAACGAACGAATGGCGGCGATGGCCCGTTCCGGCGCAGTGGCAATCGAGTCGTTGTACCATTGCGCGCCGCGCCAGGTGCGCACAAATTCGAGCCTGTGGGCTACTCCCCGAAATCCGCGAACCGCCTCGCGCATAGATTCAGGCGAAAATCCTGCCGCATGAGCAATCAGGCAGGCTGCCAAAACGTTTAAACGGTTATGCTCGCCGCGTAGTTCAATAACCTCTGCGACCGGCAGCGGAATGATTTGCTGGCCTTCGCGGATAAAAAACTGCCCATTTTGAACGTACGCGCCATCCATCCCGGCCGGCAGGGGGCCAAAACCAAAAGAAAGCAGCCGGCCGCGCACCCGCGGGAGCAACGCCCACGAGCCGGGATCGTCCCGGCCCAAAATAGCGATTCCGCTTT
>JAVEWN010000010.1:0-63009 GCA_034004515.1 Anaerolineales bacterium | reverse complement strand
GGGATTTATGATCTATACAAATGATCAGCACCGTCATCCGCTATCCACTTTTTCGTGATTTGAGCGCGGCAGATTTGAAAATAATTGCCCCGTTCTTTTCGGCGCGCACCTATCCGGCAGAGGCGATTATCTTCGAGCAGGGAGAACGCGCCACCTGCCTGTACCTGTTGACCCACGGGGAAGTGGCCCTGCAATACAAGCCGTATGATGGCGAGCCAATCCAACTCAACCGGATAAAAGCCAGCGGAGTCTTTGGCTGGTCGGCGGCGCTGGGAAATACCACCTACAGCTCAACCGTCATCTGCAAAGAAGATTGTGAAGTGCTTTTCATTTGCGGGCCTGATTTACGCCAACTGCTGCTGACCCATCCCCAAACCGGACACATCATCCTCGACCGGCTGGCGCGGTCAGTGTCCTCGCGCTGGGTCAATGCCCACGCTCAAATCAAGAAAATGCTCAACAACGGTATCGTTTACAACGATTTTCCCCTGGATCCTGAGGAGGCCTCTATGACACCCGAACCCGTACCAAGCACCAAAGAAACCCAAGTGCGCGCCCTGCTAGACCAGTTAAATGCCTATATCGAGCAGTATCATGGCGGCTCGGTCGAAATGGTCGCCTTTGACGGTCAAACGCTCAAAGTACGCCTGGGCGGAGCCTGCCTCGGCTGTCCGCTCCAGCCTTCGACCCTGCACGGCTGGGTTGAAGGAACGGTCCGACAGTTTTTCCCGGAAGTAAACGTGGTTGAGGCGCTCGCAACAGATTAATTTATTCCCTGTTCTGCGCATGAGGGCACAGAATCGTATCATCAGGGTGGGACGCAAGAAAAGACTTCCGGCAAAAAAGCCGGAAGTCTTTTCTCATGGATCGCAAAACATCCTATTTCTTCAAGAAAAATCCGCCAATCAACCCCAGGCCAACGCCAATCAATGCCAGCGGCCAGATGTAATTTGCCAAACCGGCCACGGCCGTCGAGGCGACAAAAGCGCCGATCAAAACCAGGGCCGCCGCAGGGATATAAGCCCAGCGCGTATCGGTCAGCGGGTTGGGCAGCAACGCCACCAGCAGGAAGGTGAACCCCAGTCCGATGAAAAAGACGCTCTCGCTGCCCTCGCTATTGGCGGGCAAGAAATTATCAAACACGTTGACCGCAGCCAAGGTCAACAAGACGCCGCCAGGGATAATGGCCCACCAGCGCGAATGGTCCGCCCCATAAATCGTCCAAAAGGCCAGACCCAGCGCGCCCAAAAAGAACATCCCGCTGAAAATAGATAAATTTTCTGGCACAATCGTATCGGCTGCCATGCCGAATACCGCAAAAGCCGGGATGACCGCCCACCAGTTTGAACGCATATTCTGGACAAAGAGGCGCATAAAAAATACGCCCACCAGGGCCAGCGCAAGCGCCCAGAACCAACCCGAGGCGCCCTTCAGCAAACCCACCTGCTCCAGCAGCTGCAGGCCGCCCAGCAGGATCAGCCCGCCGCCCAGCAAAATCCGAAAGTCAAAGCGTTTGATGCTCATGATGAATTCTCCGGCTTACGAATGGACGCTGATTGAGTTCGCGCCGCCATTCAGATGAATTTCCGCCCGATCGGCTGCGCCTTCAAAATCGGACGATTGATAGAGGCCATTCCCAACCGGCGCGAAGCGAGCCTCAATTGAAACCGAGCTTGCTCCGCCCTCAACCTGGATGCGGGCCGCCATGCCGGCGGGCACGCCCAGATCAACCGAGGCTGCGCCCGATTCAATCTCGACATACGGCTGACCTTCGCGCGGCAGTTTCAGGCTGGTGCTGCTCGCGCCGGTATCCAATTTGAAGCGGCTCAACTTGACATCCGTCAGGTCGAAATCCATGCTGGTTGCCCCGGCATCAATATTCAGGCTGACCGGCACTTCGTTCGTCAGCCTGAACTGCCAGATACCGCCTTCAGGCCCAAGAAACGGCAGAAAACTGGGGCCGGCATCCACTTTGACCGCCAGGATGCCAGCCGCAAGATGCGATTTAGACTCCATGCCGCTGCCTTCAACCCCGCTCAGGGCAACCCCGGACGGCGCGCCGCCTGTCACCACCACCCGGCCGGCCCCATGATTCAGCTCAAATTCGACCCGTTCTGCGCCCTGCAAATCAATCGAGAAAGACTCATTTTCGCTGAAATCCGTTTTCGGGCGAATAAGCGCGCCAAACAAAATCCAGGCACCCAAGGCCATCAGGAAGAGCGGCCAAAGGAAATTGGTGATGTCGTCCACCAGGCCCATTGCCTGCAAACCAAATAGACCGCCGACCGCGATCAGTAGAAATCCCCAAAAAAGACTGCTATTTCTCATCTAATTCTGCCTTTCCCCGGCCACGAAACAGGCCGTTGGCCACCAACCACAGGCCGACAATCACCAAAAGGGCAGCCACGCCATACGAGCCGCCCAAAATCTCAATGCCGCCCAGCAAAGTGGCAAAAATCAGGAAAAGAACCGCGCTGAACGCGATTGTGTTCATGCCTTCACGGACGCGCTTGCCATTCCAACTCAATACGCCGTACAAAAGCGAACCAAGGCCCGCAAAGCCGGGGATGAGCGTCCACATGTACGACCAGGAATCCCAATCACCGCTGGTGTTCTGGTAGGTCAGAATACCGCCGATGCCGGCCACAATCGCCGCAGGCACGGCCATGCTCGGCGCGCCGACCAGCAAGCCAACCAGCAGCAGGGCCGCACCGATCGCAACCAGATTGAGCGGCCATTGCATCGATTGGTCGGCCCATGCCTGTAAACCAGGAATCTGTTTAACCGCCACAAACCAGGCTCCAATCAAAATCAGAATCAACCCCACAGCCAGCTGACCACGATCACGTCTCATAGCATTCTCCTTATATATTCAAATAAAACAAAATTATTATAAGATATTATAACTTTAATTTTGATATTGTCAATTAAGCTATGAATATTACACAAAAAACCAAAAATACGCCAAATCAAACTCTTAAACACGCCTGGTAAGCATACGCCACAAACCGCTAAAAGTATCAAGAGCGCGGAAACGCGGCCAAGCCGGCCCGCCGAAATGTTGACAAATTATCTCCAAATCAGTGACAATCATCCGCTTACAGGGGGCCTGCCAGCCGGTATAATCCCAACATGCCAACACCCCGTCAAATCGAACAAAAACTGGATCGGATTCTCTTAAAAGTCGCCAAACCGGGCCGCTATGTCGGCGGCGAGGTCAATATTACCGTCAAAGATTGGGACAAAGTTCCCCTGCGCCTGGCGCTGGCCTTCCCGGATATTTACGACATCGGCGTTTCAAACGTGGGAATACAGATTCTGTATGACCAGGTCAATGGCCGGGCCGATGCGCTGGCCGAACGGGTCTACGCGCCCTGGGTGGATATGGAAGCCGTCATGCGGGCCGAGGCGATTCCGCTCTATTCGCTCGAAACCTACCACCCGCTGGCTGATTTCGACATCATCGGCCTGAGCCTGCCGTACGAGACGCTCTACACGAATGCCCTGAACATGCTCGACCTGGCCGGGATTCCCGTCCGCGCCGCAGAGCGGACGCTGGCCCAGCCGCTGATCATCGCGGGCGGGCACAGCACGATGAACCCCGAACCCATGAGCGCCTTCATCGACGCTTTTGTGATTGGCGAGGGCGAGGAAGTGATTCACGATATTCTGGAGGTGGTCAAGCGCTGCAAGGCTCAAAAAGCGCCCAGCTGCGAAGGCCTGCTGCGGGCTTTGGCTCAAATTGCGGGCGTCTACGTCCCGAGCCTGTACCGTGTAGAAAACCACCCAGACGGGAGCATTGCCCGGGTCAGTCCGCTTGTGCCCGAAGCGCCGAAAAAGGTCGTTAAACGGATGACGGCCCAATTGCCTGCCCCGCCCACGAAGTTCATCGTCCCCAATATTGAGGCGGTTCATAATCGTGTTTCGGTCGAAATTATGCGCGGATGTACGCGCGGCTGCCGTTTTTGCCAGGCCGGGATGATTGTGCGCCCGGTGCGGGAGCGCCCGATTGAGGAGGTCGTCAGGGCGGCCCAGGCCGCCATCCAGGCGACCGGCGCAGAGGAGCTGGCCCTGCTCTCGCTCTCCTCGTCAGATTACAGCAATATTCTCGAACTGGTGCAGGCCATCAGCGAAAATTTCAGCGGCAAACACCTGAGCGTTTCGCTGCCCTCCCTGCGGATTGAATCGGTTTCGATTGACTTGATGGAGCAGTTGAAGGGCCGCCGGACAAGCGGCTTTACGCTGGCGCCCGAAGCCGCCAGCGAACGAATGCGGCGCATCATCAACAAGTCGATCAGTGACGACGACATCCTTGAGACAACCCGGGCCGTGTTTGCGCGCGGCTGGCAAACGCTCAAACTGTATTTCATGATCGGCCATCCGAGCGAAACGCTGGAAGACGTGCAAGCCATTGCCGACCTGTGCAAACGGATTCTGCATGAGGGCCGCAAAGTGGCCGGCAACCGGATTAAGTTGAATGTGGGGGTCAGCACTTTCATCCCCAAGCCGCAAACGCCTTTTCAGTGGGTCAGCTGTGATGACCCCAACAATATCCGCGCCAAGCAGGTTTTATTGCGCCGGGAAATGCGCGATAAAAACATTAAATTGAGCCTGAGCAATATCGAAGACAGCCTGCTCGAAGGCTGGCTCGCGCGCGGCGACCGGCGCAGCGCTGAAGTGATCTACAGCGCCTGGAAAAATGGCGCAAAGTTCGACGCCTGGAACGATCAGCACCACTTTGAGATCTGGTACGCGGCTTTTGCCGAAAACGGGCTTGACCCCGATTTTTACATCTATCGCCAGCGGCGGGTCGATGAAATCTTCCCCTGGGATCACATCTCAACCGGGGTGCGCAAAGAATACCTGTTTCAAGATTTCAAACAGAGCCTGGAAGGTCAAATTCGGGTCGATTGCCGCGAACAGTGCTTCGCCTGCGGCATCCTGCCGACCTTCACAGCCGCCCGCCGCGAAAACCCTGGCGATTACTGGAAATGCCCTGAAGTTAAATCGCCAGCCCGCAAACCCAGCCCGCAGGCAGCCGCATGACCGTCCGCATTCGAATCACTTTTGCTAAGCAGGGCGCGCTGCGCTATATCGGTCATCTCGATCTGCATAAATTATGGGAAAGCGCCACGCGCCGGGCCGGGATTGGGCTGGCCTACAGCCAGGGTTTTCATCCGCAGCCCAAAATTCAACTGGCCTCGGCCCTGCCGCTCGGTTTTTCCTCGCGCTGTGAAGTGGCCGATCTGTGGCTGGATAACGATTCTGCGACTGCGGAGCTCGCCAGCTTTCAAACCCGTTTGCAGGCGGCCCTGCCTGCCGGCATCGTCGTCCGCCAGATCGCGCAGGTCGATGAACGCGCCCCAGCCCTCCAAACCCAGGTGACGGCCGCCGAATTTGAAGTGACTCTGCCGGACGAAGTGGACGCAGACGCGCTCAGCCTGCGCCTGGCCGCCCTGCTGGAGGCCGATTCGCTCCTGCGAGAGCGGCGCGGCAAAACCTACGATCTGCGGCCGCTCATCGAAAGCCTGGCCTTTTGCGCCTGCCCGGCCCCGGCCCTGCAGATGCGCCTGACCGCGCGCGAGGGCGCAACCGGCCGCCCGGAAGAAGTGCTGGCCGCGCTCGAAATCCCAATCGAAGATACGCGGATTGAGCGCACAAAACTAATTTTTGCCTAATCCTTTGAAACCCGTTTGCCGTAAAAACGCCCCCGCTTGCAAACGACTTTGGTACAATCAGGAACATGCGCACCTTTCATGCCTACTCCCTGCTTGTATTTTTACTTTTAAGCGCCTGCTCGGCCAAGATCGAACAAGCGCAAGAAGCGCCAACCCTGCCGCCGCTGGCGTTCTCGACGGCCACCCTGCCGCCGACCTTGACGCCGCAGGTCACATTTACGCCCGCGCCCGCGACGGTTGCGCCAACTGCTGCGCCGGTCAGCGGGTTGACCAGCACCCAGGTCAATGTCCGCTCCGGGCCAGATGCCAGCCGCGATTCGCTCGGGCTGTTGCAGGTTGGCAGCCAGGTCGAGGTGATAGGCCGGGATGCGGGCGGAGAATGGCTGGCAATCACTTTTGCGCAATCGCCAGACGGGACAGGCTGGGTAACTGCCCAGTTTATTGACCTGTCTGGCAAGATCGAAAAATTGTCGATTTTGGAGACGGAAGGGGCGGCCCAACCGGCCCAGGCTGCCGAACCGCTTGCAGAAAGCCAGCCCAGCCCAACCCCGGGCAAACCCAAACGCACCGCCCAAACCACCAGTCAGATTAACGCCCGCAGCGGCCCGGCTTCAGCGTTTGAGTCGCTGGGGCTGCTGGAAGCCGGCACCAGCCTCGTGATGACCGGGCGCAACCTGATCAATACCTGGGTGCAGATCGAATATCCAGTCGATTCAGAAGAACGGGCCTGGGTGGCGGCGGCCTATCTAAAATATGAAGGCTTTCTGGATAGCCTGCCAACCTTTGACAACGAAGGCAAACCGATCCAGACCCCGGCGGCCAGCGGCCCGGCAGCCGGGCTGCCCACAAGCGCGCCCGAAAGCGCCCAGCCCGCCCCGGAAGACCTCGACTCTCCCGAAAACCCGGCGGTTCGGCTCAGTTTTTCCCCTTCGGGTGCGCGCAAAATCATCTACGCCAGCGACATCTCGGCCCCCAGCGGCGATACTGCCGATTGGATCGAATTCAGCATTGTAACCCCACAGCCCAACCAGGCGGCGATCATCTACTTCAAGTTGGAATGCAGCGGAAATGGGGCGATCACTGCCGAATTGCGCCAGAACGGCTTGCTGGTCAACGAGTTCCCGGGGCTGCTATGCGGACAATACGGGGTCGCCTTCAAAGCTCTGAGCGGCACACCTTACCTGCTCAGGCTGCAAGCCGATGGATCGGCCTCGGAAGTGCGGGCTGTGTCCTACTATCTTTACATCAGCACAATCCCATAAACAACATGCAGAAAAATTATATTCTTGTGCTTTGCCTGTCGATTTTTCTGGCAGGCTGCAACCTGCCCACAAACAGCCCGGCCACTGCAACAGAAACGCTCCGCCCGGCCGCCAGCGCAACCCAAACGCTAACTCCCAGCCAGACACCCAGCCCAACCGTCACCGCAACGGCCAGCATCACCCCAACCCCCAGCCTGATGGCAACCATCCAGCCGATGACCGGGATTTTGATTAACAATACCAATATCCGCGCTCGCCCCAGCAAGGGCGGCAGCGAGCGGCTGGGCGGCCTGTTTTACAACCAGGCCGTAAAAGTGATTGGACGCAATGAGCGCGCCAACTGGTACTGGATCATTTATCCAGACTCTGCGAGCGGCACAGCCTGGATTCTGGCAAGCGCCGTCGATCTGCAAGGTGAAATCGGCCTGCTGCCGATTGTGATCTTCCCTGAAGACCCGGACAAGCCGGTGGCTGTCGGCCCCTTGCTGCCGCTCAGCACTGGCGCAGCCCTGCCGCTTAACCCGCCTGGCCCGCAGGCCCGGACTGGCGTGGCCGTCCAACTCCTGAACGTGCGCGTTGGGCCGGGGACAGGTTATCTTCCCCTGGGAACCATCCCGATTGGGGCAACGTTGAGTTTTACCGGCCGCGTTGAGGATAATTCGTGGTATCAGATCGAATACCCGTCTGGGCTGGATGGCCGCGCCTGGATCTCTGGCGAACTGGTGAAATTGGATTTCGGCCCCAAGCTGCTGCCGCTCTATAATTTTCTGGCAACGCCCGTCACCGAAGCGCCGCCCGCGCTCGAAGAACCGCTGGCAACGCCTGAGAGCGGCGCGCCGCCAGCAGCCAGCGCAACGCCCATTCCGCCCAGCGCAACCCCCAACCTGCCCAGCGGAATCGTAACCACCCAGATCAACGTTCGGAGCGGCCCCGCCTCCTCGTTTGAGTCGTTTGGCTTGCTGGAGGCAAACAGCCGGGTCATCATTACCGGGAAAACGCTGAATGGCAACTGGCTGCAAATCGAATACGCCTCTGCGCCAGGCGGGCGAGGGTGGGCCGCCGCGGCCTACATCACCCTCAACAGCGACATCAGCAAGCTGCCTTATTTCGATAACCAGGGCACACCCCTGCCCGCGCCGTAAATCAGGGTTTTCTTAAAGTCAGTCAGCCGTGGTGAAACGCTCAGAATCGAACCGCGCAGAACGCCAAGAGCGCGAAGTTCTCCGCTTTCCTGGCGTTCTGCGCGCCCGGCGCGCACTGCGCGCTAAAAACTGCAAAATCGATCTGTCCGGGAAGTGGCCTGACGGGACTTTGAGAAAGCCCGGAGCGATGGATTGCGCTGAATTGCACGAAAGCGACTTTTATGGTAGATTTAATCAACTATTCCAGTTTTGGGAGAAAACCCAATGAACAACCCCAATGTGCCTGATATTATCGTCAGCCGGCTGCCGGTCTACTTGCGCGCGTTACAACGACTGGCCGATAGCGGCGTTAGCAGCACCTCTTCCCAAGAATTGGGAGAAAAAGTTGGCATTTCTGCTGCCCAAATCCGCAAGGACCTTTCACAATTTGGCGAGTTTGGTAAACAAGGCTCCGGCTACCATATCCCATTTCTGATTGAGCGATTAAGCCAGATTTTACATATCGACCGAAGCTGGGACGTGGCCGTGATTGGGATGGGCGATATTGGTCATGCTTTGGCGCGCTATAACGGATTCAGCAATCGCGGATTTCGAGTTGCGATGTGCTTCGACGCCGACCCTGCCAAAATCGGCCAGAAAGTCTGTGAATTTCCGATCCGGGATGCCAAAAACCTGGCGCAGGATATAAAAGAAGCTGGCATAAAAATTGCCATGATTTGTGTTCCGGCATCTGCCGGTCAGGAAGTTGCCGATCAACTGGTCGAATCTGGTGTGCGCGCAATCCTCAATTACGCTCCGATCAAGTTGATTGTACCGGCGCACGTCAAAGTTCAGCATATTGACCCGGCAATTGGGCTGCAAAGGATGACCTATTACATCCCCTGGTAAACCGGGCGGACATAAAAAAAACGGCTCCCAAGTTGGGAGCCGTTTTTTATGCGTGTTTATTCCATTTTTTCACTAAACCGGCGGCAGGTTGCGCCGCAAGAGGGAATACATCGGCAAAGCGCGGGCTGCGCCCTCGGCCACACAGGTCAGCGGGTTGTCTACCAGATAGGCGGGGATACCGAGCGATTTGGTGAGTAATTTGTCAATCCCGCGCAAAAGCGCCCCGCCGCCGGTGAGGGCCATCCCGCGATCGATAATATCTGAAACCAATTCGGGCGGCGTCTTCTCAAGAACGCGGCGGCAATTCTCAGTCACCTGTTTAAGCGGTTCCTGCAAAGCCTCGACAATTTCGCCGGTGGTGATTGTGACCGGACGCGGCAGGCCGGTCACTTGATCCTGGCCCTGGACATCCATGCTTTGCTCGTTATCCTGAGGAACCGCCGCCCCAATCTTGATTTTCAGCTGCTCTGCCGTTTGCGCTGAAATCACAGCCCCGTATTTGCGGCGGACATAGGTGACAATCGCATCGTCCATGTAAGCGCCGCCTGCGCGTAACGTCTCGGCAGAGACAATCCCATACATCGCCAAAACAGCGGCCTGAGTTGCGCCGCCGCCCAAACAAACCACCATATTGCCGGATGGAGAATTGATCGGCAAGTCGACGCCCAGCGCAGCCGCCAGAGGCTGTTGGATCAGGTAGGCGTCCCGGCTGCCAGCCTGAAGAATCGCTTCGTGGACTGCGCGGCTTTCGACGCTGGTGACACCATACGGCACAGAAACCATTACGTTTGGTTTAAAAATGCGAATTGGGCCGCTCACCCGCTGAAGCAGGACGCGCAACAGTGTTTCGGTAATTTCATAATCGGCAATGACGCCGCTCTGCAAAGGCATGGCAACTTCAATCGAATCAGGAACACGCCCAAGCATGTCGCGGGCTTCCTTCCCGACAGCAACCATTTTCTGATCCGCAACGTCAATTGCAACAATGGTCGGTTCTTCCACCAAAACCTGTGTCCCGTCTGATATACGGGTGTAAATTGTCCCCAGGTCGATACCCAGGTCACGAGAAAAACCAGCCATGATAAATTTTATCCTTCGTTCGAAGGGAATCGTTTGGTAGAGCGATAACGCTTGACGGCCTCAAGGCGCAAGTTAGAGCGATGCAAGGCGACTTCAAGGTTCTCGTACGCATCTGCATCCTGGGTGCTGCTGACCTTGCCGAGCGATTCCTCGGCTTTCAGACGGGCGGCTTCGGCCCGGGCTACATCAATTTCCTCAACATTTTCCGCGGCATCTGCCAAAACCGTCACGATGTCGGGTTGAATCTCGGCCAGGCCGCCGGCCACAGTAAAAAGATACTCCTCCGATTTTGCGCGAACCTTGATAATGCCATATTGGAGCGTGGTCAATAAGGGGGCATGATGCGGCAGAATACCCATCTCCCCGTCAGAGCCAGGCAAAACCACAATATCCACATCGCCTTCGAAAACCATCCGGTCTTGTGAAACAATTTCGCAGCGTATCGTCATAAATCGTTCTCCGGTGGCAGGCCCCCAATTCCACGAACCTGAGGCCTGTCACTTGAACCTGAGAGTATTATTCGCTCTGGGCCAGCTTTTCGGCCTTGGCGCGCGCATCTTCAATGGTGCCCACCAACTGAAAAGCCTGTTCGGGCAGATCGTCGTGCTTGCCATCCAAAATTTCTCTGAAGCCGCGCACCGTATCCTTGAGAGAGACGTAGGTTCCGGGGATGCCGGTAAATTGTTCGGCCACGAAGAAAGGCTGTGAGAAGAAGCGTTCTATTTTGCGGGCGCGGGCAACCAGCAGCTTGTCGTCTTCCGAGAGTTCATCCACACCCAAAATGGCGATAATATCCTGCAGATCTTTGTATCGCTGTAAAACGCGTTGAACTTCACGGGCTGTCGCGTAATGCTCCGGCCCAACGATATTGGGGTCGAGAATCCGGCTGGTCGAAACCAGCGGGTCCACCGCCGGGTAGATGCCTTTTTCAGCGATTGAACGCTCAAGGGCAATGGTCGCGTCGAGGTGGGTAAAGGTTGCGACCGGGGCCGGATCAGAATAGTCATCTGCCGGGACGTAGACCGCCTGCATCGAGGTAATCGAGCCGGTGTGGGTCGAGGTGATGCGTTCCTGCAATTCGCCCATCTCGGTTGAGAGGGTCGGCTGGTAGCCGACAGCGGAGGGCATCCGCCCCAGCAGAGCCGAAACTTCTGAGCCAGACATGGTAAAACGGAAGATATTGTCGATGAAGAGCAGCACATCCTTGCCCGTGTCGCGGAAGTATTCGGCCATCGCCAGGGCCGTCAGCGCGACGCGCAAGCGGACGCCAGGGGGTTCGTTCATCTGTCCGTAGACCATGACGGTATCTTTCATAACGCCCGATTCGATCATTTCACGGTAAAGCGCGGTGCCTTCACGCGTGCGTTCGCCGACGCCCGCAAAAACTGAATTGCCCTGGTGAACCGTAGCAATCGAACGGATCAGTTCCATAATGACAACTGTTTTTCCGACGCCTGCCCCGCCAAAGATACCGGTCTTGCCGCCTTTCGTGAAAGGCGCAATCAGATCAATGACCTTGATGCCGGTCTCAAAGATTTCGGTGCTGGTAGACTGCTCTGCAAACGAAGGGGCCGGGCGGTGAATGGGATATTGCTGCTCGGCCTCGACTGCGCCCATTTCATCAATCGGTTCACCCAAAACGTTAAAAATACGTCCGAGGGTGGCCGGCCCAACCGGGACGCTAATCGGCGCACCGGTTGCGCGCACAGGCAGGCCGCGCTGCAGGCCATCTGTAGATTCCATCGAAACTGTGCGCACCCAATGATCGCCCAGATGCTTTTGGACTTCCAAAACAAGCCCTGGCTCGCCGGGGCGTTCCACTTCAATCGCTTCATAAATCTCAGGCAAATGACCTTCCGGGAAGGCTACATCTACCACACCACCTTGGATCTGGACTACGCGGCCAGTTTCTTTCGCCATTTTCGCCTCCAACATATTTTTATTTGGTAATACCCTGCTGAGCAAGCGCTTCTGCGCCGCCAGCAATGTCGAGAATGTCACTGGTAATCGACTGCTGCCGGACCTTGTTATAGTCCAGTTGTAATTCACCAACCAGGTCGTTGGCATTTTCAGTCGCATTTCGCATCGCAACCATCCGGGCAGCGTGTTCGCTTGCCAGCGATTCCAAGATAGCCTGGTAAACCTGCAACGCGGTAAATCGGGGAAGTACCTGATCTAAAATCTCGCTTTGGTCTGGTTCATAAAGATAGGCGGCCGAAACGTGATTTCTGTGCTCAAAATCGACCACCCGGCCTTCACCGCCATTGATGTGGAGCGGCAGCAGTTTCTTGATGACCGGGTCTTGCTTAACCATATTCACAAAATCGGTATAGACCAAAAAGACCTCGTCCGCTTTCCCTTCTAAAAACTCCTGGACGGCCAGGCGGCCAATCGCCGAAACATCCGGGAAGGAAGGCGCAGCCGGCAGGTTGCTAAAATCGGCAATTACCGTCTGGCGGCGGCGCAGGAGCAAATCACGGCCCTTGCGTCCGACCGCAATATAGCGGACCGGGGTGGGCCAGTTGCCAAACTGGCGGAAAGTGTAGCGAATCAGGTTGGTGTTATAGGCCCCAGCCAGGCCGCGATCTCCGCTAATCACCACAACCAGCGTGTTTTTGATTTCATCACGAGCCGTCAGCAGCGGGTGCAAAGAAGCCCGGCCCGGTTGGTTTGAGATATGACTCAAAACCTGCCAGGCCTTGGTGGCATACGGGCGCGTCCCCATCAGGGCCGCAACTGCCTTGCGCACCTTGCTGGCCGAGACAGCCTGCAAGGCGCGCGTTACTTGCGAAATATTTTTTACACTTTTGATGCGAAGCCGCATCTCGCGGGCAGAAGCCATCAGTTAATCTCCTCGTCGGCTAGTTTTTGGCAACCGGTCGCCAAACGGGTCAGGCCTGCCAGGTCGCTCTGAAAGCCGAGAGCGCATCGCGAAGTTTTATCTCATTCTCCTCGGTAATGCGCTTTTTTTCAGCAATGTCCTTGCCAATTTCGGGGTACGAAATATCCATATAATTGAGCAGGTCAATTTCCCAGCGCCCCATTTGCTCCACTGGCGCGCCATCCGCGAACCCTTGCGTGCCGGCATACAAAATAATCACCTGATGCTCCAGCGAAGCCGGGCTATATTGGGGCTGTTTCAAAATTTCCTGCATCCGGCGTCCGCGATTTAACTGTCCCTGGGTAGATTTGTCCAGGTCAGAGCCAAACTGAGCAAAGGCGGCCAATTCACGATAAGCAGCCATGTCCAAGCGCAAACGGCCAGCCACCTGTTTCATGGCCTTGGTCTGGGCAGCCCCGCCTACCCGCGAAACCGAGATGCCGACGTTGACCGCCGGGCGGATGCCGGCATTAAAGAGATTGCCTTCCAGATAAATCTGACCATCGGTGATGGAAATAACGTTGGTCGGCACATAAGCGGAGACGTCACCCAGCAAGGTTTCGATAATCGGAAGGGAAGTCAGCGAACCACCCGTAGCCTGGACCTTGACCACCTTGAAGTTTTCGTTACCTTCCAGTTTTTTCAGGGCCTGCTGGGCTTCATGCTCCGAAAGCGGCCCGGTATAGACCTTGCCATCCACGGCATCCGCTTCGCTGGCTTCAGCGTTCTCAAAATCCTTGCGGGTGATGACAAATTTATAAGCCAAACGGGCCGCGCGTTCCAGCAAACGTGAGTGCAAGTAAAACAAGTCGCCGGGGTAGGCTTCGCGTCCGGGCGGGCGGCGCAAAAGCAGGGAAACCTGGCGGTAAGCCCAGGCATGTTTGGACAGGTCATCATAGACGACCAGCGCGTCGCGGCCCGTTTCCATAAATTCTTCGCCCATGGCGCAACCCGCGTACGGAGCAATATATTGCAGCGCGGCGGCTTCATCTGCCGCGGCAACCACGACAATGGTATGTTCCATGGCGCCGTATTGCTCAAGCAACGCGACGGTCCGCGCAACAGCCGATTTCTTTTGGCCGATTGCGACATAAATACAGGTGACGCCTTTGCCTTTTTGGTTGATAATCGTATCCAGCGCAATTGCGGTTTTACCGGTCTGACGGTCGCCAATGATCAACTCGCGCTGGCCGCGCCCAATCGGGATCATCGCATCAATCGCTTTGATACCGGTCTGGACGGGAGTATCGACATCCTGACGGGCCACTACGCCGGGGGCAATCCGCTCAATCGGGCGGAATCCGCTATAGCTGACGGGGCCTTTGCCGTCAATCGGCTCGCCGAGGGCGTTCAGCACTCGTCCAACCAAGCCATCCCCCACCGGCACCGAAGCGATCCGCCCCAAAGAACGGACGGTCATGCCTTCGACAATTCCGGCGTACTCACCCATGATGATTACGCCGACTTTATCTTGCTCCAGATTGAAAGCAATACCAATGACCCCATTCGCAAACTGAATCAGTTCCTGCGAACGGACACTGGCCAGGCCCTCGACACGGGCAATACCATCACCAGCTTCAAGCACTGTTCCAATATCACTGATGCTGTAATCAGGCTCGAAGGAATCGATTTGCTTTTGGAAATCGCTCGTGATTTGATTAATCAGGTCTGACATTTGGCCTCCACCATTGGGATTTATTGATAATTCAACCCCGCCTGAGTCTCAGTCATGAGATTACACGCAATATTAAATTAGAAAATTCCGTAACAAGCGGCGGGCAGAACGGGTCAATCATACCTGAAAGCATAGGGATTGTCCAGTTAGGAGGGCTTGTGTTGCATGGCTTTCTCAAAGTTGGGAATGTCATTGCAAGCCGCAGTTTTTTTCCGGCTTGGCAATCCCCTGACAGGATAGGAGATTGCTTCACCCGGCTGAAGAACGCCGGGTGAAGCAATGACATGCCATATTTGTACCCAACAGTCAAGCGACTTTGAGAAAATCATACTCGTGTTGCCCATCAATTCCACATCCAAAATAACAAACGAGGAGCGGACTTCATCAGTCCGCTCCTCGTTATCAAGGTTTATAGCCGGTTAGGGCCGGGCGGCAAGGTAGGTTTTGACAGCCGCCAGCATGAACTCCGCCAGTTTTGGATCGATGGCATCGTAGGTGGCCCGAAAGCGCGGATCGTTGACGTAGCCCTCCGCCAGGCTGAGCAATTGGGCGGGACTCGGCGTCCAGAAGTAGTCCATCTGCGCCCGCCAGCGTTCGATCAGGGCCTGAACTTCAGGAGCGTCCGCGCCCTGCGGCATGGCGGCGACCAGCTCGATATAGAGCTGTTTGCTCTCAGCCAGAATGGCTTGCTGCTTTTCTTTGCCATAGGTCTTCCACTTGCGGTTGGATTCGCGCACCGTGGCCGGGTCGTACATTTCTTCGGCCTCGAGCGCGTAACGTTCTTCCTGCTCCGGCGTGAAGCCAGCGAAAATTTGTTTATTGTCCATGTTTTTTTGTCCTTTCAGGGAAGCAATTGTATTGTCCACCGTACCGACCAGCTGCTCCAGTCGCCGGATACGCCTGGCAATCTCGGTCTTGTGGCTTTCCAGCGCCGCCAGCACATCAAAATCAGGGCGTCCCATGATTTTTTTGATGTCTTCAAGCGTCAGGCCCAGTTCCCGATAAAACAGGATCTGTTGCAGCGCCAGCGCGGCCTGCGCCCCATAGTAGCGATAGCCGTTCTCGCCGATCTGGGACGGCTTGAGCAAACCGATCTGGTCGTAGTGGTGCAGGGTGCGGGGCGTGACCCCGGCCAGGGTTGCAAGCTGTTTGACGGTGAACATGGCCCTACTATAAACTATAACGTAACGTTAATGTCAAGGGGGAAATACAGACAATAAAGCCCCCGCGCAGCGAGGGCCAGGAGGATTGCAGGAATTTAATGTTTACGGAACCCCCACCAGCCCCAGTTCTGGCGCGATGCGCCGCATGGCGGTGATGATGTTGCCAACGTGCTCCTGCCACAGGTCGACGCCCAACTCTGCGGCGGCGGCTTCGATGCCTGCCCGGTCTGCACCGGCGGCAAAAGCCTTGTTCTTCCATTTTTTCTTAACGGAAGCCGGTTCAAGGTCCAGAATGGAATGAGATGGACGCACCAGGGCAACCGCCGTCACCAGACCAGTAATCTCGTCACAGGCATTGAGCGCCTTTTGGATCAACGTCTCGCGCGGGACTCCGCTGTGGTCGCCGTGGCTGAGGATGGCGCGCACGACCTGTTCATCCACGCCATGCTGACGCAGAATCGGCGCTCCCTGAGCGGGATGCTGGTCTGAAGTCGGGTGAATCTCCCAGTCGAAATCGTGCAGCAGGCCGGTAATGCCCCAAAGTTCGACATCCTGATCGTATTGCTCGGCATAGAAGCGCATGGCGGCTTCGACAGCCAGCATGTGGCGCACCAGGGCTTCATTTTTCACATATTGACGGACAAGGGCCAGGGCTTCTTTGCGGTTCATGTTTCGTTTGCTCCAGTCGGGCTTTCAAGCCAATCCCATTTTACTTGCAGGCCGGTTGTCGGCTGATTTACTCCAGGCGCAGGGAGGAGCCTGCCTTGAAAATCGGTTCTGGTTCGCCCAAAATGGGAATCGGACGGGTCAGGTGGACATCCATCAGGGCGGTAACGGTGGCGGCAAGTTCGCGCAAATTCCAGTACAGAAGCGAAACGCGCCGGTAGGTAAAATTATCGGCTGCGACGCCGACCCCATCCAGGCCGAGGGCGTTACACAGGTAGAGCGCGCGCGGCAGGTGGAAACCCTGCGTAACCAGAATGGCCTGATCGACACCAAAAATATGGCGGGCGCGATAACAGGTATCGTAGGTTCGGCGTCCGGCGTAATCGAGCACAATCGCCTGGTCGGGGATTCCCAATTCGAGCGCATATTGGCGCATGGCAGCTGGTTCGTTGTAAAACTGGGTGCTGTTATCGCCGCTCATCAGCAGCTTCTCGACCTTGCCCGCGAAGTAAAGATCGGCTGCAGCGCGGATGCGGTCGCGCAAGACCGGCGAAGCCGTTCCGCTGCGGGTCAGGCCGGCCCCAAAAACAATTGCCAGCGGGCGGGCGGGGACATCTTGCGGGCTGTAGGTGCGCGCCCAGCCCAGCACGCCGGTCAGCAGCCGTGAAATTGTGACGATTGCAACGCCGCCCAGCACCAAATACCAGACCAGCCTCGCGATGGTTTTAAAGATTCTCTTAAACATGAACGGGATTTTACCAAAAAAGAACGCGTAAAAATTGATCGTTGATGAAACGTTAAGAACTTATAGGGCAAAAGAATGGCAAGCCATCAAAAAAACGCCTTCGGGCGAAGGCGTTTTTAGCAGTTGATGATTTTCTGGGGGGTCAGGAAGCATCCCGGCGAATGGCTCCAATGCCTGGGCGGTCGGGCAGGGACAGGTTTGGGCCATCGTAGCGCAGCCCGTCGAAGGAATCGTTGGCAATCAGAAGCGGGCCGTCCAGATCGAGCTGGTCGCAGAGCGCTGCCAGGTGGGCGGCGGCGGTCACGCCCAGCGAGCTTTCGATCATGCACGAGAGCATGATCTGCATCCCATGCGCGCGGGCGGTATGGATGGTGCGCACGGCTTCGCGCAGCCCGCCGGTTTTCATCAGTTTGACCACCACTCCATCAACGCCCCCGGCATGGCGGGCGACATCGCGCGCATTTTGAACGCTTTCATCGATGTAAATGGGCGTGGTCACACCGCGCTGATTTAATTCCGTTTTCAGCCAGCGGTAGGCTTGTGCGTCACCGGCAGCCAGCGGCTGCTCGACCAGTTCGAGGCCATACGGCGCCAGGCGCGGAATCAGGTCGAGGGCTTGCTGCGGCGTCCAGGCGGCGTTGGCGTCCACCCGCAGGGTGGCCTGGGTCTCAGCGCGGATGGCGCCAAGCTGGGCTTGAGGGGCCTGGTTATCGAGCTTGATTTTGATAATCGGGTATTTTGATTCTCTGGCGCGGGCGGCCATTGCTTCAGGAGAGTCGATGCCGATGGTGAAGGAGGTTTGCGGCAGGCGGGTCGGCGTCAGCCCAAACAGGCGATAGAGCGGCTGCCCGAGGCGTTTGCCCCACAGGTCGTGCAGGGCCATATCGACGGCGGCCCGGGCCGCGTGCGGCATTTCTTCGGGCAGGGCGTTGAGGCTATCTTCGAGCGCAAAAAGGTCATCGTTCAACGCCGGCAGGGCAGTTAAGGCAGCTGTCAAACTTTCCTGGGTGTTTCCATAGTAAAAAACTGCTGCCGCTTCGCCGTAGCCGGTCAGCCCGTGCTGCTCAAGCGTCACCAAGACATTGTGGCGCTGATCGCTGGCGCCATGCGAAACACGGAAAGTGGTTCGCAAATTCAGGCTCATCGGTTGAACGGATAGTTTCATCGGAACCTGCGCGCGCCGCGATAATATTTGTCCAGCCATTCGCGATAGAGGGGGCTTTTGGGGTCAAAACTATTATAGCTTGTGCCCCAGTCGCTGCCGTTGGCATGGATAAACTGATCGCCGCCCAAGGAAATTGCGACATGGCTGATGCGGATCACCCCGTCCAGATCCGCTTCGCCGAAAAAGAGCAGGTCGCCCGGCTGGGGGGGTTCGATTTTCTCACCCTGGATAAACTGCTGGTCGGCATCGCGCGGGATGCTGACTCCCATCCAGGCGTAAAACGTGCCTGCCAGCCCGGAACAGTCGAAGCCGTAGGGGGAGCGTCCGCCCCACAGGTAGGGTACGCCTACGAAACGGCGCAGCAGGTCGAGGGTCAGGGCGATCCCGGCGGGGTTGGGGCGCGGCAGATCTGTCAGGGCCGTAAAATCCTGCGGGCGCACCCGCCACTGGCGGCCGTCCGCCAATGTCACCCGCCCATCGGCGAGGCGGACGCGGGTTGCAAAAACAAGTTTTTGAACCAGCAGGCCGTTTTCGTCGCGCGCTTCAGCGAACGCCGCCGAAACAATCGCGTTGCAAGCCGCGCTGTAGTCGGCTGCGGCGGCCTGATCGCAATAAAAGAGCGCTTCGTTATGGACCCAGCCGAGATAACCGTCGTGCTCGAGGCGAATTTTCGTCCAGTCTGGGCCAGATTCGATGACGCGCGCGACTTCGTTCATGCGCGCCTGGTTGATGCATTCACTGTGGATGCTGGGCTGGCGGCGGAGATCTTCGATCGGGCGGTTGAGGATCGCCCACGGGCTGGACGCGCTAATCAGGACTTTGATTTTATCCCCCGCAGCCGGGCGCGCCAAAACGGCGAGGGCCTGGGTACGGCGTTCTTCGGTCAGCACCACGCCGAAAGGTTGGCCATCGACCGCGACGCGCACGTCAAAATCTCCGGCGCGTTCGTCGGGATAGTTTTCGATGCGGAAACGGTAGAGTTTTTCGCTTTCAGGGTTGGCGCGCCGGGAGAGAAAATCGCGCACCTGGCCCAGCCATTCCTGTAAAATATCGTCGTGGACGTTGTGGGCGATGCCGGTCGGAATCCAAACTTCAGCAAAGGGCACGGCGCGCGCCATCTGTTGTGCAAAACGGCTGGCGGCGTTGACGCTGTCGTTCTCGCCCTGGATGAAAAGCACGGGCAGATCAACTTTTGCCATTTGCTGCGGGGTGTAATTCGGTTCGCGGATGATTTCGGCGCGGGTCAGGTCAATCAATTTGCTGGCGTAGCCTTGGCCCTGGAAAGGTTCGTGCAGGGCAATCGCCTGGCGCAGCGCTTCGGGATGGTGTTCTGCAAAATATTGGGGGGTAAAAACGAGCTTTTCGCGCTCGATCAGCTGCTCGGTCAGCCAGGCGTTGCCCGCCTGCGGAATGCAGGTCTGGACAATGCCGGCATACTCGATCATCATCACGATGGCAATGTTGCCGCCATTGCTATGGCCGATGATGTGGGCCTTCTCAAAACCCAGCGCACGCACCAGGGCGGCCAGGTCCGCGGCAATTTGGCCGAAGGAGTAGGTCTGTCCGGGGTTTTCGGAACGGCCATGCCCGCGGCAGTCCGGGACGATCACGTAGTAGTCTTCGGCCAGGGCCGGCGCAACCTTGTTCCAGCAGGATGCGCCAGTTTGGGTGGAGCCGTGGATCAGCAAAAGCGGGGTCTGGCCGGGCTTTTTGTGACCAAAGGTTTCATAATATAGTTTTGCGCCGTGAATGGTCTGGTAAGGCATGGAAAACTCCATTGAACTGCGGTTCTTGGTGCGGGGCGGTCAGCGGCTGCAAACCTGAAAGCCGGTTAACTTTTTTACCTCGCCAGGGCCAGCAGAGTCCGAAAAGCAGCATAGAGTATGGGCATATCTGCTGCAATATATTGTACTTTGCGATCTTCGAGGCGCGCTGCGCCCGGCATAAGCATGGCTTTATCGGCCATCTCGGATTGGACAAGTTCAAGCACCATTGTAATCGGAGCAGAGATTTTTAAGGGTGGTGGAGCCTCGCCAATTTTGAGTCGCTCAACGGCGCGCCGGGCGGCCTCTTCAATCAATTTCCCGCTTACGGCGGGCGGCAGGCATTCCGCGGCCATCCGTCCAATCGCTTGCTTGACGACAGCTGTTTCGACATCGCCAAAGGCTGCGCGGACTTCGGCGCAAACGGTCTGGTCGCCGGAAACCATGATGACCGGAACGTCAAAATGGCCGCAGACGCCGCCGTTCAGGGCCGATTCGCCAAATAGCTGGCCGTTAACCCACAGGTTGGCGACCCGCTCGTCTGACCAGGTATGATCCAAAATTCCGCGCTGTGCGCCCATGCGGGCATGATAGCCGACGTAACAAACCCCAGCGACGCCCTGGTCAACACCCTGCACCATCGAAAGCGGCATGGGGCTGCCCGTATTGAGCACGGCCCGTTCGTCCAACTCTTCAATCAGGATATTGCGGCTGTTGTTGTGGCCGTCTGTGACCGAGACGCTTTCCGCCCCGCCGGCAAATGCGCCGCGAATGGCAGCATTGACATCGGCGGTCATCAGACGCCGAAAACGGGGATACTCAGAATGAGAGGGCGAGACTTGATCCCAATGGGTGACTCCGGTGATGCCTTCCATATCTGCGGCAATTAAGATTTTCATAACAAGATTCTCCGTGGGGTTAATTTATTCCGCTGTCGCGCCGGGTCAGGTCTGCAATGGTCTCGCGGCGCTGAATTTCTTTGACGCGGCCTTCTTCCAGCCACAGGACGGCCGGGCGCAGAGCGCCATTGTAATTGCTGGACATGCTGAGGTGGTACGCGCCCGCAACCGGAATGGCGAGCAATTCGTCCACTGCCAGGGCCGGCAGGGGCAGGTTTTCAATGACCACATCCCCCGATTCGCAGTAGGGGCCGGCAATATCGACCGGGCCAATATTTTCGCGCTCAGGATGGGAAACAGGCAGGCAGGAATAGCGCGCGCCATACAGCGCAAAGCGCGGATTGTCGGTCAGGCCGCCATCTGTCAGAACCCAGGTCTTCTGTCCGTGCTGTTTAAGTGCGCCAACCCGATAGACGGCCACCCCGGCCCGGGCGACCAGGCTGCGTCCCGGCTCGAGGTGCAGGTGCGGCAGGGAGAGTCCGCGTGACTGGCAAACTTCGGTCACATGCCGGGCGACGCCGGAGACATAGACGGCCACATCAGGCTGGGGCAGTTCGTCCTCGTGATAGGCCACGCCCCAGCCGCCGCCCGGGCAAAAATGCCAGTCGCCTGCAAGCCCTATCTCGCGCGCCAGGTCCAGCCCCGACTCAATTGCAGGCAGAAGCGGCTCAGGGTCGCGAAAGTTGGAACCCTGGTGAAAATGGATTCCCCGCAGGGGCAGGCCGCGCTCGCGGCAAAAGTGGGCCGCCTGCAAAAATTCTGCGCGGCTCATGCCAAATTTGCTCTCGTGGTGCCCGGTCTGAGTGTGGACGTGATGGGTCTGGACGGTGACGCCCGGCGTAAAACGCAGCCATAAATCGGGCAAGCTATCAAAAGCGCCGCGCATCTGCTCGATTTTTTCGAGTTCGCTCAGGTTATCGACAACCAGCGTCCCGGCTTTGGCGAGGGCGGCTTGTAAATCTTCCAGTGATTTGTTGACGCCATGCACCAGGATATGGGCGCGCGGGACGCCGCTCTGGCGGACAATTTCGATTTCGGCCCGGCCGGTGCAATCCACCCAAAAGCCGTGGGTTTGCGTCCACTGGGCAATCGCCGTCCCAAGGTAGGCTTTGCCGGCATAGGTCACGGAAGCAGGCCCCGGGTAATAGACTCGGAGAGCGTCCAAATAAGCAGAGGCGCAGAAATCGAGGCTGGCGCGGTCATAAAGATAGAGCGGCGTGCCATACTGCGCGGCAAGCGCCGCCAGCGAATGCCCGGCGATGGTCAGGCTGTCTGCTTGAATTTTTGTGCTAACCGGGAAGATTTGCAGGCGTTTGTCTGTTTGCGGATTTTTTAATAGCATAAAGGGTCTCTCGTGCGCAAAAAGCAGGCCGCGCGTGGTGTTTGTTGGATAGCTACCGCCATCCCAGCGTCCACTTGGCAGAATTAAGGGTAAAAAGATAGGATTCAGAGTTGGCCTGAATCCTATTTCAATCCATCAAACTGGAGCAACATTCAAACTATTGCGCGCCACGCATGCGCGGGTCGAGCGCATCCCGCAAGCCATCGCCCAGGAAGGTAAAGGCCAGCACAATCAACGCGACACACAGGGCGGGTACCAAGAGCATGAAGGGTTGGGCATTAATGGCGGTCTGGCCTTCCAGGAGCAGCACGCCCCAACTGGTAACGAAGATCGCGCTGGGATCGGTAGCAGGACGCAGCCCAATGCCGAGATAGCCCAGGATCGCTTCAGTGATAATCATGCCGGGAATACTAAAAGCGGCGCTCACGATCAGCGGCCCAAGGGCGTTGGGCAGGATGTGTTTGACCATGATATGGGTATCTTTTGCGCCGACACAGCGCGCGGCTTCGACGAATTCTTTTTCTTTGATCGACAAGACCTGCCCGCGCATAAGCCGGGCGACACCCACCCAGTTGACAATTGCCAGGGCAATAAATAGCAAAAACAAACCGTTCATCAACTGTCCGATCCAGGTGTCGCGCAGTGAAATCATGACGATGATGAAGAACAGCAAGTCTGGGAAGGCATAGATAACATCGGTCAGACGCATTAATAGATTATCTACTTTTCCGCCCGTGTAACCTGCCAACATGCCGACAACACTGCCAACAAGCAGGATAATGGTCGTGGGGATAAACCCAACCACCATCGAAACGCGAGCGCCATAAATTACCCGGCTCAAGACATCCCGCCCGAGGGTATCGGTCCCAAATAAAAAGCTGGGGTTGCCTGCCGCCCCGGAGTTTGAGCGCTGGACCCAGGCGGGTGGCAGAAAGCCCATGTTATCGTTAATTTGGAGGGGGTTATGCGGGGCAATCAGCGGCGCAAAAATGGCGAGCAGCGCAAAGAAGACAATGATCACAATCCCGGTCACCGAGGCCTTATTGCGGATTAAGCGGGCCCAGGCATCTGCAAAAAGGCTGCGGCTGGGGCGCAATTTATCTAATTCCAACTCAGAGATTTGGCTTGAATTTTGAGCAGCAGTAACAGACATCTTAACTCCCTGACTAGTCGTTCAGTTGGATGCGCGGGTCAATTAATACGTAAACAATATCCACGCTCAGGTTGGCAACGGCAACCAGCCCGGCATAAATAAGGGTCGTCCCTAAAATCATTGAATAATCACGCTGGCCGATTGCGGTGACATACGCCCGCCCCATGCCAGGGAAACCAAACATTGTCTCGATAATGAACGAACCCGTCACCAGGCCCGCCAGGGCGGGGCCTAAAATCGTGACAACGGGGATCAGCGCATTTTTGATCATGTGGCGGGTGACAACCACGCGTTCCGCCAGCCCTTTCGCGCGCGCCGTGCGAATATAATCCATCCGCATGACTTCCAGCATGGACGAACGCGTCAGACGGGCAGTATAGGCAGTCGTGCCGAGGCCCATCACAATGGCGGGCAAAATCCAGGGACGTAAAGTATCCCAGGATTTTGGAACAACGCTAATCAGATGCAGCCAGGAAGCAAGAATAATAATCAGGAAAATTGCCATGACAAAACTTGGAACCGAGATACCAACCGTCGCCAGGAACAGGCTGGCATAATCGATAATGCTATTCTGTTTGAGAGCGGCAATGGTCCCAATTGGAATACCAACAAAAATAGCAATGCTGAGCGAGGCCAGGGCCAGGCGCACAGAGTATCCAAAACGGCTGTAATAGAACGGTTTGTCTTCAGGGGCTGAGAATAATATATCCTGAATGCTGCGGCCGCGCACCCGATAAGAGGGGCCCATATTGCCGCAGGCCAGGCCGCACACAAAAACATCTTCAGAGTTGAAATCGCCAATCAGATAGGCAATATATTGCCGCCACAACGGTTTGTCCAAGCCATAATATTCATTTAAACGGGCCTGGGTGGTCGCATCTACCTGGCGGGTGCTGATATCACGATCCCAGGGGCCTCCCGGGGCATTGTGCATGAGAACAAAGGTCACAATCGAAACCGTAATAATGACAGGGATTAGCCATAATACCCGGCGAATTATATAAGCAGTCATTTGGATGCACCTCCAAAAGGTGTTGGGCGGGATGAGGGGCCTGACAGATTTTCACCTGCCAGGCCCCTTTCGTGCAAGAGGCTGCTCACTCACGTGTTGTCAGTAAACATAGCCCTGTTTTTGTGTTAGGGGATCATCGTGGTGTCGATCGTGATGCCACTGGGGTTGATGTCGCCAGCCCAGCCAGAGTCTTGCGGGGTGGTCACGATTCCCTTGACCCACGGTTTGACCAGGTAGCTGTTGACACTGTTCCAGACGAAGGCACCGGGGATGCTGTCGAGCAGCACATCCTGAGCCTGCTGGTAGAGGTCCGCGCGTGTGGCGGGATCCAACTCGATATCAGCCTGGTTGACCAGGGCGTCGAAATCGGCATTCGAGTAGGCAATCCGCTCGCCAAAACCACCAGTCTTCCAGTAGACGCTCAGCCAGTTCTGGGGATCGGGGTAGTCTGCGCACCAGCCGAGGACAAAGGCCGCCGGGGCAGTCTTGACATCTTTGGTGAGGGCGGTGTAAGTGGTGGGCTCAACCGGGTTGAGTTTTGCATCCACGCCCAGAACTTCCTTCCACTTCGCGGCCAGCCACTCGTAGCGGGTGCGGTTGCGCGGGCTATCAGAGAAGGTCAGCACGATTTCAGGCAGGTTTTCGACGCTGCCGTAAGTCGAGGCGGCCAGGGCAGCCTTGGCTTTGTCAGGATCGTAAGCCCAGCGGGTTTCGCCTTCCTTGTAGCCAGGATAGCCGTTCGGGATCCAGGTCAGGGTCGGGGCACCAACACCCTTGAGGACATCGCGTACCCAAGATTCACGGTCGAAGGCCATGGTAAAGGCTTCGCGCACCTTTGGATCGGTGAAGGGTTCCTTCTCCTGGTGGAGCATGACCGCAAACGTACAAGAACCGGCATACTCTAACAGTTCGGTGCTCAACTGAGGATCGGCTTTGATGATAGCCATATCTTCGGCTGCTGCGCCGATCATGTCGAATTCATTGTTCTTGTAGGCTTCAAACGCAACCGCAGAGTCGACAATGTAGCTGTATTCAATATCGGCTTTGCCGATTTCGCCCCAATAATTGGCATTCGGGGTGAAGTAAGCGCGCACAAAGGGTTCGAGGGATTTGAGGACGTAAGGGCCATTGCCGACCTGGTACTTGGAGCTGTTCCACCAGTTCTCGCCGCCTTCAGTGATATTCTCTTCTTTGGCCGGGAAAGCCACCCAGATACCCATGATGGTGTGGAAGTAGGGAGCGGGCTTGGAGAGGGTCATTGTGAAGGTGTCGCAAGCGGCATCATCATAGCCGGTGCACTCTGAACCATCGGCGTGGCTCGCCTTAAGGCTCTCGTCCACAATGGCTTCGGCAGCTGCATCGCCAGCGCGCCATTCGGGAGCGCCCAGGACTTCGTCTGTAATCGCGGCATATTCGCCGGCGGTTTCAGGGTTGATATTGCGCTTGATGGCATAAGCGAAACGAGCGGCATTGAGCAGGGTGCCATCAGAGTACTTCAGATCCTTGCGGATGGTGAAGGTCAGCTGGGTTGCATCATCGTTGTAGACCCATTTCTCGGCAGCGCCGGGGACGGTCTCGAGGTCTGCATTGAATTTGGTCAGGCCTTCGTAGAACAGTTTCAGGTGCGCAATTTCGTTCACGAAGGATGATTTCTGCGGGTCAACGATATCGGGATAGCTACCGAGGTTGATGCGCAGGACGGCCGGCTTCTCTTCCATTTCCGGTACGGGGGTCACTTCGACGACCTGCACCTGGGGGGTGCCGTCAACGATGACCGTCTGAACGATTGTTTGGGGGGCTGCCGGAGCGCCGCAGGCCGCCAAGACCATGCTGGCAACAACCAGGATACCCATTACAGCAAATATTTTACGCATATTTCTTCTCCTCACTATAAGTAATACAACGGATTGGGGATGGTACCAAACAGGACAGTTAAGCTTCTAGCCAGTACATCACCTCCTTTCAAAGGAGCAGAGGCTAATTAACCAAGTGGCAGGCCACGAAGTGACCCGGCTCCACCTCGCGAAACTCAGGTTGCGATTCAGCGCAAATGCTTTGGGCAATCGGACAACGCGTCCGAAAACGGCAGCCAGAAGGCGGGTTGACCGGCGAGGGAACATCCCCCTCCAAGATGACACGTTTGCGCTTTTCCTCAAGGAATGGGTCTGCAATCGGCACAGCCGAGAGCAAGGCCTGGGTATAAGGATGAAGCGGGTTGTTATACAAGGTCTGGCGATCAGCCAGTTCCATGATGACTCCAAGATACATGACCGCCACGCGATCACTGATGTGGCGCACCATCGACAAATCGTGAGCAATAAACAGATAGGTCAGGTTGAGGTCTTTTTGCAGATCTTCCAAGAGATTGACCACCTGGGCCTGGATCGAAACATCCAGCGCTGAAATTGGCTCATCGCAAACAATGAAGGCGGGTTCCAAAGCCAGGGCGCGCGCAATCCCAATTCGTTGGCGTTGACCGCCAGAGAATTCGTGTGGATAACGAACCGAAAAAGACGGATTTAAGCGAACCAACTCCAGCAACTGGGCGACTCTATCTTGCATTTCCTTGGAGGAAGCCATATTGTGGACCTGCAAAGGCTCGCCGATGATTTCGCCGACGGTCATGCGCGGGTTGAGGCTGGCGTATGGGTCCTGGAAAATCATCTGCACTTTGCGGCGCATTTTGCGCATTTCTTCGCTCTTCAGGGAAACCAAATCAACACCATCGTAGTAAACATGGCCGGCTGTCGGGCGCTGGAGCTGCAAAATAGCGCGCCCGGTGGTCGATTTTCCACAACCCGATTCGCCCACCAGCCCCAACGTTTCGCCGCGTTTCACCGCAAAGGAGACGCCATCCACCGCTCGCACAGCGCCCACTTGACGCTGAAAAAAGCCCCGATAAATGGGAAAGTGTTTCACTAAATTTTCAACACGCAGCAAGATCTCAGTGCTCATTCGCGGCTTCTCCCAGTTTTAACATCCACCCAACAAGCAACCTTATGACCAGGAGCAACTTCTTCCAGGGCAGGGTTTTCTTGCCAGCAGCGTTCAATCACCCACTTACAGCGCGGCGCAAACGGACAGGAAGTCGGTTTGTGGAATAGCATCGGCGGTAAGCCGTCAATTGAGACCAGGCGTTGGCGCTGATCCATATCAATGCGAGGCAGGCTGCCCAGCAAGCCAATTGTATAGGGGTGCTGCGGGTTGGCGTACAGGTCCTTGACTTCCGATTCTTCGATCACAAACCCGCCATACATCACCATAACGCGCTGTACCAGCCGGGCAACTACACCCAGGTCATGCGTAATCCAGATAATCGCCATGCCCAGCTCGTCGCGCAGGCGCTTGACGAGATCGGTAATCTGAGCCTGGATGGTCACATCCAGGGCCGTGGTGGGTTCATCTGCAATCAGGATTTGCGGGCTGCAAGCCAATGCCATGGCAATCATCACGCGCTGGCGCATGCCGCCCGAAAATTGGTGCGGGTAATCTTTCAGACGGTCCTTGGCCCGGGGAATGCCCACGATTTCGAGCATTTCAACTGCGCGCGCGCGGGCCTGCTCCCCATTCATGCCGAGGTGCAGTTCAAGCGGCTCGGTCAATTGGCGTCCGATGGTTAAGACGGGGTTTAAGGAGGTCATGGGGTCCTGGAAGACCATACTGATCTGTGAGCCGCGGATATGCCTGATTTCATCCTTGGACATCTGCAGCATATCTTTTCCACGATAGAAGGCTTTGCCAGCGGTTATTTTTCCAGGAGGAGTTGGGATGAGACCCATCAGGGAAAGCATGGTTACGCTTTTACCGCAACCACTTTCTCCGACCACCCCCAACGTTTCCCCTTCCTGCAAGCTAAAAGAGACTCCATTAACAGCATGTACAATTCCTTCAGGAGTCTCGAACTGTGTTTCGAGCCCTTGAACATCTAGTAACAAATCGGGCATCTGTGCGTCATCCTTTACTTTTATTTATTTGTATGGGTGGGGTCTCATTCGTACAAGCAATGCTTTAGAATTATACACTCTAAATCTTTTGATAGTCAATTATGTTGTTCAGAAAGGTTATTTTTATCATTATTTTTCTATCTATTTGTAATACGGGCCAGGCTGCCCACAGTCAATTTGCTTCCTAAAGAAAACCATCGCGGCTTTTTCAAAACAAAAAACGCCTTCTCGCGAAGACGTTTTCTGCCAGAAGGGCAAAAGCCCAACCGAGAAGAATCCCCTAACAGCCCAGAACTTCTCGCATATCTACCAGTGACCTCTGCCCCATTAAACTTTTGACAAATCGATTCGGAGCGGCATTTAAGAATCTGTAATGCCCGTGCTTTGTGGGCAGTTACAAAAAAACTCATCTCTAACCCCCTTTACGCCCCTTCATAAAGGTATATGCCGGTTGGAGAATATTTTCTTCCATGAGCGGTGGCGCCGGTTAGTTCAGAGAAACCCAACAACCCTGACGCAGGCAACAGCCTGCGTCAGGATCCCAAACACAGAAAACCGGCCCAGTCTTGCAATTCTTCCCCATTTTGAATGGAGGTTCGCTGGGCTTGGGCCAGCGCTTCGGCAGGGGAAAGCCCGGCAAAAAAGCCTTGATAGAAACGGGTCATATCTGCGGCGGGGGCAGAGTCTAAAACTGGCCACAGGCTGCCAACGACGGTGTTGGCGCCCGCCATCAGGCTGGTGGTGGACATTCCAACATGCTCATCGCCCTCATAGACCAGGCTCTGGGCGCCGTTGCAAGCCGAAAGCGTCACCAGCCCGGGCAGCGGCACAAGCTCCCGCAGCCGATCCAGCCCAATTTCCTGCTCATACAACGCCAGGCTGCTCAAACGCCCGGTGCGCGAGTCGTGGTTCATGTGACTGGATATGTGCAAAAACGCAAACGCTGATAAACCAGTGGTTGTTTGCGCGCATAAAGCATCCCAGGTGGCTTCGGCGTCCAACAAGGTACAGCTGTTGGGATGCGCGATTTTAGCGATGGCCTGAACTTCCCGAACAGCGGAAGGCAGCCCGGGAAGTTTGCCCTGAAAATCGGAAACACCCAGTAGCAGGCCGGTGGCTCGATCTGGCGTTTGCTCTTGATCCTCGCGCTGCCAGAGCAGTTGCAAAAACTGCAAAGAAGGGGTGAGCGCGGGGACGCAGATTTCCACCAGGTATTTGCTATTCCACGTAGGCTGCAGCGCCCCCCAAGGGACGCTGTGCAACGCTCGATGTGGGGAAATGATCAGCGGGATGTTGGGGGATGAGAGATACGCCTGGATTTTCTCCGGGAGCATAACCTGACCGAGCGCTTTCATATCACCGGATGAAATATCCGCCGCGCCGCGGTGGCTGCGCGCGCAGACATCCAGGGCCATGCGTACCCGAGCCGGGATGTCTGCTTCAAAGACTTCCAGGCTGTCTGGCGTAATCAGGCTGATGATGATGGTTTTCCCGGCCAGGTAGTAATCCAGCGCCAGCCAGGCTTTTCCCAGCCGCGCGCCGGCCTGCTCACAGAAGCGGGCCAGGTCAAACTCAGGATTTTGACCTGGCCCGCGCCGGGCGGACTTTCGCTCCAGTGCGGCCAATCGCCTGTCGTAGGTTTGCGCAGTTTCGATCAGTTTTCCCTGCAAAGTTTTCAGATCGTTGGCGATGCGCGACCAGGGGCTTGGGGTGTAGATGGCTCGAATTTGAGCCTGCAACTCCTGGATTTCGCGCCCCAGGGCCTGGATTTCGGCAGGCTGATCGGTAATGGGTGTAAAAATGGAGGCGGATAGCTGCCGGGCCAGCGCCTGGGCTTTGCTGCCTTCGATGAAAGCCAGGGTATCTTCTGCAGCTTGCAGGCTGGCCGCCAGATGGACGGAGTTATCCAGCGTGTCCTTAACCGTGCGCAGGTAAGCCCCGGCCAGGGCCGGCTGCCAGAAACTATGCCGCAGCCGGGCAATGGCTTGCACAGCTTTTCGATAATGCGCCAGGGCCTCTGTCAGTTGATCGCTCTCTTCGGCCAGGGCCGCCAGCCCGGCATGACAGCGGCTCTCAATTTCAGGCATGATTCCCTGGCACAGCGCCAGGGCTTCGCGGAAGGATTTTTCGGCATTTTCTGGGCTGGACGTTTGGGCATGGTAAACGCCCAAGGCTGCCAGGCTGGCAGCCTGCTCGATGCTCATGCCCATCTGCTGGAATTTGGCTTCGGCGCCGGTCAGCAAGGCAAGGGCCCGGGACTGTTCACCGCTGCGGGTGAGCATTTCTCCCAGCCGTCGCTCTGCCAGGGCAATTTGCGGGGCCAGACCAGAAGCCTGCGAAACGTCCAGGGCCGCATCCAGCGCTGCGGCGGCCTCAGCAAACCGGTCTTCCAGCGAGAGAATCAACGCTCGTTGGTTGTAGACCAGCCCCAGCATGGCAGTTTGTTGGATTTGCCGATACAGCACTTCGGCTTGATCCAAATGTTCGCGCGCCACAGGAAACTGGTTTAGATCCGTCCAGATGCGGGATAAATAAAGCTCACAGCCTGCCATGCCAAACGGGTTTTCCAATTCTTGGAAACGCTTTTGGGCCAGTTCCAGGTCATTCAGGGCTTCCTGAAAATAGCCCAGCAGCGCAGCGGCGTTGCCACGGTTGGAGAGCGCATTGGCAGCCGCAAATTCAAACCCAAGAGTTTCGTAGATTTCTTGCGCTTGCCGAAAATGTTCAAGGCTTTTGAGAACATTTCCCAACAGAAGTTCAAGCTGCCCGCTGTCGTTGTGATTATCGGCCATCATTCCGAGTGCGCCGTGTTCCACAAAAGCGGCGCGCGCATGCTGAAGCTGCTGGATGGCCTGTGTCAGGTTTCCGCTCTGGATATTAATTTGGGCCAGCCCGTTTTCACACACAGCCAACCACAAATCCATGCCCTGTTCGTCGAAAACCGCGCAAGCCTGTTCGAAATAGGTCACCGCCTGGGGATAATCGCGCCCGGAAAGGAAATACCACAGCCCAAGCTGGTAGTGGGTTTTTGCCACATCCAGCGGGGCATCGCACTGACGAAAGACCGCCAGGGCTTGCTCCAGTTTGGTGTGGGCGTTTTCAAAGTTTCCCTGGCGGCGCTGACAGCTGGCTTCATTTAACCAGCAGCGCGCCTGGTTGACGGAGTCAGATCGGGTAATAAAAGTTTCTTCACAGATTGCGAGATTTTCCTGCGCAGCGCCAAAATTCCCGCACAGGATTTGCGCATACGAAAGCGCCAGGCGGCACTGGGGGGCAAAATCTTTCAGTTCAGCCTGCTCCAGGCTCGTCAGCGCTGTTTCAAGCTCTCGGGCAGCCTCGCCAAAATTCGGTTTGGTCCAGGCCAGGTGGTTGAGTTGCCAGTCACACGCTGCCATCCAGCCAGTTTCATGCAGTTCTTCAAACCCCCGGCGGGCGCGGGCGATGGTTTCGGTAACTTTTTTGGGTTGTCCGCAATGGTTATAGGCGCGCGCCAAAACCCAGGCCGCGCACGATTGGAGCAGCAAATCACCGTCGCGCGCGGAGCTGTCGGCCAGCAGGGCAATCGCCCAGGCGCGGCGCGCATCGGACAGCGCCGCTTCTTCGGCGGCCTGCGCCAATTGTTCCAGTAAATTTTGATTGAGCGGGGGGAGCTGGCCGGCGATTTCGATCAGGTCCTTTTTATCAGTTTTCCCACTTAATACATCATTGGCCCGCTTCAGGTAGGACTGGAAAGCAACGGTATCGGTCATGACTTGTCAGGCGGGCTTGATTTCCAAAACCAGGTCAAGATCGGCGCTAATTTCCTGGCTTTGTTGGTCAAAGGTGGCTGAAAATGGGATGTCTGGGAATCTGGTGTACCCTTCTTCGGCGATGGTGATCGTTTCGTTATACTTCCCCCAGTGCAGGCTGGCATAAACCGGCGAACCGGACGATGTTGCCGCTTCGAGGGTTAGCGCTAAATTCAAGGAAGCGGAAAGCGCATCTTCAGTCTCTTTTGAGATACCGCATTCGAGCAAGATCGCGTAGCTGAAGCCGCCCAACTCAATCTCGTCACGCAGTACGGTAAACCAATTGTCATCGTATAAATTCGCGTCGGCGCGGTAAGCTAATTTTGGGGGAGAGAATATATTTCTTAATTCCTGAATGGTTCTTTGCAGTCTAATTTGCCAGTGTTCCATTCCAACTTGCTGCGCCTCTGCCTGGTTCGGTTTCTTGTGGAGGAAGGCCAGGCTCGGCGCTTCGCCAGCCGGGAGCGGCAACCACAGCCCTTCTTTTTCGGCTTCGATCAATTCCAGAGTATCGAGGAAGGCCTGCCGGAGGGCAGCATTTTTGAGCAATCTCCCATAGAAATCGGGATATTGGATTTCTATATCAACGCCTTTTAGGGCTTCATCCACGATAAGCGATAACATTTCATTCTCTTCAGTTGACATGAATGAACGTTCGGAAGTAAGTCCCGCCAAATGACTTGCCAGTTTTTGGCTGGCCTTTGCTTTTTTCCCACTCTCAAACGATTGTTTGTCCATTAAGTAATATTCCTGTTCTTGCCCAAAATCTTTCTTAAATCGCGCAGCGCATGGAAATGCAGGCTGTGGATGGCCCCTGCGCTTTTCCCCAGGATGTGGGCAATTTCGGGCAGCGAGATGCCCTTAAAATAATGAAGCTCGATTACCTGGCGGCGGGCCTCGGGCAACTCAGACATGGCGTCCAGAAGATCGCTTTGATCGGCGACTTCCATCAAGCGGGTGGTGTCGAGGTCTGGCAACTCTTCATCCAGTTCCACCAGATTTTGCGGGGGAATGACAGATTTCTTGGTGCCATCCCGAAAAAAGCGCAGGCAAGACATACTGACAATGGTGTATGCCCAGGGTTCAAACTCGGTATCGTATGGAAAATGGGCATCCAAAATGCGCAGAGCAGCCTCGGTGGCGCATTCACCGGCAATTGCACGTGTAGAGTCACCAGGCATGAAGTTTTTCCTGAGCAAAAAATTATAGGCCCACAATTGCAACTGATCAAACAAAGGCTGCCACACCGCATCTGTCCGTTCCTTTTGCACGGCTTGAAGATATGGGTTAAGCCTGGCATGGTTCTCTATCACACGCCGTACATATTCGCCAATACGAATGATGTCGTGACCAATGAAATTTTCGACACGCCCCCTGTCCAGGTTGGTGAAGAGAACAGTCCTGATGCTCGCGGTTATTTGCGATTTGCTTTCAGTTCCAAGGAATTGTAAAGTTTTTTCTATTTCAATTTTAATATCTTTGCGATGCAGTTTCATTGTGGGCATTGCATTCCCTGGGTGTCAAATTTCTATGTGCTTATCGTTCGATTAATGATCCGAAGAATCACCGTGATGATGAATAGAGTTACTTACTCTTGCGGTTCGGTCATTTGGGATAAGGGTTTTGAAGATTGGGCAAGAGCATGTCGTAGAGATTGGCAGGCAGATCGCATAGTGCCAGGATTTGTCTTTGGACATCATTTAGCGGCGTAATTTGTTGGTGCGTTTGGCCTGCCACCTGGATGGTGGTCAGGTAAATGTTCTTAAAAACGCGGAGAATGGTTTCCGCCTTGGGTGTTGCTGTTTCTCGCTTGGGGTTGCCAGCGTAGACCCCAGCGGGTTTTTGCCCAGTTTTTGCCAGGTCCTCCCGGACAACGTGTTCCAACAAGGTCAACGCCCGCAGGCCAATGCTCAAAAGACGGATTAAGCCAGTGGCGCGGTTGTCATCCTGCAAATACATGGGTGTCAGGGCCAGCGATTTGCCTTTGAGACGGCCAAAGTTGCGTTCCACCAGGTATTCGTCGCGGTAGGCGCAGACCAGTTTTTCGAGTGAGAAGTCTGCCGCGGGTTGGTTTGTGCCATAAATGCGCCAGCCAAACAGCCGGGCACGTTGCCAGATGGCGGTTGTCTTCCCGGCGCCATTCGGCCCCAAAAAGCCGAAAATCTCCCCGGCCCTGATCTCCAAAGGAAGATCGTCGACCGCCGTCAGCGCGCCAAAACGCTTGGTAAGAGGACGGGTTTGTATAGCCAGGATCATTTGAGCAGCACCCAGAAAGCGAGAGCGGTGATGACAAAGGCCCACGGCCAGGCCCAGCCGCCAGAGTCGAAGGCGCCGCTGCCCAGGCCAAGCGGCTGGAAGCGCAGCACGGGCAGGTCGGCTATTTTGGTTTGCAGTTCAACATCGCTGATTTTGAACGGGTTGTAGCCCTCGAAAAACCCGGCAAACCCGGCGTTTTGCAGCACCTGGCGGGCGACGATACGCCTTTCATCGGGGGCGGTCACTTCTTCGGCGCGGGCATAGATCGCCCCGCCAGGCAGGATCAGCTCGAGCTGCGGGGTGGCGCGGATATTGCGGAACCAGTCCGAGCTTTCGCGCCCGCCCGAAATGCAGTAGACAGAGCCGTTGCGAATGGCATAATTGACCGGCGCAAAACGCACTTTGCCGCTTTTGCGCCCAAGCGGCTTGAGGATCATGATGTAGCCCGAGAACGGGTTGCCGAACAACGCGCCAAAGCCCAAGCGGAACATGGGAACCATGAAATATTTATTGACGAACCAGAAGATTTTACGCATGAGTGGGGGCATGGAGGCTCCAAAGGCAGAAGATAAAATAATGAAGGCAGAATAAAACCTTAACAGGACTTACAACGCTCCCTTTTGGCTCCGCTGCCGCCATTTCCTCAGCAAGGACAAGTACAGCCCTTTCCTCCGCAGCAGGCATCCCACCTCGCTCGGCACATAGCGGCAGCTACTTTGGTCAGGATGTGCTAATTATACTCCGCCCATCGCGGGAGTCATTCGTTTCGTTATACCATTGGGCTTGAATTGAAATTCCCGGCTCACCAAAAAGTTCTCAACAACTAAGGGGCCATAACCGGCCATTATTGTAATTGTCCCATCATTTGGCACAATTGTTCTGCTATACTGAACTTTAGTTTTCGCTAACTGGAAAAGGGAAAAGGGGCGATAACAGGCCGCAAGCATGGTAACCGGTAGTGTCAAGAACATTGTGTAAATGGATGGAGAACCGTTTTTATTTTTTTTCCTGCCCGCCTTGGTGTCGCTCGAACCGGCCGCACACTCCTTACGAGTGAGTGGCCTTTTATTTCGAACAGTAAAACTTGCGATTAGTCCTGCCCCCGATTTCGAGGCTGGCACTAACGCTTCTTTCTGATAAAATTCATTCCATGCCACTCATCACCCGTCAAAATCTCGATCTCAATCAATTGCGTTACTACGTAGACTGGCGCGACCAGGAAAAAGGGAAAGCCCTCTACGATATGGAACAGGCCAGCGTGACCGATTTCACTGGCGAATCGGCAGGGTTTGAAGTTGCCGAAAAAAAGCAAACCTACCGGGTTCTCATCCAAACCAGCGGCCAAACCATCAATTTTGGCTGCTCGTGTCAGGCTGACAATCCGAAACCACGCTTTTGCCACCATATCATTGCGGCAGCCTATACCTTGCGCGATTACCTCAAAAAAGTTGCCGAAAAAGACTGGCGTTACCAACTCGAACTAACTCTCCAAAACGCCCCGCCGCCCCAAAAAGCCACCGCGCAAAAAAAGAAGGCCTTTGCGCCTGGCATCATTTTGATCGGCCTGGAAACCAGCAAGCAAAATCAGAGTCCCTTTTACACCGGCACACTCCGGCCATACTTCATTTCCGCCGAAAAATGGGGCGAAATACAGAAAATTACTGAAAGCCAAGACCCGGCCCAGGCAGCGCTCGACCTGCTGACAACGCGCAGCGACTGGTCTTCATTCACCCAGAACTACCTGCGCGGCGCGCCCATCCAGTCGGTTAACCTGTCGGTTGAAGGGCGCGAATTGATAGATATGGCCGTTTCGAGCAGCTATGACTATAACGAATATCTTCGCACTGCACACTATTATTCGAGCTATTACGGCTTGGCTTCCATCTCTTTTGCCCGATTGCCGCTGCTCGCACACTTAAAAGTACCGATTCTCCTGCATAAAGAGGGGAAATTCTCTGTGCCTGTACACGTGCATGCCGAAGCGCTTGAATTGCAAGCTGTTTTGACCGAGAGCAAAAATGATTACGAAATGGTGGCGGGCCTGCAGGTGGGTGGTCAGGCTTACACCCTGGCCGGGCGCAAACTTCAAATTTTCTCTGAAACCTCGCCGCTGTGGGCATTGGCGGGCGAAACCCTGGTAGAGATCGCGAATCCAGAATCCCTGGCAGTCTTGTCCACGTTCCCACTCAAGATTCAGCGCAGCGAAGCGGATGATTTCCGCAGCCTTTACTTTGGCCGCCTGTCCAAATATCTGCCGGTCGTGGGCGAGACGGTCAAATGGCAAATCGTTCAGGAACCGGCCATCCCGCGCCTGTATCTCGCAAAAAAAGAAGAGCAGCCCCTCGTCGCCGAACTACGCTTCGGCTACGGCGAACACGAGCTTGCCTCGCCGGGCACCAGGCCAGTTTTTGAAGAACTGATCGAAATCCCTGGGCAGTGGGGCGGAATCAAAGTCCAGCGCGACGCAGTCAGGGAACACCAATTTTACGACCTGCTGACCGATGCCCGCTACGGTCTGAAACGGGCCGGAGCCAACCAACCAGGCGTCTTCCAGATCCGCGCCCGGACTCACCCGCTCGATTTTCTGACGAAGTGCATCCCAGCCCTCACCGAAACTGGCTTCGAGATTTACGGCGACAAAGACATCGCAAAAATCAACCGCCACAAACCGACCCTCAGCCTGAACATCTCCAGCGGAATCGACTGGTTCGACGTCCAGGCCGTGGCCCAGTATGGCGACCAGCAGGTCAGCCTGGGCGAAATCCGCAAAGCTTTTAAACGGGGCGAACGCTACATCAAGCTGGCCGACGGTTCGGTGGGGCAAATTCCCGAAGAATGGCTGGAAAAGTACAAACACCTCTTCGCCCTGGCCGAGGAGACCGACAAGGGATTGCGAGTCAGCGACTTGCAGCTTTCCCTGCTCGATGAATTATTGAGCGAAGCCGAAACGAAGAATATCGCCCCCGAATTTCACGCCAAACGGGAGCGACTCAAATCCTTCGAGCGCATCACTGAACAGCCCCTGCCACAAGGTTTCGGCGGCGAATTACGCCCCTACCAGAAAGCCGGCTACGATTGGCTGCACTTTCTGCGCGAATATGGCTTTGGCGGTATTTTGGCGGACGACATGGGGCTGGGCAAAACCGTGCAGGCACTGGTCTTTCTGCAATCGCTCAAAGAGCGCGGCGAACTCTCCCGCCCCGCGTTACTGGTACTCCCCAAGAGCTTGCTGGTCAACTGGCAGCGCGAAGCCGAGCGATTTACGCCCGATTTACGCGTCCTGCAATTTATGGGCCAAACCCGCAAAAAAGAACCGGCTCATTTTGAAGAGTACGATATTATCACCACCACCTACGGCACCATGCTGCGCGATATCGAATTCCTGCGCGAGTATCGTTTCACCTACGTCATCCTGGATGAATCGCAGGCCATCAAAAACCCCCTGGCCCAGAGCAGCAAAGCCGCCCGCCTCTTACAGGCCGAACATCGCCTGTGTCTGACCGGCACGCCGATCGAGAACAATGTTTATGAACTGTGGTCACAATTTGCCTTTCTGAACCCCGGCCTGCTCGGAAGTTTGGACTACTTCAAGAGGGGATTTGCCTCGGCCATTGAACGACGTGAAGAAGCGGCCCAACCCACCACCCACCTCTTGCGCCAAATGATTTACCCCTTCATCCTGCGCCGCACAAAAGAGCAGGTTGCCCCCGAACTGCCGCCGCGCACCGAGCGCATCATCTACACAGATATGGAGCCAGCCCAGCGTAAACTCTACCAGCAAACCCGTGAGTACTATCGCAGCCTGTTAATGGGGATGCTCGCAGAGAGCGGCGACATCAATGACATCCGCTTCAAAATCCTGGAAGGTCTGCTGCGCATGAGGCAGGTCTGCATCCACCCCCGGCTGGTTGAACCAACCTATCGCGGGCCTTCGGCCAAATTCGAGGTTTTGCTGGAGACACTGGAAACCCTCCAATCGGAAGGCCACAAAGCCCTGGTTTTTTCACAATTCATCCAGACTCTCAGCCTGCTGCGCGAGGAGATGGACGCGCGCGGCATGACGTATACCTACCTCGATGGGCAGACCCAGAACCGCCAGGAACAGGTGGACAGTTTTCAGAATGAACCGAAAATTTCCTTTTTCCTGATCAGCTTAAAAGCGGGCGGCGTGGGCCTCAACCTGACCGCCGCCGATTACGTCTTGCACATCGACCCCTGGTGGAATCCCGCTGTCGAAATGCAAGCCAGTGACCGCGCCCATCGCATCGGACAGGACAAGCCGGTTTTTGTCTATAAATTCATTGCCCGAGAGACGGTCGAAGAGAAGATTCTGCAACTCCAGGAGCGCAAGCGCGAGCTGGTGGAACAATTGATCTCCGCCGAGGGCAGTTTTTTCAAATCCCTGACCAAGGATGATGTGCAAGCCCTCTTTTCCTAATTTTCATCTCTTTATTACGTGGAGGTTGTCATGTCCCCTCGTTTAACATCTTACGGTAAGTGTTTTCTGTGTGGCGAAACATTAGCAAAAAACGCTGTCAGCCGCCACCTGGAAAAGTGCCTTACGGCGCACGAAACCGCACAAAAAGGGAAACCAGAGCTTCTCTTCCAGCTTCGCGTAGAAGGTGCGGGTAGTTCGGGCCACTGGCTCAACCTGGAAATTCCCGCCAGCGCCACGCTCGAAACACTGGACAATTACCTGCGCGCCATCTGGCTGGAATGCTGCGGACACCTGAGCGCCTTCAAAATCGGCGGAATGCGCTTTGAAGCGGCAACCGAGGGGGCAGATTTCTCCTGGTACGATGAGCCACCCAAACCCATGAAAACTGCGAGGCTGGAACGGATTCTATCGGTGGGGCTTGCTTTCACTCACGAGTATGACTTTGGATCGACAACCATGTTGAAATTAAAAGTGGTCGGCGAACGGATGGGCATCCTGAATGGCGACAAACGCAAAGTTCGCCTGTTGGCGCGCAACTATGCCCCCGATTTCCGCTGCAAGGTCTGCAATGAACCGGCAGCGTACGTCCATGTTTACGAATATCCCTATGAATCCTACTGCGAAGAACACGCCAGCGAGATGGACGAGGAGAGTCTGATGCCGATCGTCAACTCGCCGCGCGTTGGAGAATGCGGCTACACTGGCCCATCCGATCAAACACTGGCCTTTGAAGAAAAACGGCCGGCGCAATAAACCGCGGGAGAAGCCAGCTGGACAGGCAAGAAGGCCACAAATGGGTGCTCAACCAGCCGCTGGAGATGCTCAGCGATACGGTGAATGTGCAAAAAGCCCGCTATAGATATTAAGATACCTTTTGACAGGCAGGCCCTGCCTGCGCCAGTGCCGCCGGCACAGGTCAGCGGAGCGTTCTTCAGCGTAGTCGCAGGGCCGATCTGTAAAATTCGTTTTCTTAATATCTATAGATGATTCAGGGCAATGAACACAGATTCGAGTTCAAAATCCAAGCTGACAGCTTCATTGCCAGCCTGGGACTGGATATTCAAGACGGGTCAAAAACAACAATACGAGCGCAGGCGGGGCAGTCCGCGCGACAAACTGGGCAACTTGAGGGCCATCATCACAACCGGCGGCCAATTTACCGGCGAACCCATTGTCCTGTTCGTTTACAGCCTCACGCTGAAGGGAGAATGGCAAACCACCTGAAATGCCCTGCCGCGCCCGCCGGAGCCACGCCATTCTACGTGCCCCAGGCGTGTATCACGCTCGTGAAATGGGAGCCGGTTGAGGGGAGTCCGCCCGCGATCCCATCCGGCCTGGCAGAAGCAAACTGCGTGGGTTGCAACTGGCAACCGGCGGCGGCATCCTGCGCATCTGAGACCTTTCATCCGGTCTTGCAAAAGTGGAATTTCTCAGCGGGCAACGCTTCCCAGATTCCATAACCATGCTTCCACAGGCTGTTGTCATAAACGCGCAGCGGGACTGGCTGTCAAAAAAAACCTGCGGAAAGTTGGTCAAAAAAAGATAAGTGTCCTATACCTTGCGCTTTAAGTAAAACAAAAAAAGAATGAACATCCTCGCTTCAGCATGGACGGGTTGCCGAATTGGAATCCATCCATGCTAAAAAATCCTTGACATACTATTTATCACACAGTATAATGCCACAAAGGTTATAAAATGACAAACAATACTCTGCTTGAAAACAATGTTCTTGAACTGCGACGCGGCGTGATCGTGCTGGCGGTGCTCAGTCAACTGGGCCAGGAGCAGTATGGCTATTCTCTGCTAAAACTGCTCTCAGACCAGGGTCTGGAAATCGACCAGGGCACCCTCTACCCACTCTTACGCCGGTTAGAGTCGCAAGGGCTGCTTGAATCAGTTTGGAGGCTTGAAGAAGCGCGCCCTCGCCGTTATTACGTGGTCAGCGATGCGGGTAAGGAAATTTTGCCGCAACTTAAAAACGAATGGGCGGGCATCATCGCCATGATGGACAGAATTCTGTCCCAATAAAGGAGAAAACCATGAATCTAATTGACCGTTACATCCAGCACATTGGCAAACACCTGCCCGAAAAATCACGCGAAGACGTAAAACGCGAAATCCGCTCACTGGTCGAAGACAGCCTCGAAGACCGCAGCCGTGAACTGGGCCGCCCGATCGATGAAGCTCTGGCGGTGGCTGTGCTCAAGGAATTTGGCCGTCCTGAAAAAATGGCCGCATCCTACACGCCGGAGCGTTACCTGATCGGCCCGCGCCTGTACCCGATCTTCTGGCTGGTGGTCAGGATCGTCGCTTCAGTGTTGCTTGCAATTACACTCGTCAAACTTTTTATGGGAATCGGCCAGTTAGACGCCAACTTTTCGCTGTCGATTATCGAAAGCCTGGCCGAATTTGCGGGCGGGACCCTCTCTGCACTCGGCAACATCGTCATCATCTTTGCCGTCATCCAGTATTTCATGCCAGAGCTGGGGCACGAAGCAGAAAAAGCGGAAGAGTGGAATCCGCTTAAGATGGAAAAAATAGAAGACGAAGACCAGGTCAGCCGGGTCGGGCAGATTTTCGGAATCACCTTTAGCGTTTTCGGGCTGGCCTTGTTCAACTTCTTCCCTGAATTGCTCGGTTTCGGCTTCTTAAAAGACGGTCAAGTCACTTTTCTGCCCGCGCTTTCACAAGCCTTCTTCACCTACCTACCGTGGATTAACCTGCTGTGGGGCGCGGAAATCATCTTGAACCTTTTCCTGCTCATTCAGGGACAATGGCAAACCGCCACCCGCTGGGTTGCAACCGTCATCAAGCTGCTCTCGGTTGGGCTGGCCATTCTCATGCTGGCCGGCCCGTCGCTGGTAGGCCTGAATCCGCAAGACATGGTTGCCTCCGGGATTGGCTTCACGCTCGAAACAGCTACCAGACTTGTTTCGTTGTTCAAGCAGGCTGTCACCGTTACATTGGCGCTGATCATCGTGTTGGACGGTTTTTCAATCGTCAGGCGCATCTACAAGCTCGCCCTCGGTCGCAACACAAAATAAGCCCTGGCAGCGTCCATGCTGCCCGCCGCCTGTCTTGCAAGACAGGCGGCTTTTCATTTTGCACTTGTCAAATTTCAGCAGGATGGGTAAAATAAGAAAATAGTTGAGCAGTCATTCAACTATAGCAAAAGTCATGTCAGAAACCATCCTCGACGAACCAACCGCCGCGCAGGTAGCCAGCCTGTTTGAAGCCCTGAGCGACCCGACCCGCGTCCGGATTCTCGCGGCCCTGATAGACGGAGAAACCAATGTCGGCGATCTGGTTGAGCGGATCGGCCTGACCAAATCGGCCATCTCCCATCAACTGCGCGGGCTGAAAGACAAACGTCTGATTCGCTCACGCAAAGCCGGACGGCATGTTTACGTCGCCATCGACGACGAACATGTCCGCGAACTCTTTCAGCGCGGCCTCGACCACGCCCTGCACGGATAACCCATGAGCCACGACCACACCCACGCCCATCCCATTCCCGGCGGTAAAAACGCCGGTTTTCGGCTGGGGCTTGCCCTCAGCCTGACCTTCGCCTTCGTTTTTGTCGAAATCTTCGCAGGGCTGTGGGGCAACAGCCTGGCCCTGCTGACCGACGCCGCCCACAATTTTACGGATGTGATTGCGCTCGGCCTGAGCTGGTACGCCATACGGATCGCGACCCGCCCGGCCCATGCCCGCAAAACCTTCGGCTATCATCGCAGCGGGATTCTGGTTGCGCTCTTCAACGCCGCCAGCCTGGGCCTGATCTCGTTTGGAATCTTCTCCGAAGCCTGGCAGCGTTTCCAGGCCCCACCCGAAGTCGACTCGGGCATCCTGATCTGGGTTGGCTCGGCGGCCTTCATCGTCAACCTGGCCACCGCCTGGATGATTAAAGAAGGCAGCGAAAACGACCTGAACCTGCGTTCAGCCTTCCTGCACCTGATGGGCGACGTGCTTTCGACTCTGGGCGCAGTCGCCGCCGGGGTGGTAATCCTCTTCACCGGCTGGAACTGGCTCGACCCGCTCGTCAGCGTCTTGATCGGCGGACTGATTCTGTGGAACGCCTGGGGGATTTTGCGCCAGGCGGTTAACATTCTGCTCGAAAGCACGCCCAGCGACATTGACATGGAGAAAATGCTGGACGAAATCCGGGCCGTACCCGGCGTCGAAAGCGTCCACGATCTGCACGTTTGGAGCATTACCGAGAATATGCGCATGCTCTCCGCCCACATCGTCGCCGCCGACCAACCCATCAGCGCCGGGGCAGGCATTCAGGCCGCCATCCGCCAGCTGCTGGCTGAACATTACCAGATCGAACACGCCACCCTGCAATTGGAATGCGCCTGCTGTACGCCCGGCGGGCCTTTTTGCGAAATGGGCCAGAGCGATTCGCAGACTGCAAAAACTTAAAAAGGAACCGAAATGAAAGGGATTATCATTAGCATTGTCGCTATTTTTGTGCTGACTTTGAGCGCGTGTGTCACTCAGCCGGTTGCCGCTCCCGAAAACGGGAGCCAGGCTGAGGCCGGGAGCGCGTCGCTGCGCGTTTTGGCGGCCAACAGCTTCCTGGCCGATATCGCCCAAAACGTGGCGGGAGATCGGGTGCGAGTCGATTGTCTCATCCCGCTTGGGGTAGACCCGCACGCCTTTGAGCCAACGCCGCAGGATGTTGCAAAAATCGCAGACAGCCAGCTATTCATAATTAACGGGGCTGGCTTCGAGGAGTGGCTTGAGAGAACCATCGCCAACGCCGGCGGGCAGGGCCTGATTGTGGAAGCGGCCCACGGGCTGGAAATGCGCGCAACGGGGCACGCCGGAGAAGAACACGACGAGGATGGGCATCACCACGCAGGCGACCCGCATTTCTGGCTAGACCCGAACCAGGTGATTACGTATGTCGAAAATATCCGCAATGGTTTGAGCGAGGTGGACCCGGCTGGCCGCGAAATTTATGCGCAGAATGGAGCCGCTTATATTGAGCAGCTGCGCGAACTGGATGCCTGGATTCGGACGCAGGTTGAGCAAATCCCGCGCGAGCGGCGCATCCTGGTCACCGATCATGATACGCTCGGCTATTTTGCCGACCAGTACGGGTTCAGCGTAACCGGGGCGATCATTCCCGGTTTCAGCACGGGGGCCAGCCCGAGCGCGCAGGAACTGGCGGGCCTGATCGACCAAATTCAGCAGGCGGGCGCGCCAGCTATCTTTTTGGATGTGACGGCCAACCCCAGGCTGGCGGCGCAAATTGCTGATGAGACATCGATCACGGTCGTCGGCGATCTGTACACGCATTCTGTGACAGAAGCAAGCGGGCCGGCCCCGACCTACATCAAGATGATGCGCCACAATACTTTGCGGATTGTAGAAGCGCTGAAGTAAGGGAGTAGATAAAAACAGAAAAGTGGATGAGTTGCGAAAATGGCTCATCCACTTTTTTTTGGTAAAATCAGCCGCCGGGTCTGCCCGTCTGATCGATACTTGTGGCGCGAGAGAAAAATATGCAAAAATCTTACAAATATTACGATCTTGTGATGGTTGCCTTCGTAACGGTTCTGGTTGTCAGCAATATTGCTTCGTCGGCAAAAATTGTTGACCTGAAGATAAGCATTCTTGGATTTGGGCTGGCCTTCGATGGCGGGACGATTCTGTTCCCGCTCGGCTATATCTTTGGCGATATTTTGACGGAGGTTTACGGATTCAAGCGTTCGCGGCGGGTGATCTGGGCCGGTTTTTTTGCGCTGGCGCTCTCAGCAGCAGTCTTCTGGCTGATCAGCGTCCTGCCGGGAGAATCGACCTGGCAGGAATATGCCGGAGATGCCGCCTATGCCGCCATCCTGGGCGGGATGTCGAGCGGCGGAATCGTGCTCGGTTCGCTGGCCGGTTACTGGACGGGCGAATTTTCAAATGCGGTTGTGCTGGCCAAGATGAAGGTCTGGACGGAGGGCCGTCACCTGTGGATGCGCACCATCGGCAGCACATTGGTCGGGCAGCTGGTAGATACGGCCGCTTTTGTGCTGGTGGCGACCGTTTTTGGGGTCTTCCCGTGGAGTCTGTTTGGGGTGCTGTTTGTGAGCAATTATCTGTTCAAGGTGACGGTCGAAGCCCTGATGACGCCTTTCACCTATGGGCTGGTCAATTTTTTAAAGAAGGTCGAAAACGAGGATGTTTTCGACCGCGAAACAAGTTTCAGACCATTTTAGCGAGCGCGCGCCGCAGCGGCCGGTTAAGAAAGCAAACGGGTGTTGATTTCCTGGACATCGGTCTGGTATCGGACAAGATCGTCGCGCAGGCGTTCGGTCTCGTCTCCATAGCGCAGGCGGCGGGCCAGGAAGGCAAATTCTTCACTGCCGTAAACGGGGACGTTGACATCTTTGGCATTCCCGCGCACGACGCGCATCGAATCGATCAGCCAACGCAAGAACGTATGGGCTTTGTGCAGATGGGTGTAATCGTCGTCATTCAAAATTCCGGCGCGGTGCAAGCCCTCCATCGCGCAGCGCAGGTTGGGCTGGCGCAGGCTAAAATCGGCTGGGCCGTGGGTAATTTGTAAAGCCTGAATCAGGTATTCGATATCCACCAACCCGCCTGGGCTGTACTTGGCATTAAACGTTCCGGCTGAGACGAGGTGACGCAGCTGACGCTCGCGCATGGCGCGCATGGCGGTTATGTCAAAGGGCTCGCCGGTGTAGACAAAGCCATCCCGCAAAACGCAGGCCTGGGCTCCCAGGCCCTGGTCGCCTGCAATCGGACGCATTTTGACCAGCGATTGGCGCTCGTAGGCCCAGGCCGGGCCTTGGGGGGCATAATAGCGGCGGAATGCATCGAGCGACACCGCGAGGCTGCCCGCTTTGCCATAGGGGCGCAATTGCAAATCGATTTGGAAAATCCCTTCCTGGCGGGCCTGGATGGCGGCCAGAAAATCGCGGACTACTTTTTCGTGAAAGGCCGAAGCGGGGATGACCTGGCGGCCGTCCGTTTCGCCTTCTTCGTCGTAGAGGAACATTAACTCAATATCTGAAGCAAATCCCAGCTCGCGGCCGCCGCATTTTCCGAGGGCCAGGACGGTCATTTGCGAGACTGCGCCATCTGCGCGGCGCGGGTGGCCGTGCAGGCTGCGCAGGTCTTCAGCGCAGAGATGATAGGCGTTATTGACAATCACTTCGGTCAGGTCGGTTAGCTCAACCGAGAAATCCCAAAATTCGCGGGTGTGGCCGAGCAGGTGGCGCATATCGAGCCGGAACATTTCACGATCTTTGAAATCGTTGAGCACTTTGCGCCAGGGCGCATCTTGACGCGGAAACTGCGGGCCTGCGTGAATCGGCTGGAGGGCTTGTTCCAATTCAAGCTGCAATTGCGGACGTGATTTGGCCGTATCGAGCGCGGTTAAATCTGAGACAACCGGGAAGAGATTGGCGTACTGCATCCGCAGAAAATCGTCCCAAAGAAAATCGCTGACGCCCAGCAGATGGGCCAGGTTGGCGAGCACTTCGGGGAGTTCGATGGAGGCCAACTCGTTCGGCCAGTTGGGACGCTCAAAAAGTTTTTCGATAAACTCGCGGAAGTGGAGCAGGGCCGAAGCGGGGTTGGGACAACGCGGCAACAAATGGGTGAAGTGTTTGATCAGAACGGCGGCGCTGCGCAGTTCGCGCTGTTTCTGGTAGGAGCTAATTTTGCGCCCGTCTTTATCTGTGACGAAAATCAGGTCATTGACCCGGCTGCCATGCGACTGAACAATCATGCGGGCAATGTAGGTGCGGGTCAGGGAGAGGGCGTTGGTAAATTCATAGAGGAAGCCAATCGTATCGGGGGCATCCAGGTGCAGGGTCGTGTAATGGGTCGAAATGCGGTTATCAATTTTGATTTCAATCGGGAAGAGCGGCTCGGCAGGCGCCAGGGTTTTCTGAAAGACGGCCCCAACCCGTTTCGCCAGCTCGCTGCGGGCTTCACGCCGGCCTCCGCTGTCCATCAGCCCCAACAACCCGGACAATTCTTGACGGTAACGCTGCCAGGTTTCGGCATCCGGTTTGGGGCCAATTGGTTGAACGATGAAGACATCGACAATTTTTTGGGCGGCTGAGGCGGCATTCGCGCTGGTTAAACGGTCAGACGGAGGCGGTGCGGCCCGGTCGAGCGGCTCGTAGGTGAAGATTTCTCCGGCCTGGATATCGAGCGCATAGACGAAGAACAATCCACAAATAAGTGAGAGTTCCCCCAGATAATCGTAGGCGACAATCGTGACCTGCCAGCGATCATCCGCCAGGGGCTGGGCATCCAGCTCAACCAGATTGGCCTTATCAAGCGATTCGGCCATCCGGGCGTGTTTCTGGATTTCTGCGGGAGAAAAAATGGCGGCGTACTGCGCGTCGAGGCGCGCAAGGTGCTGCTGGACGAGCAGGTTCGGGGCGGGCGGGGCGGCCTGCGGCGCAGGGTCAGCCTGGTGGAGGCCGCCGATATATTTGCCATAAATGGCGCGAATGGCGAGGCTGTGCTGTTCGTAACGTTCGATCAGTTTTTCGCGGGCTTCGGCAGCCGAGCCGCGAAAGCCAAGCCGGCGCGCCAAAAGCGTCAGCGCGCCCGGTTCGGAGGGCAGGCTGCCGGTTTGGCGGTAGTGCATCATTTGTAAAAAATGCTCGACCGTCCGCAGAAAAATGTAACCATCGCTCAGGGTGCGGCCTTCGGGCGCGCTCAGGTGTTTGAAACGCACCAGGCGCGTGACTGCGGCCAGCGTCGAACGTTTGCGCAGGCGCGGATTTTCACCGTAGGCCAACTGCATGAACTGGACCAAAAACTCAACATCGCGGATGGAGCCTTGGCCGAGTTTGACCTGGCCCCACTCGCGCCCGCTCTGGCGCAAAAGTTCTTCCGTGCGTTGTTTCATGGCAAAGACGCTGGCGCGGACTGTTTCGGGGTTTTGGCCGAAGATGAGCGGCTCAATTTGACGGCGGAATTGGTCTCCCAATTCGAGATCGCCGGCAATGGGACGGCTTTTGATCAGGGCTTGTTTTTCCCACAGGCGCGCATTTTGGCGCAAATAGTCGAGGTAGCCTTGCGGGCTGCTGACCAGGCCGCCATCGCGTCCCCACGGGCGCAGGCGCATATCGACCCGATACAGAAAGCCTTCAGACGTAACCCCCGCCAGGGATTCGATCAGACGCTGGCCGAGGCGCAAGGATTCGGGCTGATCGGGCCGGGCCAGAAAAAGCAGGTCGATATCAGAACTGTAGTTAAGCTCGCGCCCGCCCAATTTGCCCATGGCCAGAACCACAAAGCCGGCTGAAGAAATGCCCAGCTGCTGGCTGGCGTAAGCCAGGCAGGCCCGGGTCAGGCCGTCGGCCAGGGCTGAAAGTTGGGAGGTGACGGTCGGCAGGTCGTACAGATCGAGCAAATCGCAGGCCCCAATCCGGAGCAGTTCGCCACGCTGGTAGCGACGCAGAGCGTCCAATTCACCGCCCGCTCCCGCGACTTGCAGGGCCTGGCGGCCTTCGGCTTCATACGTTTCAGCCTTTTTGACGCGCGCCAGAGATTCGCGGTCGAGCAGCAGGTCGAGCCGGTTGGGAGAGCGCAGCAGGATTTCAGTCAGGAACTGGCTGCCGGCAAAAATCGTCACCAAAATCTCAAGCGCGCGCGGGTTTTGAGCCAGTTTAGTAAAAATCTCTGCCGGGCGGCCGTCTGCGCTGAAACGCTCCAGGTTTATGAGGGCCTGGTCGGGGTCGCCACAGGTCGAAAGGCTGGCGAACAAGTGCGGCAAAAGCGCGCCCAACGCCGCCGCCGTCTGCGGGCTGGCAGCCGCCAGACGGCGCAAACGCCGCAGGCCAGCCAGGCTGTCCTCCAAGCCCAGCGTTTCGAGCACGGATTGCGCGGCCGCTTCGGGGAAGTCCGGGCTGAGAAGTTGGTCGGCGCGCAGAGAATTTTCCATACCCAAAATTATAACGGAAGTGGGCATTTCCATCTCATCCACGTACAAGCGAATCACAACAGCAGTTCGTCGAGAAACAAACCGCATTCCGCGCAAGAATCGGGTGGAAAATCGAAGTAAAATGACCTACAATGACAATATTCGAGGTCAATATGCAAAAAAATCCCAGCCCATTTAGCGAAACCAGCCAGGACTACGCCCTGATCGAGCGCGCCATCCGCCATATCGAGGCCAACGCCAGCCGCCAGCCCGAACTGGGCGAAATTGCCGCGGCGCTTGGCCTGAGCGAATTCCATCTCCAGCGCCTGTTCACGCGCTGGGTCGGCATCAGCCCCAAGCGTTTTCTGCAATACATCAGCAAAGAAAACGCCAAACAAATTCTTAAGGATTCGGGGGATATTTTGAGCGCCGCCTACGGGACGGGTCTTTCTGGCCCCGGCAGGCTGCACGACCTTTTGGTTCAGACCGAAGCCGCCACCCCCGGAGACCTGAAACGGCGCGGCGAGGGGCTGCTCATCCGCTACGGCTTTCACCCCTCGCCTTTTGGCGAGTGCCTTTTGGCCCTGACCCCGCGCGGAATCTGCTACCTGGGCTTCGTGCAAACGGACAGGCAGTCCGCGCTGGGCATTCTGCGGGCCGATTGGCCGAATGCCAGGCTCGAAGAGTCCGGCGCTGAAACCGCCGCCTACATGCCGGCCCTCTTTCAGCTGGGCCAGCAACCCCGCAAACCGCTCGCCCTGCACCTGGCCGGAACGAATTTTCAGATCAAGGTCTGGGAAGCGCTCCTGACCATCGCCCCGGGGCAGGTCAGCAGTTACCAAAAAATTGCAGCGCAGCTTGGCTGTCCGCAGTCAGCGCGGGCGGTGGGCAACGCCATCGCGCACAACCGAATCGCCTGGCTGATTCCCTGTCACCGGGTTATCCGCAAGGAAGGCCTGTTTGGCAATTATCGCTACGGCCTGGCCCGCAAAAAAGCCATGCTGGTCTGGGAATCGCAATTCAACAGCGCGGGAGAAACATGAAAACAAAAGTTTGGGCGGCCATGCTGGCTATCTACATTATCTGGGGTTCAACATATCTCGCAATCCGCTTTACGATTGAGAGCATTCCGCCCTTTCTGCAAGCCGGGATGCGCTTTTTCATTTCAGCAATCGTGATCTTGGGCTGGCGGTTCCTGGCCGGAGATGAACGCCCAACCCTGGCCCAATGGCGCGACGCCAGCATCGTCGGACTGTTCCTGCTGGTCGGCGGCAATGGGTTGGTCTCATGGGCCGAGCAGACGGTCGATTCGGGAATCGCAGCCTTGATCGTCGGGACAGTTCCGATCTGGCTGACCTTGTTCGAAGCCCTGCGCCCCGGGGGCGTCAAACCTGGCTGGCCGGCCATCCTGGGATTGATGGTTGGCTTTGGCGGCATTTTCATCTTACTCAACCCGGCCACCCTGGCCAGCGCGGCCTTCCGAGTCGATCTGTGGGGGGCGGGCGCGCTGGTGCTGGCGACCATTTTTTGGGCAACCGGCTCAATTTACAGCAAATCTGCCCAGGTCCCAAAGTCGGCAGTGCTCTTCACCGGCATGCAAATGGCATCAGCCAGCATCGGCCTGTTCCTGGTCAGCGCCCTGAGCGGTGAAATGAGCGGATTCGACATCCGCGCGGTAACGCTCACCTCCTGGCTGGGACTGCTTTACCTGATTATTTTCGGCTCGCTGATCGCTTTTGTGGCTTACGGCTGGCTGCTGCGGAATGCCCCCATTTCGCTGGTTTCCACCTACGGATACGTCAACCCCGTAGTAGCCATGTTCCTGGGAGCCTGGCTGGCCGATGAAATCCTGACGGGGAGAGTCTTTGTCGCCGCGGCGGTCATTGTCAGCGCGGTGGTTTTAATTAATCAATCCAAATCCGCGAAACGACAGCCCACAGCTTAACCGCGGCTGCTTCTGGCGATAAGCAAAGATAACGCTTTTGAGAGGCCGGCCTTGCCTGCGCCAGTGCCACCGGCACAGGTGAGCGGAGCGTTTTTCAGCGCAGTCGCAGGGTGATTTGGCGGAAAACGTCCTTCGACTGCGGCCCGCAGAAGCGTGCGGGCCTCCGCTCAGGACGAGGTTGACGAATATTTGTAAGGTGACAGGGTCAATGTAGTTACTTCCTGCCGTCCATCTCACTGAATTCAGATCACTTGAATAAGCCAAGCGGGCTGGGGCTGGCTGCAAAGCCGGGCAGGACAGCTTCCAGGTTGGGGTTTTTAAGCCGCTTGAGGAGCAGTTCGCTCAGCACCTGGCGATAATCCGTGGTGACGGCCAGGTCGGCCCGGTCGTAAAGCTGTTCGTTGGCAAGCCCCGGCCAGCTGCCGTAGACCTGTCCACCATTGACGCCGCCGCCCAGCGCAAACATCACCGAGCCATGCCCGTGATCGGTGCCATTGCTGTCATTTTGGGTCAGACGACGGCCAAATTCGCTCAGGACCACCACCGATAATTTGTCGGTATAGCCCTGATCGAGATCGCGGTAGAAATTTGCCAGGTTTTCGCCGAGGCTGGAGAGCAGATCGCCCATGTAGCCGCCCTCGGCGTTATTCTGGTATTCGTGCGTATCCCAGCCGCCAAAATCGAGGGTGGCAACCCGCAGCCCGGCCTCCATTTTGATCAGCTGCGCAACCGTTTTGAGCTGCGTCCCCAGTTCATCGTCCTGATATTTGGCCCCGTTTTGCGGACGATATTCCTGTTCGTTGAGCGGGGCGACTGTCGCGACGGCGTCGAGGGTGCGCAGGCCGCTCTGGTGAAGCAGGGAATCGCCGCGATAGAGCCGGCGCAGGGCGGTTTGCTGCTCGCTGAGCAAGCCATTGTCCCATTGCGATAAATCTCCGGGGGTGGACATGCTGACGGTAGCGGTCGTCCCGAGGAGCGCGGTCGGCTGGGTGGGCGCAGCCAGGGCTGGCAGCAGGCCGTTCGCCTCACCGGGCGCAGTTTGGAGATGACGGGTAATCCAGCCGGAGGTGGTAGTTTTTGAGCCGGGCGTACCCAACTCAATAAATTCCATTGCATCAAAATGGCTGCGGGTATCGTAATTCAGCCCAACCGCATGGACGATGCCCATTTTGCGATCCTGATAGAGTTCGTGAAGCGCGGCCAGGGCGGGATGCAGGCCAAACTGATCATTCAGGTTGATCAGGCGGCGGTCGGGGATTTTAACGCTGGGGCGGGCTTTTTCATACCAGCCGCGATCCTCGCCCATCAGCGGCGGGACGACATTCAGCGCGTCCCAGCCGCCGCGTAAGAACACGACGACGAGCGTATCGGCTGGGTCGTCGGGGGCGGCGTAAGCCAGGTTGGTCAGGCGCGCGCCAGCCAGGGCCGCGATTGCATAGGAACAGCCTTGCAGAAATTCTCGGCGGGAAAGTTTGGGCATAATACTCTTCATTCTGGGCGCAGCTCCGGCAGGCCCGGCTGCGCCACAATTCATCAGCGTAATCGCATCTCTGGCGACATCAGGGCCAGTTCGACCACGCCCGGCAGCCGCCAATTAAGATGCTCGTCAGAAAGTTCTTCTTCGGCGCTGGCGTTCTCGCGTAGAAAATCAACCAGGGCCTGACGCGATTCGGCGGGAAGCGGGCGGCCATAGATGCGGTCGATCCAGTAATCGGTGATAGCGCCGGCAGAGCGCAGCTGGGCAGGGGTTTCGGCGCGCACATCCACGCGCAGGGTCTTTTCGGGCTGGTCTTCATCGTCGAACCAGTTTTCGGTCACACCGGTCAGAAAGTTCCAGCCATAGAGAGTCGTCATGGTGTTGGCCCAGGCGGCGGCTGTATCGGGGTAGCCATCGGGCGGATGGTGGCCGAAGAGCCTCTGGCCCATCCCCTCATACGTCCAACGCGCGCCGCCCGGCAGGCGCACAAAATCGGCGTTGAGGGCGCGCAGGGCGCTGGCGGCAAATTCGAAGGGCCGTTTCAACTTCCCGCCCCAGGTGGCGCGAAACTCTGGCGAGAGTAAAATGGCGCGATAGACCTGCTGGAGCTGGTCGGGAGCTTCACGGGCAGACAAAAAGACCTGGGCAGCCGCCTGGACAACGCTTTCGGGTGGGGAATCGCTGATAAAACGGCGGCACAGCTTGCGGCTGAGATGGGTCGCTGTGCCAGGATGGAAGGCGAGCATATCGAGCACGTCCCGGCCATCCTTAAGATCGGGCTGGTCGGCGGGCAGGTATCGTCCCAAAATAATTTTGTTGAAGCGGTCGTGCCAGGGGTGATAGTAGAGAAAGCGGCCGCTTTTGTCAACGTCATCTTCGCCATCCCAAACGTCATCCGCTACGCGCCAGCCGGTAAAACAGCGCGCGGCCTCGTAGACATCGTTGTCCACATAGCCCAGCGCCAGGCCCTCGCCGTCTTTCTCGACGCTGTTGGGATCGCGCACACCCAGGTAATTTTCTGCACCGAGGGTGTGCAGTTCAAACAATTCGCGGGCAAAATTCTCGTTCGGGCCGGCATCTGAATTGCTGCGGTTGTTCAGGTAAAAGAGCATCGAGGGGTGGCTGGCTACGGCTTCGAGCATCTGACGGAAATTGCCAAACTGATGAGCGCGAATCGCATCGCGGTCGTACGAGACAAAGGCCGGGGTCAGTTCTTCGTCCCAGCCGTAGACATTGAAATGGTTGTGCCAAAAATCTGCCAGCAGTTCCTGAAGCTGCCTGCGGCTGTAAACGGCCCGCAGAAAAGCGGCATCCACCAGTTCTTCGCTGGGCAGTTGGAACCACCACCAATGCTTGTCGTCGTTATCGTCGTAGGGATTATTGACAATATGGTCTGAAATGAGTTCTTCGAGGGATTTGTGGAGGGTTTCAAATTTGGCGGCCTGAATGCGCGCCTCAAAATCGGCATCGTCGAGCAAATCGGGCTGGAGTTGGGCGGCAACCCAGGCCTGCAGGCGGGTTTCGTCCGTCTCTCCCAGGCTCAGGAATTGTTCACGTTCCCCGGGCCGCGCCCCAAAAGCCAAACGCCCAAAGACGATGGTTGCCAGGTCTGGCAACGCTTCGGGCGGAACGGGCGCAACCGGCGTCGGCGGCGGATAGGTGGGAAGGGCAGCGCTGGGCAGGGCCGGCGGCAAGGGTTTATCCGCTGGGGGCGGGGCGCAGGAAGCCAGCGCGCCCGAAGCAACGGCCAGGCTGCTCAGCTTAAGAAAGTCTCGGCGGGTTAGTGGTGACATAAAAACTCCTATTGAGACCAATCTTATCAGCTTTGGCGCGGTTTTGCATCCCCTGAAAGTCCCGGAAAGGAGGGCTGAATTTTGAGCAGCCTACAACAAACGATCACCGCCGTTGACGGAATCGGTGCGGTAATGACAGCCGCGGCTCTGGCGGTTGTGGCGGGCAGCCTGGGCAATCACAAGGGCCGTCTCAACCGCGTTGCGCAGGCCGATCAGCCCATCGCTCAATTTTGTCTTGCGGTAAAAGGTCTCGATCTCGTTTTGGAGGTGGCGCAATTCCCGAATGGCGCGCGAAAGCCGGTCGCCGGAACGAATCAGGCCAACGTAATGCCACATCACATTCTGAATGGTCTGCATGTCGCCCTGAATCAGGGCCGGGTCTGAGTCGTGGGTCAGGTCCGATTCGTCCCAGGGCGGGATGTCGTCCGCCTGGGGCAGGAGATTCTGCGGGCTGAGGCCGGAGGAGGCCCGCAGCACATCCTGCGCCAGAATGTGCTCGGCGGCCCGTTCGCCAAAGACCAATCCCTCCAGGAGCGAGGTGCTGGCTAAACGGTTGGCGCCGTGCAGGCCGGTGCAGGCCACTTCACCGACCGCGTACAGGTTTTGAATGGTCGTCTGGCTGGCGCTGTTAACCGCCACCCCGCCACAGGAGTAATGGGCAGCCGGGACAACGGGAATCGGCTCACGGGTAATGTCGATTCCAACCCGCAGGCACTCGGCGTAAATGTTCGGAAAGCGCGTCCGCAATTGCTCGGCCCGCATGTGCGAACCGATATCCAGCAAAACATACGGGTAGCCGCTGCTTTCCATCTCGGTGTGGATGGCACGCGCGACGACATCCCGGGCGGCCAGGTCTTTCCACTCTGGCGAGTATTTCTGCATAAACGGCTGTCCGGCGGGCGTCAGGAGTGTCCCGCCTTCGCCGCGGACTGCCTCGCTAATCAGGAAACCCTGTGCGCCGGGCACTTCGAGCGCGGTCGGGTGAAATTGGATGTATTCCGCGTTGATAATGCGCGCCCCGGCCCGGTGGGCCATCGCCAGGCCGTCGCCGCGCGCGCCGGGCGGGTTGGTGGTGTTGCGGTAAATCCGTCCCAGCCCGCCGGTTGCCAGGATCGTGGCGCGCGCCAGGGTGCGGTGGATGGCTTTGCCGTTCCGGTCGAAGACGTACGCGCCATAACAGGTTATCGGCCGGTAGGTATCGAGTGGGTTGCGCGAATGATGCGGGTAGGTGATCAGGTCGACTGCGGTGGCGTTGGTCAGCAGTTCGATATTCGGCTGGCGGCGGAGCGCTTCGGTCAGAGACTCCATAATGCTGCGGCCGGTGCCATCCCCGACATGCAAGATGCGCCGGCGAGAATGAGCGGCTTCCTGCCCGAAGGCCAATTCTCCGCTCGAATCGCGGTCAAACCCGACCGCTGCTTCCGTTAAAAGCAGTTGCTTCAGGCGGAGCGGGCCTTCCTCTGCCACAATTTGGGCGGCTTCGGGCAGGGATGCCCCGGCCCCGGCTTCGAGAATGTCGCGAACAAGCAGTTCCGGGCTGTCGCCTGGGCCGCGGTGGACGATTCCGCCCTGGGCATAGCGCGAGTTTGATTCGCGCGGGTCGGGTTCGCGGGTGATCAGGATGATGCGCCGGGCCGGGTCTTTTGCCAATTTGAGGGCGGCGGAGGCCCCGGCAATCCCGGAGCCGATAATCAGTACGTCGGTAGTTTTCATGGTTAATTCCAGATCCTTGCGAGTGGGGCCTTGCCCGGCTCGCAAGGCCGTCTACCCAATTTTTATCATCCGATCCACCGCCCGGAAAGCGCGGACGCGAATCTCTTCCGGGATTTCGATCAGGGTGCGGTTGTAGCGCAGGGCATCGCGCACATTTTCCATCGTAATCATATTCATGTGCGGACAGCGCACCATGCACAGGCGCAGCAGGTTTTTTTCAGGGTTGGCGGCGGTAATATTATCGCCCATCGCGCACTCGGTTAGCACCAGAAAATTGGGGGCCTCGGTTTTCTGAACATACTCGATCATGGCTTTGGTCGAACCAGAGTAATCTGAGGCGGCCACCACCTCCGGCGGGCATTCCGGGTGAGTCAGCACGACCACATCCGGGAATTGCTCACGCACCGTGCGAATGTCCTCGACTGTAAATTGGTCGTGCACCTCGCATTTCCCATGCCAGCCGATCATCTGGACATCCAGCAAGGGGTCTGCCACCCCGCCCGCAGAGGGGAAAATGATATGTTTGCCGGTCTCTTTGGCGACGTTGCTGGCCAGGTATTGATCTGGCAGAAAAATGACGGTATCCGTTTTGAGCGATTCGACGACGGCAACAGCGTTGCCGGACGTGCAGCAGATATCGCTCTCGGCTTTGACATCGGCGTAGGTGTTGACATACGTCACGACCGGCACACCGGGATATTTGCGCTTGAGGGCGCGCACGTCTTCAGCCGTGATCGATTCGGCCAGCGAGCAGCCCGCTTTCTGCGCCGGGAGCAGAACGGTCTTGGACGGGTTCAGGATTTTGGCCGTTTCGGCCATGAACTTGACACCGCAAAAAACGATGACATCCTTGTCGGTGCTGGCGGCTTTGCGGCTCAGGTCGAGCGAGTCGCCCCGGAAATCGGGAATGCTGTGGAACAAGACCGGCTCCATATAGTTGTGGCCGAGGATGACGGCGTTGCGTTCTTTTTTGAGGCGATTAATCTCGACTGCGATTTCAGATTTGTAATACAACTCCACATCCGGGACGATTTTTCCCAGGCTGGTTTTCATTTCTTCGTAGAGGGCTTGCGCTTCGGGGTTCATAAAATCTCCTTTTACCAACAAAATCAACGCACAAAATCGAGGCTGACATCAAAGACCTTGACAGAATGAGTCAGTGCGCCGCTCGAAATATAATCCACGCCCGTTTCGGCAATCGCGCGCACGCTTTCAAGGTTGACATTGCCGCTGGCTTCGAGTTTGGCGCGCCCGGCGGTCATTTCGACGGCCTCGCGCATCAGCGCCAGGCTCATGTTATCGAGCAGAATGCGCTCGACGCCCAGCGCCAGGGCCTGGCGGACATCCTCCAGCGTGCGGGCTTCGACTTCAATTTCCAGCCCGTTGGCGGCGGCCCGCGCCCGGGCAACCGCCTCGCTGATCGACCCGGCAAAATCGATGTGATTGTCTTTGATCAAAATCATATCGGACAGGCCAATCCGGTGGTTTTGCCCGCCGCCGCGCAGAACGGCCAGTTTGTCGGCCATCCGCAGGCCGGGAGCCGTTTTGCGGGTATCCAGAATGACCGCTTTCGTGCCGGCAACGGCCTGCACAAATTGATGGGTCAGGCTGGCGATTCCGCTCATGCGGCCCAGGAAGTTGAGCGCTGTCCGTTCAGCGGTCAGCAGGCTGCGGGCGGGGCCGTTCAGCGTGGCAACGATTTGACGGTTTTCGACCGGGTCGCCCTCCCCCGCCTGGGCGCGGAAGTCGATCCGGCCATCGACTGCGTTAAAAACCGCTTCGGCCAAATCCAGCCCGGCGATGATCCCGGCTTGCTTGGCAATAATCTGGCCGCTCATTTGCGCTTCAGGCGCGATAATGCTGTTGCTGGTGGCGTCGCCGGGGCCAATATCTTCGGCCAGGGCGCGCTGGATGGTTTCGAGAAGTTCCGGGTCAAGTTTTTTCAAGAAATATCCTTTCGTGTCAAATATACACTTATTATACCAAAAAAAATTAAATTAATTCAAGGGCAGATCCGCCCAGAATCAATCGGATATAATGAAGAGACAAACCGCCTGCACTGTGCGGCCCGCGGATTGGGGAATGCCCCATTCTCAGACGCAGTAAAAACAAAGTTTTAACCGTTAGCGGTAGAAAGAAAGTGATTGGCCTTCCATGAAAAAAAAGTTGATTTCGCTGATTTTATTGACCACCCTGACTCTTTTGTTGCTGGTTTCTTGCGGCGCCAACCAGGAAGCGCAGGAGCAGGTCCGCATTCAGGCCGCGGTTGCCGCCACCCTGGCAAGACTGCCCAGCCAGACGCCCTACCCCACCCAGCAGCTTATCCTCCAGCCGACGCCGCTGCCGTTGGACGGCTTGTTTTGCGAATACGGATTCTGCATCGGCCATCCGTCTGACCTGTACCTGGTGGACGCTTCGATTTTGCGGAACGCGGCCACGCCCAGCACGCGCGCCTACGGCATCCTGTTTGCCTATAATCCCAGCCTGTTTATGCAGCTTACCTGGACGATTTCAGGCCCGTCCTATGATTACAGCGCCTCACAGCGGATCATCCTGGAAGAAACCGATCAATTAACCGGCAGCATGGATGTGATGCTCTACCGCAACCTGAATGTCTATTACCAGCCGATTGGGCCCACCGCTTCAGATATCCTGCCGTATGGGGCCGTTGCGGTTTGGCAGTGCGGCGGTAGAGACTTCTCGTGGAAGGTCTATGCCACCCAGGACGGAATCGCGCCGGGAATGCTGCAACAATCGCTGGAGCGTTTTTACTGCGAGTAGAAAATGAGCGATCCGATTGATGAAATTATCCGGCGCGCAATGGCGAACGGCGAATTCGACAACCTTGCCAATAAGGGCAAGAAACTCAACCTGGATCAGTATTTCGAACTGCCGGAAGATCTCCGGGTTGGCTATGCGATGTTAAAAAATGCAAATTTCCCGCCAGCCGAAGTTGAGCTGCTGCGAGAAATTGCTGAATTGGAAGAGAAATTAAAGACTGCGACGGAAGACCAGCGCGGGAAAATCCAGACAGAGATCGCAGACAAGCGGCTGAAATACAACCTGATGCTGGAAGGCGGACGAAGAAGGCGCTGATTTACTGCTGAAGGTGGAGCGTGACCGCCTGCTCGCCTTCTGAAAAATCGGCCAAGACAATCAAGACCGAGGCGACCGTATTACCAGGGTTGCGCCAGCGATGATTCAAGTTGGCTGCAAAGAGCAGGCTGTCGCCGCTCTCCAATAAATAAGACTGGCCTTCCACCCTGTATTCCAATTGCCCGCGCACGCAAAAAACAAACTCGTGACCGGTATGGATGACGTTGCTTGGGCCGCTGGATGCGCCGCTCTCGAGCGTCAGCATAAACGGCATGACATGCCCGACAAAATTCTCGCCGCCTAAACCTTCCCACAATCCGCGCGTAAACGGCAGGCGCGCGCGCTCGTCTGCCTTCAAAAAGACCACGCTTTCGTGGACCGGCTCCGGCGAAAAGAATTGGGTCACGGGAACTTCAAGGGCCTCCGCCAGGCGATAGAGCGTGCTGACCGAGGGGGAAGTCTTGCCGCGCTCGATCATGCTCAAGGCATTCGCCGAAAGCCCGCTCATCGTCGCCAGGGTGCGCATCGAAACGCCGCGTTTCTCGCGCAGTTGGCGCAAGCGAATGCCGACATCGATTGAAACTGCTTGTCTGGTAGTTAAATCCATTTAAATACTCCATGTTCAGGCCGGGGATTGCGCCCGGCAGGTTTATCCTCCTATGCTATCATAAATTCGATAAATTCGATAAGAATTGACGAGAGCGATTTACAGCCACTCCCCCGACAATGCCTGGCTTGTTTTTGGGCTTAAAGTGTGCCTTTAAACATGCCACCGTCGACCGTCAGCATGACTCCGGTCAGGTAGCTGGCTGCCGCCGAAACCAGAAAAACCGCCGGTTTGGCAAATTCGTCCGGGCGGGCCATGCGTCCCAGCGGCGATTCGGCCATCTGTCTGGCAATTTCCTGCTCAAGGGTCGTTCCGTTCTGGCGGGTGCGGAACGTCATCAACTCGGTTACACGCTCGGTTTCCGTCCAGCCGGGTAAAATCGAATTGAACCGAATTCCGTCCCGGCCCAATTCGAGGGCCAGGGTTTTCGTCAAACCGACCGTCGCCGCGCGAATGCTGTTCGACAAGACCAGGTTTGGAATCGGCTGCTTGACCGAGTACGAGGTAATCGTCAGCACCGCCGCCGCATCCGAGCGGCGCAAATGCGGCAGGGCCGCCCGAATCAGGCGGACATGGCTCATCAGCGAAAGGTCAATCGCCTTCGCCCAGGCAGCGTCGTCAAAAGACTCAAAACTGCCCGAAGGCGGCCCCCCGGCATTCGTAATCAGGATATCCAGCCCGCCCAGGCTTGCGACCGTTTCGGCGATGACTCGCTCCGCCGCGCCGGGTTCGGTTATATCAGCCGGGATCGCAACTGCCCCCAGCCCTTGCGCCGCTGCCTGAAGCTGCTCCACGCCCCGGCTATTAATCGCCACGCGCGCGCCCTCAGCAGCCAGGGCTTTGGCGGTCGCATATCCCAGCCCGCGCGAGGCCCCCGTCACCAGGGCCCGTTTTCCAGCAAGTCCTAAATCCATATCGCCTCCATTTCAGTACCCAATTTCCACTTTTACATCCCAGACATCGCCATCCGTCCAGTGCGCCTCCAACCAACGCCGGACAGTTTCAAGCGCAGATTGCAGAAAAGCGGCGTCGTTGCCAATCATCGCGCAGCCAATCAGGGTTTCACTCCACTTGTCGTTCAAACCAACTTCCGCCACCGAAACGTTAAACTCGCGCCGCAAACGACTGATGAGCGGCTTGATCCGTCTGCGCTTCTCTTTAAGCGAAGCGCAAGCGGGAATGTGCAGGTGAAAAGTGAGCGTGGCAATCATATTTTACAAAGATCGCCATAGCGGTTGGGCTATGGCGATGTCTTTCGTTTTAGCAAAAATTCTACCCAGAAATAACGCTCATGCAAGGCTCTTGAGCTTGGCGGCCAGCTCGTCGTCTGAGGGTTCGACCATGATCGCGCCATCCGGGAAAACGATCGTCGGCACAGAACGATTGCCGCGGTTGATCTCTTTCACAAAGGATTCAGCCCGCTCGTCGGCATCGATGTCAATATCTTCATAAGGCGTGCCCACCTGGGCAAAGACCCGCCGCGAGCTGCGACAATTGCCGCACCACGATGTTCCGTACAATATGATTTTTTCAGGGCTGCGGGAATATAAATCTGAAGTCATGCTCAAATTTGATTCAACTTTCTAACGAGTTCATCGTCGCTTGGCTCGATCATTTGAGTCCCATCCGGGAAAATAAGGGTCGGGATCTTGACCCGTTTCGTTAATTTTTCGATAAAGAGAAACCCATCGTTATCTTTGCCAATATCTATCAACGAATAGGGAATTTGCCTGTCATCCAGCAACTTTCTTGTACGTTTGCAATCAGGGCACCAGCTGGCGCTGAAAATCACGATTTGCTCAGGAAAGTTGCTAAATTTTTCACCCATTGATTGCTTTCTCCTGCGCCAAATTATACCTGAAATGAATCTGCCCGCGCAATATGTTATTATTTTTCAGATGGAGGAACCCATGCCACAAAAAATTGCCTTACTGACCCTGCTGCTGGCCACCCTGGCTTGCAGCCTGCCCTTCTCTGGCCCGGCAGCGCCACCCGCCGACGCGACTCTCGCGCTCGCAACGCTTGCCGGCGATACGCTGACGGCTGTCACCGGAGCGACAGAACCGGCTCCGCCGCCAGCCACAGAAACGCTCACCCCTCCGCCGGCTGCCACCAATCTGAACATCGTCTACGCCCAACGCGGAAACCTGCTGCTCTGGCGCGCTGGAGGCCCGCCCCAAACCCTGACCACCACCGGCCAGGACGAATCGCCGCGCTTCAGCGCCGACGGACAAGTGATTGCCTTCCTGCGCAACGGAGAGCTGTACGCCGTCCGCGCGGATGGGACCGGCGAACGCCCACTCGTCCAGCGCAGCTACTTAAACGGATTCCGCTCCGGCGACATCCGCGAAGTTTACATCCAGCATTTTGACTTCATCCCCGGCGCTCACGAGGTCTTCTTTACGCTCTCCGCTCAAACCGAAAACTTTGGCATGCCGCTGGCAGATTTGCAGCGCGTGAACGCGGACAGCGGCGCGGCCAGCGTTATCCTTGCCCCCGGGCGCGGCGGTGGACTCTGGACTTTCTCGCCGGACGGACAATATTTTAGCCTGGCCCAGGGCGACGGGATTCGCGTTCTGGCCCGCGACGGCTCGCAGGATCGAGTGGTCTTCACTTTCAAGTTCGTCTCCACCTACAGCGAGTGGGCTTATTTTCCGCAGGTAATCTGGCGCAACGATTCGGCGGGTTTTTACACCGTCATCCCGGCTTCGGCTGCCCTTGACGATCCGACAGAGCCAACCCGCTATTACTACATTCCGCTGGCGGGCGAAGCCGCCCGCCTGGCCGAATTCGTGGCCGCGCCGGTCTGGCAGAGCTTCCCCTTCATTTCACCGGACGGGATTCAGGTTGCGTATGTCCGCGCCAGCGGCGGGACAAGCTCCCTGCACGTGATCGACGCCAGCACCGCCGACCGAACCTACACCTCCGGGCCGGCCCTGACCCTCCTGAACTGGAATCCCGATTCGGCGCGCGTGGCCTATTACGCTGAAGATCCGGCAGCCCCCAGCCTGTTGGGTTTTGGCGGCTCGCCCACAGCGATTAACGACACCGCCCGCTTTTCCGGCCTGGAATGGATTTCAGAAAGCCGCTGCCTCTTCCTTAACGATCAGGAACTGCGCCTGCGAAATCTACCCGACCCAAGTGTCTTGGTGGCAGACGGCGTCGGCGATTTCGATTTTGTTTTGCTGCCCTGAATTGCAAGATCAGTCCTTTTCCATCTTGCAAGCATGGCTTTCTCAAAGTCGGAAATGCCATTGCGAGCCGCAGTTTTTCGCGGCGTAGCAATCCCCTGACAGGATAGGAGATTGCTTCACCCGGCTCAAGAACGCCGGGTTCGCAATGACAGGCCATATTTGTACCCAACACTCAAGCCACTTTGAGAAAACCATAATCCTGCAAACCCTCATTCCCGCCAGTGAGGGCTTTTTATTGTAAAATAGCTGCATGTCCACACCCCTTAAAATCTTATTCATGGCCTCCGAAGCCGATCCCTTCGTCAAAGTCGGCGGACTGGGCGATGTCGCCGGG
>JAVEWN010000086.1:0-14659 GCA_034004515.1 Anaerolineales bacterium | reverse complement strand
TCAAAATGCGGCACGCGCCAGTGGTTGTCGGTGCTGTAGCGCGAAAAACCGCCGCCGACGACATCGTACATGCCGCCGCGGGCCATGGCGTTCAGGGCGTGCAGGGCCGGTTTGCGGGCTTCTGCCTGGCCTGCGCCCAGCGAACGCCGCAGCAGGAAATCAATCGCCATGGGCTGCGGAAATTTGGGGGCACTGCCCCAGCCGCCGAAGCCCCAGTCGTAACCGTCGTGCAGAAATTTGACGGCGTTCTCCAGCAATTGCTGGCTGAGGAGGAGGCCGCTCTCTTTGGGCTGATTTTGGCGCTGCAGGTGTTCATGGACGCTGGCGGCCACCCGCTCAATTTCGGCGGGTTCGTTGGCCCAGGCCTGGACGATCCCGTTCAGCAGGTCGCGGAAGGAGGGCATGTTGTAGCGCGGCGCGGGCGGGAAGTAGGTTCCGGCGTAAAAGGGGCGCAGGGCCGGGGTCAGAAAGACCGACATCGGCCAGCCGCCCTGGCCGGTCATCGAAACGGTGGCGGCCATGTAGATGCTGTCCAGGTCGGGGCGCTGTTCGCGGTCGACCTTGATGTTGACGAAGTGCCGGTTCAGGATTTCGGCAATGGCCGGGTCTTCAAACGATTCGTGCGCCATGACATGACACCAGTGACAGGCGGCATAGCCGATCGAAAGGAAGATCGGTTTATTTTCGCGGCGGGCTTTTGCGAGGGCTTCAGCGCCCCACGGGAACCAATCGACCGGGTTGTGGGCGTGCTGCAGCAGGTAGGGCGAGTTTTCTTGGGCAAGGCGGTTGGGCATGGTTCACCTGTCAATAAGAGGCTAAGACGGCAGAATTATAGCCTACCTGTGCCGCCGCAGCGGGCGACATTGGTCATCCTGACCATCCGCCTTCCCGCAGCCGAAGCCGTCAAACCGCGCGCCATCCGCATCAAAGCCAGGGAACAGCTCCCCAAACCCAACCCAACGCGCTCCAAGCGGGCGCGTTTTTGTATTCCGCTTTCGCGGCCTGTTTCGCAGTTCCGCAAGGGCCTGCAATCTCAAAAATGGTACAATCCTGGCATTATGCGCTATGCCGATCTGTCTCTCCAAACTCACCGCGCCGCCCCGGCCAACGCCCGCAGCCAGGGCCAGGCCTGGCTCATCCGGGCCGGCTATCTCTCGCACGGCGGCCAAATTTTGGCCTTGGGCGAACGCGCGCTGGCCCGCATCCGGGCTTTTGTGCAGGCCCCGGCCGACCTGCGCCAACTTGGCCTGTCCACGCTCGAAAGCGCGCCAGAACACTACTACCCGACGCCTGCCGGCAGTCACGACCTGCTTTTCTGCCCGGCTTGTGGCTACGCCGCCCGGGCCGAAAGCGCTCAGTTTCAAAAAACCGCCGCGCCCGCTGAAACGTTGGCCGCCCTCGAAAAAGTCCTGACGCCGGATTGCGCCACCATCGAATCGCTGGCGGCTTTTCTCGGCCTGCCGACCCGCAAAACGGCCAAAGCCCTCATGTTTATCTCCAACACCCATCCTGGCGATGAAACGACCGCCGCTGGCCCTGCTGCGAACGGAGCGGCCTCGCACCCCGCATCCCGCTTTCTGTTCGTCGTCATGCGCGGCGATACGGTTCTGAGCGAAGCCAAACTCGAAGCCCTGGTTGGCGAATTCCGCCTGGCAAGCGCGGACGAGATTCGGGCCGCCGGGGCCGTCCCCGGCTACGCCTCGCCAATCGGCATTCAAAACGCGCGCATCATCGTCGACGACCTGATTCCGGCCTCCCCCAACCTGGTTGGCGGGGCCAACCAAAGCGGCTATCACCTGCGCAACAGCAACTACGGGCGCGATTACAGCCCCGAAATTGTGGCCGACCTGGCCCAGGCCGCCCCGGGCGACGCGTGCATCCGCTGCGCTTCAGCTTTGTCCGCCACCCGCGCCTGGATTTTGGCCTCCGCCGCCGGGTTCGACCCTGAAAAAATTTTGCTGGCCCTGGCCGAAGGCCACCACGACGAAAAAGGACTGAGCCTGCCCGCTCCGGTTGCGCCCTTTGACGTTTATCTGATGCACGTCCCCGGCAAAACCAGCGAGACCCTGCCCGCCGCTGAAGAACTGTACCAAAAACTGCAAGCGGCCGGCCTGTCGGTCCTTTTCGACGACCGCAACGAGCGCGCCGGAGTCAAATTCAACGATGCCGACCTGGTCGGCTGCCCAATCCGCATCACCCTCGGCGAGCGCGGCCTGGGCAATGGCCTGATCGAAGTCAAACGCCGCAGCGCCGGCGAAGTCGAACAAATCGCCCTCAATCAGGAGTTTTCCCATGAAACCTTTTTCGGATAGGGCTGATGTTCACAACTCAATCGAATATTCTGATACGCAGGAAGATTTGTTGCGATAGATATTAAGAAAATGAATTTTACATATCGGCCTTTCGCCCCCCGCTGAGGGCCTGCCTCTCAAAAGGTTTATCTTAATATCGATCTCCTCCCAAGACACACCTAAGGCGGACAAAATGCCTGGCAACTATGAAATATTTCAAAGAGATGATCGTCAAATAGTTCTTGGGGATGTTCTGGATGTCTTATCTGAGGTCATTCCAGATGCATCGGTTGATTTAATTTTTGGCGACCCGCCTTACAACATCGGCAAAGACTTCAATGGTCGCAAAGATAAATGGGAAACAGAAGAATCCTATTTGGATTGGTGTTATCAGTGGCTTGATTTGTGCCTTCAAAAACTTAAACCAAGCGGCAGTCTGTATGTGATGGCCTCAACCCAAGCCATGCCTTTTTTTGATATTTATTTGCGCAAAAAGATGGAAATTTTGTCCAGAATCGTTTGGTATTACGATAGTTCTGGGGTGCAAGCCAAAAAATATTATGGTTCTTTGTATGAACCAATTTTGTTTTGCGTCAAAGACAGCAGCAACTATATTTTTAATGCCAACGATATTCTTGTGGAAGCCAAAACCGGCGCGCAAAGAAAACTGATTGATTATCGCAAAGCCGTGCCTGCTGTTTATAATTCACAAAAAGTTCCTGGAAATGTTTGGCACATTCCGAGGGTGCGTTATCGCATGGATGAGTATGAAAATCATCCCACCCAAAAACCGGTTGCTTTATTGGAACGGATTGTTGCTGCCAGCACAAATAAAGGCGGCCTGGTTTTGGACCCATTTTCTGGCACTTTCACCACCTCGTTTGTTGCCCAGCAGTTAGGCCGGCGTTCGGTGGGCGTGGAGATTGATGAAGAATATGTCAAAATAGGTTTGCGCAGGTTAAACATTCTTCAGTCTTATCACGGTCAAGAGCTACAGAAACCCCGCAAGACGTTTGAGAAAACTCCATTGGCGCAACATACAATGAAACTGTTCGAGTGAACACATGGAACATGAATTTACATATCAAATCATGGCAATCCTGGAAGAATCTTTTGGCGACCAGGCCGGGGTTATCTTTAAGCAAAGCCCCCTGATACAGTATCTCAACATTAAAACTCGCTCTGTTTCCAAAAGTTCAAAGTCGCGCAGTAGTTTTGGAAATTTATATGCGGTCTATGTGTTGGTAGAAGACTATCTTAATCACAAATTTGCGGAGCGAGGTGATTATTCATCCTATCAAGGGGCGCGCTTCAGCGATTTATTTTCACGGCAAAGACAATTGCCTTTTGGAAGCAAGTTGCAAAATCATGCGCTCAACCATCGCATGAATGAGGAGTTTCATAAATATTTTCTTGAAACAACCTCTATCCCTATTTTGCGCGATATTCAGAAAAGCAGATATTGGATTAATGAAAATTTGTTGATTACCAAAGTGGAACAGACGGAGATTAACCTAGCAGCCTCTGTCAAGAAAATTATCGATACCTACATCCAAACGAAGCAAACGTTATTTACAACCTTCATTAAAAATTGTGAGCGATTATCCCAAAAAGCGCGCCGAGACAACGTTGTTGATGCTGATTTCGTAGTAAATTTGCTATCTCCCAACCAGGATGCTCGAATTTTTGAAATCGTTAGCTATGCTATCTTGCGCTATTATTACCATGAGCAGGTAATTTATTTTGGTTCTTCGCCTCAAGATTTGCAATCTCAAAATTTACATTTGTACAAAACCGGGCGTACCAACGCAAATGATGGGGGTATTGACTTTGTTATGCGTCCTTTGGGACGGTTTTTCCAGGTTACTGAAACGCTTGATGTAAAAAAATATTTTTTGGATATTGATAAGGTCGAAAAATTTCCGATTTCGTTTGTTGTAAAATCTATCGAAGATACAGAAACTATCTATCGAAAAATCAAAGAGGGGGCAAAACGCTTATATGCTATTGATGTAATCGTTGATAAATACATGGCTTGCATTGAAGAAATAATCAACATTCCGAAGTGGTTGGAATGTTTTGAACACGCCTGTTCACAAGGTTTCTTGCCCGCTATTCTTGACGAAATTGTTACCCAAAGCAGGGTGGAATTTAACTTTCTTGATGAGACCGAGATAAATAATTAACCATGATTTCTGCTATGAAAATCCCCATGTCCTCCCCCGACCTGACTGACGCCGAACGCAAGGCAGTCAGCGACGTCCTCAACACGCCCATCCTGAGCATGGGCCAAAACATCCCGCGTTTCGAGCAGGCCTTCTGCGACCTGACCGGGGCGAAACACGCCATCGCCGTCAACTCTGGCACGGCGGGCCTGCACCTGTGCGTGCGCGCCGCCGGGATTGGGCCCGGCGACCTGGTCATCACGACCCCATTTTCGTTTGTCGCCTCGAGCAACGCCCTGCTCTTTGAGAACGCCATTCCCGTTTTTGTGGATGTCGACCCGCTGACCGGCAATATCGACCCCGAACAGGTTGCCGACGCGGCCCAAAACATCGAAAAATACCTGCCTCGGAAATTTGATACTCGCTACTCGCTACTCGATAAGCGCAACTCGAATGACGAATATCGAATCTCTAATATCGAATCGCGCCTGAAAGCCATCCTGCCGGTCGATGTCTTCGGCCAGCCGGCTGAGATGGACGCGATCAACGCTGTCGCCCGCCAGCGCGGATTGGCCGTGATCGAGGATTCGTGCGAGGCTCTCGGCGCGACCTACCACGGACGCCCAGCCGGGGTTTTGGGCGATTACGGCATCTTTGCCTTTTACCCCAACAAGCAGATCACGACCGGCGAAGGCGGCCTGATTATCACCAGCGACGACAAAGCCGCCGACCTGATGCGCGCCCTGCGCAACCAGGGACGCGCGCCCGGCGATACCTGGCTTTCGCACACTTATCTGGGCTACAACTATCGTCTGGATGAAATGTCGGCGGCCCTGGGCGCGGTCCAGATGACCAGGCTGGATGAATTGCTCATTAAGCGGGAACAGGTAGCCGGGTGGTATGCCGAACGCCTGTCCGAAATCCCCGGCCTCGAACTGCCTTTCGTCGCTTCCTCCACTACCCGCATGAGCTGGTTCGTCTACGTCATCCGCCTGGACCCAAAAATTGAGCGGGCCGCTTTTGCCAAACGCCTCGAAGCGCGCGGCGTGCCGGTGCGCCCCTATTTTGTCCCGATTCACAGCCAGCCCTACATGATCGAACGCTTCGGCTGGCGTGAAGGCGATTTCCCCGTTACCGAAGACCTGGGACGGCGCGGGTTGGCAATTCCTTTCAGCGGCGTGATGAGCCAGGAACAGGTCGAATACGTCTGCCAGTCCATCCGCGCGGAATTAATGTAAAAAAGCGCTGCTCGAACAGGCCGCAAGCCAAATCGAGACCGCCGCCAGACCCGGATCAAGAAGATGCCCTCTTTCGCCAGCTTTCCCCCACCCAAACAGCGCGGACTGGCCCTGCACGCCGCGCTGATCGTCCTTTTCCTGGGCCTGGCGGCCTGGGCGGCCTTTCGCCTGTATGGCGCGGCCTTCAATTTGGCGTTTGCCGGGTTTGTCCTGCTGCTGCTGACCTGCCTGCTCGTTTTGCCTTTTTTGGCTTATCGCCTGTATGCCCTGATCCGGGCCGAATACAGCCTCGACCGCAACAACCTGCACCTGGTCTGGGGAATGCGCGTTGAAGACATTCCGATTTCAGATGTCGAATGGCTGCGGCCTGTCGCCCAGCTGCCGACGCCGCTCGGCCTGCCCTGGCTGCGGCTGTGGGGCGGCATACTCGGCACTAGCCGCCATCCCGATTTTGGGCCGGTCGAGTTTCTGGCCTCCGAAACCGACGGGCTGCTGCTGGTTGCCACCGCCCGCCAGATTTTTGCGATTTCCCCAGCCGACCCGGGCGCTTTTGTGCAGGCCTTTCAGCGCACGATGGAAATGGGCAGCCTTGTGCCGGGCCAGTCGCACTCGCAATATCCCTCCTTCGTCCTGTCAGACGCCTGGCACAACCGTTTCACGCGCGCCACCTGGCTTATCGGCGCGGCCACCAATATCGGATTATTTTTGTGGGTCAGCATTACCCTGCCCGGCCTGGAACAGATTTCGCTCGGTTTCGATGCCCTTGGCGCGCCGCTTGAGACCGTTCCGGGCGCACAGTTGATCCTGTTGCCGCTCCTGAGCGCGGTTTTGTTTGCGGGCGGCTGGCTGACCGGCTTGTTTTTCTATCGCCGCCAGGAACTGCACCTGTTGGCGGCCCTGATCTGGCTTTCGGGGGCGCTTTCGTCTTTATTTTTCCTTTTTGCTGTTTTCTTCCTGTTGAATGTCGCCTGAAAATCTCCCCCAACTCGCGCTTGGCCTTGTTTTGGCCGTCGTCGTCGCGTATGCCGCCTACCGCGCCCGCAGCCTCTCCCGTTCAGGGGCCTGGGCCGCGACCGTGGTCGGCACGCTCGTCTTTGGCCTGGGTGGTTTGGCGTGGGCCATCCTTTTGCTGACCTTTTTTATCAGTTCGAGCGGCCTTTCGCGGGCCTTCAAAAAGCGCAAACGCGGCCTGAACGAGAAATTTTCCAAAGGCAGCCAGCGCGACGCCGGCCAGGTCTTTGGCAATGGCGGTTTGGCGGCTGTCTTTGGCGGGCTGTCAATTTTCTTCCCCGGCGAAGCCTGGCCCTGGCTGGCCTTCGCCGCCTCGCTGGCCGCCGTCAACGCCGATACCTGGGCGACCGAACTGGGCGTTCTCAGTCCGCGTTCGCCGCGCATGATTACCAATTTAACCAAGATTGTGGAAAAAGGCACCTCAGGCGGAATCTCGTTGTTCGGCACTTTTGCCTCCCTGGCCGGGGCCGGTTTAATCGGCATTTTGGCCGGAGCGCTCTCCCCCCTGCCTGGCTCGCCGTTAAACGGATTTGCGCTGACGCTCTGGGTCACGTTTGGCGGGCTGGCTGGTTCGCTCGCGGACAGTTTCCTCGGCGCGACGATTCAGGCCATCTACTTTTGTCCGACCTGCCAGAAGGAGACCGAACGCCACCCCGAACATAGCTGCGGAACGGCCACCACCCTCCAGCGCGGCCTGCCCTGGCTGGATAATGACTGGGTCAATTTTGCCTGCGGCCTGGCAGGGGTCTTGTTTGCCTTGCTCGCGCTGCTCTAAGCTCTCGCCGCAATCGTCATTTTGAGCAAGAGCGGCATTGCGCCCCAGAGAAGTTTTTTAAATCCGCGCGGCGCGTCTCATCCCAAATCACAATTCCAGTTCCTATGCCCGGTTCATCTGGCGTCCCTTCCAGTGCGGCCCGCCGCCAAAGTGCCAGCGGACGGCCTGGGCCGCAATCAGCGTCATCAGGAAGACGGAAACCGGCATCAGCAGCGCATCCCGCACCCGCTGACGGGTAACGGCTGCGGTCAGGGCGCGCGTCAAAATCCCCAGCAAGGCCAGGCTCAAAACCGCGAAAAAGTTACTCGAATATTCGAAAATCGAGTATCGAATAACGAATATCCAGGGGATAACGAACATCCACCAGTGAAAAACTGTCGAAAATAGCAGAAAGGTCAGGCTGCCGCCATGCCCGGCCAGGATGTTTTTGGCGAACCCGGCCCGCACCTGGCCCCAGTTTTGGTACATGCGCGTTTGGATCAGCCCGTTGCCATCGACGGCGCGCAGGCGCAGCCGCCGGCCTTTGATGGCATAGGCAAAGGCCATGTCATCCACGATCTCGGCCCGGACGGTTTCGTGTTCGCCAATCTGCTGGTAGGCCGCGCGCTTGAAGAGCAGGCATTGGCCCATGGCGTGCGCAAAAATCGGCCAGGGCAGGTGATGAACGGCCAGGATCGGCAGATAAGCCTGGATGGTGAAGGCGATCAGCGGCACGACCAGCCGCTCGCCCCAACTGACGCTAATCTGGGTCGGCCAGGCGGTCAGCAGGTCGGCGTTTGTGCGTGCGGCTTCGGCCATCAGGGCCGAGACGGCGGACGCGTCCCAACGCACATCGGCGTCGCTGAAGAGCAGGTAGTCGGCGTGGGCTTGCTGCGCGAGCTGCTGACAGGCCCAAGGTTTTCCGAGCCAGCCTGCGGGTAGGTCGCGGCCCTGGAGGATGCTTAAACGGGGATCGCCGTCCGCGGCCTGTACTGCCAGTTTGGCGGAGTCGTCGGTCGAGCCGTCATCCAGAATTAAAATTTCAAAATTGGGATAATCCTGCGCGAGCAGGCTGCGCACGGTTTCGGCGATGACCGCCGCTTCGTTGCGCATCGGAATCAGGATCTTCAGGGAGGGCTGGAAAACCGGATTTTTGTTCTTGCGCAGGCGCGGGAAGCTGAAAGCGTTCAGAATGGCGGTCAGCGCAAAAAAAATCAGTGGCAAAAATGAGAGCATGAGCGAGGGCGGGTTAGGGGTTAGGAATTAGGAATTAAGGGTTGCGAATTACGAATTACGAATTACCAATTACGAATTACCAAATCCTGGCGATGTTTCCAGATTAGTAAAATTGCCTGCAAGCCGAGCACCCAAAAAAGGAGCGGGTCGGGGCGGAAAAAGACCAGGTAAGCGGCCATCCCGGCCAGGCTCAGGACGACGGCCCAGCCAGCGTTTTTGAGCAAAAGGAACCAGAGCGTGATCCCGGCCAGGGCGACGAGCGGAACGTCCCAGAGCGTCAGGCCGATCCACGCGCCGAGGGCGGTGGCCAGGGCTTTGCCGCCCTTGAAGCCCAGGAAGGGTGAGTAGGCGTGCCCCAGGCTGGGCGCGAGGGCGATGGCCGCCATTTCGGGCCCGCGCAGGCCGACAATTTGATAGGCCAGCCCAACCGGGAGGGCGGCTTTGGAGACATCCAGCATCAGCGCGGCCAGCCCGATCCATTTGCCGCCGCTTTTGAGGGCGTTGGTTGCGCCGGGATTTTTGTCGCCCACGCTGCGCGGGTCTTTGCCCGCCAGTTTTGCAACCCAAACCGAAAGCGGCAACGCGCCGGAGAGAAAGGCTGCCAGCAGCCAGAGCAGCCCGGAGAGTTCAGTCATCGCTTTGGGCGGCTGGTTGGGAGCGGCTCTGCCAGAAGGCCAGCAGCACGAAAAAGCCGCTGCCCAGGAAGCCAACGATGGCCGGGCCGGGCTGACCCCAAAAGATTCCCTGGCCGATGGATTGCAGGAGCCAGGTCAGGACATAGACCAGGGCCAGCGGGCCGAGCGGCAGGTCTTGCGGGTTGACCGCCAGCGTCAGGAGGGCGGAGACCACAATCCAGCCGAGGTAATTGCTGAGCGGAATGCCAAAGTATGCGCCGGGCGTTTCCCAGACCCAAAAACCCCACCCCACCATTTGCGGGTCGAGGAAGAGATCCCAGGCGCTGAAAGCCAGGGCCGAGAGCAGCACAAACGCCCAACGCCGACCAGATTTTCCTAAAATGATTTTGGCGATGGCCCAGGCCGGCGGCAGCATCATCATCCAGGCCAGCGGAATGAGGAGCGGCACGCCGCCCAGCTGCGGCTGGAGCAGACCAGTGTAGTGGTACTTGCCAAACGGCAGGCCGCTCGTTGAACCGGCGAACTCGGCCAGAAAGGAAAGCGTAACCACAATTGCAAAAGTTTTCAGCGTGCGCGCCCAGCCCCAGCCAAAATACAAAATCAGCAAGACCGCGCTGGCTTGCATCAGCACGCCCAAAGCCATGCCACGAATCAGATAGCCCTCGCCCAAAATCCAGCCCAAAATGGGCAGCGAAATCATCGTCAGCACCCACAGCACGAGCGGGACGAGGGTCGAACGCGGGTAACGGATGGCGTTGAAGGAGTCGATCATTTTTGTTTCCTGATATGCGCAAAAAAAGCCCCAAAGGGTTTCGCCAATGGGGCTTTGGGGAATGAATTATTCGTGCAGCGAATTGATTTGATCGGGCGACATGCCCTTGACCACCGGCCGGTCGATTTGTTCCATCAGATGTTCTTTGCCGCTGAAGTCGATCAGATGGCCGGATTTCTCGGCTTTGGTGCGCAGGTAAAACTCGTTGTGCGCGTTGGGCGGCAAAATATGCGGAATGCGCCCGCTGACTTTGATGCCGTATTTGGTCATATCGTTCATTTTCTTGGGGTTATTGGTCATCAACTGAATCGATTTGACCTGGAGCGACATCAGCATGTGAGCGGCCACCTCGTAGTCACGCTCATCGTCACGGAAACCGAGCGCCAGGTTGGCCTCGACGGTGTCCATGCCGTAATCCTGCAAACCATACGCGCGGATTTTGTTGATAAAACCGATTCCGCGGCCTTCCTGGCGCAGGTAAAGCACCATGCCCTTTTCCATTTTGCCGATGGCCGTCAGCGCAGCCTCGAGCTGGTCGCGGCAGTCGCAGCGCAGCGAACCGAGCGCGTCGCCGGTCAGGCATTCTGAATGGATGCGAACCGGCACATCTTCGGCGTCGGTAATATCGCCCTTGACGATTGCGGCATGTTCCTTGCCATCCTTATTGTTGTAAAACGCAACAATGTGGAAATCGCCAAAGCGGGTTGGCAGCTCTGCAATCGAAGCAATGCTGACGCAAATATGATTTTCCCCGCAACCATCACACTCGTGTTCGCGGTCGTTATCCAAAAGCTCTTGAATTTTTAATTGAGAGAGTGCCATTTTTATCTCCTATAAGGTCAAATCATACCCTGATAACGTAGGTATTTCATTAACAAGTCTGTTTATTTTTGTAAATGATAGCATAAGAGCAGCCCCCCGGCGGCATCCAATACCCGCGCCTCGACCAATGCAAGCGTTTTCACCTCGGATGCGGGCCACCCGTCGCCTGCCACCAATGAAGGAGCGTTTACCCCGCCGAAAAGTTTCGGCGCGAGATAGAGCTGAAGCTCATCGGCCAGGCCGAGGCGCACGAACTCGGCGATCAGCGTCCCGCCGCCCTCGACCATGATCCGGTTCATTCCAAGCGCGTTCAACGTCTGAAGCGCCAGCCCCAGATCGACGCGCGGCGCATCATGCAAGAGGATTTCCACCCCGGCGGCCGCCAGCATCTCGCGTTGGGCTGGCTCCGTTTTTGGGGTGGTGAACACAATCCGGCGGGCCGGGCCAGCCTGGATGAAATCGCCGTTTGGGTCGAGTGCGGCCCGGGTCACAATCCCCACCTTGGCCGGGTTGGCGGGCAGGCCTGCCGCCAGGCGTTGTTGGGCCAGTTCCGGCAGTTTAACCGTCAATTTGGGGTTTTCGTTGTTGAGCGTATTCCCGCCGACCAGGACCGCGTCTACGCTGGCGCGCAGTTCCAGCACCCGGCGCTTGTCCTCTGCGGATGAAATCTGCGCGCCGCGGCGCTCAAAGGTATCGATTTTGCCGTCCAGGCTCATGGCGGCGTTGATGATTACGTAAGGTTGCATGTGGTTTGAGTGAGAGCTGCTATCGATGTCAAGAAAATGAATTTTATGTATTGGCCCTGCGACTACGCTGAGAAACGCTCCGCTCAGGGCCTGCGTCTGAAAATGATGTTCTTAATCTCCATATTTCCCGTGGGCTGCCTTTTCAAGTATTTTTTCATATTCGTAGACAATTTTTTCCAGGTCAAAGGCGGCGGACATTGCGCGGCTGCGGGCCTGGAAGGCGGCTACTTTCGTGGGCGAACTCAGCAGCGATTCAAGCGCGGCCGTCAGGGCAGTCACGTCGCCGGGCTGGAAGAGAAATCCGTTTTCGCCGGGCTGAACCAACTCCGGGTTGCCGCCGGCTGCGCTCAGCACCAGGGCCAGCCCCATTGCCAGGCCCTGCACCGCGACCACCGACAACCCCTCAGAACGCGAAGGCAAAACCAAAATGTCGCTGGCGGCGAAATGCTCCAAAACCTGTTCCGGGCTGACCCAACCCGGCAGGTGGATGCGTTTTTCCAGCCCATGCCGTTCGACCAGGGCGCGCACCGTTTCCAACTGCTCGCCATCCCCAGCCATGATACAAGTCCAGGGCAGGTAGGCCAGGCGCGCGAGCGCTTCCACCAGATCAGCCGGGTTTTTGTGAGCGACAAAGCGCGCCGCAAAAATAAGGCGTGGGGAGCCATCGCTGGCAGGCTGCCATTTTGGCAAAGCGGATCGTTCGACGCCATTGTGAATCACTTCGACCGGGACAGGGTAGTGCTTGAGAGCCAGCGAACGCGTAAATTCACTGACCGCCACCACCCGGGCCGCGCTTTTCCAAATTTGGGGCGTCAGCGGATAAATCAGCTTGAACCAGCGCTCGGTTTTATCTGGGACAGCCCCCGGCACATCGCCGAGGTGGGCCGTCAGCAGATAGGGGACTTTGGTCAGCTTGGAGAGCGCAAACGCGGCCGCCCCAGCCGGAACGGCGAAATGAGCATGGATTACATCCGGTTTCCAGGTGCGGATGATGCCCAGCCCCGCTTGAAAAGCCGCCAGATCGTAACGCGCCATTTCTGAAAACTCGGCCTGGAAAGCCTGCTTGCGGCGGGCCGGGATGCGTTCGATCTGCAGCCCGGCCTGGGTTTCAACGGGCGGCAGGCCGTCCAGGCGGTCGGTCAGAATGCGGATTTCGTGCCCACGCTCGGCCAGGCCGCGCGCAATATCGCGGGCCACCCGTCCGCCACCGCCGCCGACCGGCGGAAACTCATGACACAAAACGAGAATTTTCATGCTTTCTCTGCCAGATCTGAAGCCACGCTCGAAACCCAGAGCGCGCCGGGGATCGTCACCAGCAGCGCGATAAAACGGGTCAGGACAGCCAGGGCCGAGGCTTGTTCGAGTGTCGCGCCAAGAGTCGTGAAGAGGCTCGTGATCGTCACCTCGCGCACCCCGTAGCCATTGACCGAGATCGGCAAGACGGAAACAAAATAGGCCGCTGTTTGAACCGCCATAATTTGCGCAAACGAAATTTCCATGCCCAGGGCGCGCGCCACGATGAAATTTGCCAGCATCACGGCCAGGTTTGAAGGCCAGGCCGCCAGAAAAGCCCAGCCAAAAGCTGCCGGGCGGGCGGCCCATTCGCGCAGCGCAGCCACAATTTTGGGGAAATATTTTTCAGCCAGCTTGCGTAAATCGAAGGCCAGGCCGGCCCCAAAAAGGAGATTTAGCTTTGCCCCGAAAACCCATGCCGCGAGCGGCAGCAGGCAGGCATAATTTGCCATATTGATGACCCGATCGAGCGCGACCGAGCCGACCGCCACCGATTTGCTTTTGGTATAAGGCAAAATCGCGACCATCCGCAGGCTGTCGCCGCCGATGGTGGAGGGTAGAAAATTCGAGGCGAAAATCCCGCTCCAGGCAATGCGGAATGCTTGCCAAAAGGTGATCGAAACGCTGTGCGCCCAAAGCAGGGAACACCAGCGCAGGGTGTTAAACGCCTGAGCTGCCAGGTACAGGCCAATCGCAAGGGCAAACCACCAGGGGGTGATTTTTGTCAATTGTTCAGCGAGCGAGTTCCAGTCCAGGCGCGTCATCAGCCAGGCAAAAAGCCCCAGGCTCAGGATTGTCCCAATCCAGCGCACCCAAACGGCGATTGAGCGGCGTTTTTGACTCATGGGCAAACTCCCGGCTTGGCGCGCGGCAGAAAGACCTCCAAGCGACTGTGGTCTGGCTCAATCAGCGCAATCGGCTCGTAATAGCATAAAATATAGGGCGAAATGCGCGTATTCCAGACGTTATTCTCATCCACAAACGCGCCTTGCTCCTTGATAAACAGGTTTTGCTTGCCCGCTACGATCATCGCAAAGCGATTCTCGCGCAGATCGGCGTAAAACCGTCTCAAAACCTGCTGATTATTGCTCATTGCCATTTCCATTAGCGAGACATTCTCATATTCAGGCACCAAGGTTACGTCAATATCGCCAAAAGTCACAAAATGACGCTCGTTAATGAACAAAACCGGCCCGTTTGCGCCCTCAGCCAGGGTTTTAATCTCTTCAAAACGCTGCTGGTTCCAGTTTTGGTTGTATTTCTCGCGCGGTGAAAGCATCGGTATCAGAAAAAAAAGCGGGATGAGCGCGGCCAGGGCCAGGATCGGCCAGGCGGGTTGGACCTGAACCCGATCCGCATCCGAAGCGGATTCAGCCCGCACCTGTCCGCCGATCAAGAAGGCGGCTACTATGCTGAGGAGCGCTGCAAATCCATCCATGTTGTGCAGGTCGCCGCCCCCGCCAATTTTGACGCTGACCAAGAGTCCGCCTGCAAACAGTGCCAGCAGCATCGCCAGAATCCCGGCCCAGCGGATGGGATGCAGCCGTTTCCAGTGCGCCAGGGCCAGCGCCAGGATCGCCAATAACGGCAGGCTGATCGTCAGAATGCCCCAGAAAACGCCCAACGGGTACAACTCATTCGGCCACAAACGCGACCAGATCAAAGCTGATGTGAAACTGGAGGCAAACGCGCCCGC
>JAVEWN010000085.1:0-14813 GCA_034004515.1 Anaerolineales bacterium | reverse complement strand
CAATTTCTGGTCGATAAGGTTCCATCAATCTTCCAACTCCATGGCATAGTTTTACCGTAAGTGTAATCGCTCTAACCTTAAACGAACACCTACTCATCTACCGGAAACTTATTTAATCCGCGTTCCTTAGCGAGAATTGGTTTCATTTGAAGGAGTACCTCGGCAGGTTGTTCAGAAATTTAGGGGCAGAGTTGATTGGGCTGACGAAGGAGGCCAATCGTAGCAATTTCATCACGATAAGCAATGCACCACTCCCCTGAACGCTCGACAGCCTGCACCAGGGCCGGTTGGTTGGCATTCGAAAGGAACAATAAATTGATGTTTTCATCCATTAACATGGTTTGCCAGTCATAACGGGCAGATGCAATGGCCCGGTACTGGTCATATTGTTGAGGGGTGTACCCAACCAGGTGCATGCGGGTATCGATTCTGACAGGATGCTCTGGCAAGGCAAATATTAGATAACTGGAAAAATTAAAATCGTTCCACATTTTTATGGGAGCTTCAGGCTGGGCCTTGAGCCATTCCACCGCTGCTACGGGTGTATCTTCCATTAGCGCGGGAGCCTCCGGCCACCACCCATCACGAATCCCAGGCAATAAAAACAAAGGCAAAAATAAGAACAAGGCAGCCAGTGAAAAGTTAATTGCCGCAATTCCCCTGCGCCCGCGCCGATCAAGCCAGCGTAAATCCCAGTCTGAGAGCAAGAATGCGGTTTGAAAAGCCAGCAAGAATTGAAACCAGATAACAAAACGTACACCTGAAAGCGCCAGCCAGCCCAGGCCCACAAACCAGAGCCAGTTTAACAAATCGAGTTTTTTGGGCGAAAGCACCGCCAGCGGAATAAACAAAAGCAGCCAGGCATAAAAAATATTCATTTGCCAGCCTGAGTTGAGCGGAGGCAGCCATTCTGTGCTGATCGAGCGAATACTACCCGCATCCAAGACCGTTGCCCAGATGGAGTACCCCACCGGATTAATCATTGCTGTCAGGATGGATAAAGAGAGCGCCGCGCCAAGTGCCTTGCGGTTGCCCTTGCCGAAAATAAACCCTGAACCTCCCAAGATAAAAATCAGGGCAAAAGAACTGTGGATATTCGCCCAAAGCAGGCTGATTAACGGCAGCATCCATACCAGTCTTGAGTCACGTTCATGCCAGGCATAAAAAATAAATAAGGAGCCAACGAACAGCGGAATAGCAAACATCTGTGGGCGAATAGACCAATTGCTGCTGCTGGATAAAACCAGGATAATCGTTAGAACAGTCGCCAGGCGCGGGCCAGAAACACGTCGCAGGGAATACCAAAATAAGCCATAAGCGCCCCCAAGCAGCAGGCCGCGCATCAGAAAAGTTGCAGGCAATCCCCCTCCCGCATAGCACAGCCATAACAGTACCGCCGCCAACCAGGCTGGATACACCAAAGGAGTCCCAGCGAGAGTATAACTATAACGATCAACAGATGGAACAGCCCCGCCCGCAAGCGTTTCTTCTCCGACCCGCAAATACCACCAATAATCCTGCGGCGTTAAGGGGAGTAGAAAAGACAGGCTTAACACGATCAGCAGTGCCAGGCTGAGCCAAAGGAAACCGTAACCGTGAATGAAACGAGTGGAAGGCATTAGATGAATTATAAACGCTTGCAACGAAAAAGTAGAAGCGCTCGAGAATTAACAATAAAAAAGGAACCCAGTAAACCGGGTTCCTTTTTTATTGCGAAAATCAAACTACTATTGGCCCGTAAGACCAGTGTTGATTTTGGTGAAAACGTTACCAATGATCGGTCCGAGAATGGTCAGGGCGGCAATAACTACGATGGCAACCAAAACGAGAATCAAAGCATATTCAACTAAACCTTGGCCTTTTTCTTTCTTTGCGAACAACATGTCTTTCACCTCCTTCCAGTTCATGAACTCGTCAATAAATACGACTAAACTTATTATATATGAAATAAGCCAAAATGCAAGCGATGGCACTTACAGAAATGCAAGTCAACTAAACCACTTGAGCGGGGAGGGAGAAAATTATGCGGGTTCCCTTGCCGACCGTGGTAGATAATTCAAATGAACCGCCAAGCATTTCGACCCGTTCGCGGATCAAACCCAGGCCGAGGCTATTGCCCTGTTCAAGAACTTCCGCAGAAAAGCCCTTGCCGTTGTCGTCCACCACTACTTTTATGGCGCTTTCGTTAATGTCGAGTTGGGTTTTTACCTGGCTGGCCTGGCTGTGACGGGCAGCGTTGCCAAGCAGTTCCTGCACGGCGCGAAAAACCATGACTTCGAGATAGGATTCAAGGCGGCGCTCCTGCCCGGTGACGGTCAGGGTGACATCGAGGCTGTTTTGTTCTTTGAAAGAGTCGACATAGCGTTTGATGGTTGGCACCAGGCCAAGATCATCCAGCATCATCGGACGCAATTCAAAGATGAAATTCCGCACTTTCTGGAAGGTGCCCATGGCCGAGGCTTTTAAGCTGGACAGTTCCTCGCGCGCCTGGGCAACGTCGATGTCCATCAGACGCATGGCAATCTCTGTCTGAAGGATAAAATTTGAGAGGGCCTGGGCCGGCCCATCGTGCATCTGACGTGAAAGTCGCTGGCGCTCAGCCTCCTGGGCCTGGATGATCATCTCCATGCCGGCAGGCTGTGTTTTCTGCGATGGGCCTGGCGAAGCGTTAATATCCCGGCTTTGCAGGAGGATTAAGACCTCCTTGAGAGATGTGCTGTACTGCTCCAAGTGCGACTGGTCACTCTGCAGTTTTTCCAACTGGCCCCGCATCACAAAAAGCCGCTGCTGGGCATCGAGGGCCGAGGCGTAGGCCATGCGGACTTCTTCGATATCGGCAGCGTTGCCCTGGGCCTGGACTTGCTGCAAGTGAGCGGTGATTGCCGCATTGCGCTGGGTCAATTTTCCGACTTCGACCTGGCTCTGCTCGATCATCAAAGTGACTTCGTGCAGAGAACGGCCCGATTCGTCCAACACGGTTTGAATATTGTTGCGGGCTTCTTCGAGGGGGTTGGTAATACCTTCTGCGTTTGGCATAATTACTCCTGCAAGCGGTCGTCTGGACGTAGTTTAACCCAACCGCGTTTCAATGCGTAGACAACCGCCTGGGTACGATCTTCAACGTTGAATTTGCGTAAAATCGAGGTGATGTGATTTTTAACCGTTTGATGACTGATTCCCAAAATACTGGCAATTTCTTTGTTGCTCATGCCTTCAACAACACAATTCAGCACTTCCATCTCCCGCTCCGAAAGCGGATGAAAGGGGCTGCCTGGTTCAGAATAAGAACGGCGCGAGGATTCAATCTGGCTTTCAATCCACGATTTGAACTCTGAATGGGTCATGACCTGATTGTTAATGACGTATAGCCCGGCAGCGACGGTGCGAATGACGACCAGCAAATCTTCAGGCTGGATATCCTTTGAGCAATAAGCAAATGCGCCGGCAATGGCGGCGTGTAAAGTTTGCTCCGCATCATCGTAAGCGGTCAGCAAAATAACGCGGGTGCGAATTTTATCGGCCCCAAGTTCGTGCGTGATTTGCTGACCATTCATGCCGGGCAAATTGACATCGATAATGGCAATATCCGGGCATAATGAGCGAATCAGCTCAAGCCCCTGCTCCCCATGAGCAGACTGGCCGATAACGCGGAAATCTGCTTCCAAAGACAAAGTATCCACAATTCCTTGGCGGAAAAGTGGATGGTCTTCTACAATTACAAGAGATAATTCGTTCATCAATAAGCCTGCCTGGCGTGAGTATAGCACAGGAAAAGCGTTTTCTTAAGGTTTCTGGCAGTCGTAAACTGTCATTTTTCCAAGTTGGCTCAGGCCCGATTGCGGGCCATCGGCTTCATAAATAGGACGGCAGTTTTCCACCAAGAGCGGGTACCAGCCAGGGAAAACGATGAGATGGGTCGCGCCCTGCTCTCGCAAATAGCGCGCCAGGCGGGTTTCATCGCGGATAAACGGGATGACAGCCGGGGAAATTAAACCGGCCAAATCTATGATCTGGCGCTGGCTATCGAAATAGCCTAATGCGCCAATATCGTGAACAGCCACCAGCGATTCTGAAGGTAGGTTTTCGGCTGTCCAGCGCGCGGTCTGAACCATTTCACTTTCGATCCAACTTACATTTTCTGCGTACGCATATCCGCCATAGCCCCAGAAAATAAGGCTAAACGACCCGAAAAAAGCAAGGAAGGCAAAGCGCAGCCGCCGTTGAGCGTGGGTATGAACGGTCGGCAGCCAAAACGCGAGGGAGACCAGCCCCAGCAGCAGAAAGATTGGCAGGGTGGGCATCAGATAGCGGCCATATTGGTAAAGCGGCATGCGGCTGGTGTATAGCCCGGCATAGCCTGCCAACCAGGTAAAAGAGAGCAAAACGCCCCAGGCCCGCTTTTGGACGGCTTTCAGGAGCAGGATTACAACCGCAGGCAAGAGCGGCAGGCTCATGCCCACAAAATAAGTGGATAAAAACTGCCACACTTTTCGGAGGAGGGGTTCGTCCTGCCAGAAGGCGTATTCAGCCTGTTTGGCGTAAAATGTGTTCGGCCAGGGCATGCCAGCCAGGAGCAGGTTGAAGAGCAGGTAGGGCACGAAAAAGGCCGCGAACCCAAGCAACACCCGCCCCAAAGCAGCGGATTTTTCAGGCAGGGTTTTCGGCTGCAAAATGGCAAAGAAAAATAAAGGCCCAAGCAGGGTGACGCCATCCGGGCGAGACCAGACACTTATGCCAGCCAGGATTCCGATCAGCAAGAAGCGCGGCTTGTTCAAGATTAAGAAGGACAGGGTCGTGGTGATCAGCAAAGCGTGCAGAACAATTTCCATGCCGGAGGCGGCCGCCCAGGCAAGATGCCATTCGAAGACAATCACCAGCCCGGCCCAGGGCAGGGTTGCGGTGTAGGCCGGTTGAATTTGACGCAGGGTCAGCTCGACCCGCCAAGCCAGCAGAAAAAGCATCAAGCCGCCCAGAAAATACGTCCACAGGTAGGGCGTTCCGGGTAGAAAAAAGCCGAGCGCAAGCAGGAAAGTCCATAAGGGGGAGGTAGATCCGGCTGAATTTTGTCCGGGCAGAAAAGACCACTCGCCGCGTAACGCCAAATTGCGGGCATACGTCAAATGAATCCAGGAATCATCGAGAGGAAAACCGGGACGATAGAGCCAGGCCGCCGCCAGCGTATAAATGAGGACGACCAAACCTGAGAAAATTGCCAAAAGGAAAATTGTTTTTCGCGGCATTTTATTCTTTGAGAATAAATTCATACACCACCACCCCGGACTCAACAAATGCCAGGCGCAGATAGATTGAATCTTCGCGCTGTTCGAGGAAGGGCAGCAGCCGTTCGACAACCGAGTCGGGCTCCAGGGCGAGATAGCGGACATTGTAGGTTTTGGCGGCTTGCAAAATTCGATCCAGATCGGCGCTGGGGGTGATGACGGCCGGGCGCGCGCTGGCAAGGTAATAACCGGGCGGATTTGCGAGCATGATGACATCGGTTGGACGCGCACCCGCTTGTTTTAGACGGGCTTCGACCCGCTGATAGGTCTGGTCGGAGACGTCCCAACCGCCCGTGATCACGCGGGTATTAACCAGTGCCAACGTCAGGGCCAGAATGACGGCAAAGACCATCAGCCTGAAGATACGCTGGGCCTGAGGCGTAAACCAATTGCGGCGGCGGGCAGCGGCCACAGCGGCTTCCAGCCCGATTGGGGCCAGCGACCAGCCAAGCGGCAGCAATGCGGCCCCGGCGTGGTAGAAGCTGCCGCGCGGCCCGGCGAAGGGGAAGACGAGCGTCATGACCAGAAAGAGCGTCAGCCAAGCCAGGCTGCCGATTTGAATGCGAAGGTCTCGGCGTAAACGCCAGGCGGCCAGCAGGATAAACGGCCAGAGGATAATTCCGCCTTGGGCGGCAAAACCGGTCCCTAAATTTGTCCACAGAGCGAACAGGCGCGCATTAAGGATGGACTGCCAGCCTGAATTAAGCCAGCGTTCTAGCGTTAAAGAGGAGGCCGGGTAGGCAAAAGTATCGTTATAGGAGGTCAGGAATAGCGTCCGGGAGCCGCCGGAGGCCATCAAAACGCCCAGTTCGCTCAGGTTGCGCAAAAACCAGGGGGTCATCACCAGGAAATAGCCGAGCAAAATAAAAAATATGGCTGAGAATAATGGCTTAAGCCACCGTCTTCCTTGAAAACCATGCAGCTGGATGAGTTTCAAAAGGACTGCCACGAAGGCAAGCGGCAGCCAAAGCAACCCATCACTGCGGGCGAGGTTTAGCAGACCAGCCAAGAGGCCGATTGCGAAAAAGTTTTTGCGCGAATTTCCAAACAGGGCTAAAAAAAACAGAGCGCCCAATAAATTGTAGAGCACAAAATTGCTGGTGGTTGCAATAAAAGATGTTTGATAAGGGGGGAAGGCGGCCAGCAAGCCCGAAAGCAGCGCCAACTCGCGGCGCGCAGACAGACGGTAGGCCAGGAGACCGGTGAGGGGCGGCACAAAGCCTGCCAGAAAGATGAAAGGGAGGCGGGCCGAGAAAAAATCGTGCTGGCCCGTCAGCCACATCCCAAAAGCGGCGACGATGGAGGCGAGCGGCATCCAGTAACTGTGCGAAGGGTGCGGCAAACCTAACGGGTCGTCGAGGTAGTTCCAGAGGATGATTTCGCTAAATCCATGCCCCTGCACCAGGCGCAGCGCGCCGGCCATGTAATAATCCGCGTCCATATAGCCCGGAGAATTTTGGAGCAAGGCCACGCCGCCGGCCACGAGGATTCCGAGAACAAACAGGGCCAGAAGGTTAGTACGAGACATGACCATCTCTACGGGGAGAAACCCGGTCGGCCCACAAACGGGAGGGGCGCACGACCCACCAACGCACCCAATAAAGCGTAAAAACCGCGAGTAGCGACATCCACAAGAAGCTGGATTCAACCCGGTAAGCGTCAAAAAGCCAGGAGAGGCCCAGGATCAGGCTTAGCAGCGCGAGCGCAACCCAGCGCCCGCTGGCAGGCCAACGTTGGACCAGGACAACCGCGGAAAGCAGGAATGCCGGTAAAAGGAAAACCAGCCCGCCCGCCTTGACGGGCAGACCCACCAGCGGCGTTACGGCAGCGACCAGGCTGGCAAGCCAAAATCCTTGCAAGGAGCTGCGGCGGAACGCCTGCTGGCTTTCGACCATCAGCAGCAGCAAAACCAGAAAGGCCAATCCCCAGGCGATGCGCTGCCCCAGGCCGGGAAACCAACCGCTGAAAAGTGAAAAAGTGGAGGGGTCGAGGTTGGCACGTCCGTTGACCAGGGCAGACATCAGAAAGGAAATGGCCCAATCGGGGTTGATGATGAAGGCAATCGCTCCCAAAATGCTGAGGGTCATGAGCAGGCCGGCCCAAATCCGCCAACGCCGGTTGAGCGCGGCCCAGACCAGCAAAAATAATAAGAGCAAACCGCCCATTTCGAGGCTGAAAAACGAAAACGCCAGCAACATGCCAGCAAGCTCTTCAAACGAGGCCTGTTGGGCCAGGAGCGAGCCAAAAAGAAGCATTGCCAGCAAAAGGGCCGGGCTGGCCGAGCGCAGGGCTTGAACCGAGAAAAAACAAAGAAAACCAAATAGAAACAGGAACAGCAATTCAAACCATTTCAGTTGCGATTGCGCAAGGCGCACCGAAAAGATCAGCAGCAGAACCAGGCTGATTTCCAGGATCAACATCCAGGCAGCGCGGGCCAGTTCCATATCCGCAAAGGCCCCCAAAGGAAGGAATAGCAAGAGCAGCGGCAGGGGCAGCGAGACGCGCAGGGGCGGCTCGCCGGGGCCGGCGGCGCGTCCGTAAGCCATTTTTTGAATCTCGTAGGTGGTGAACTCGCCATACGGGGTCAGGCCTTCCACCAGCAGGTTGTTGGCGCCCTTCCAGATTGGCAGAAATTCGAGGCTGGTTGGGCTGCCCTGGACGTAGCGCAGGTTTGCCCAGAATAGCCCGCCCAGCATGGCAATTGCAAAGAAAACAAAGAACAATACGATAAAAGTATTGCGGAAGGCCGTCTTTTTTTGATTCATACCCCCGTATTTTACCTGATTCAGCGCGCAGTGCTGAATTTGATTGGCTGCTCGCTTATTTTTTGCGCAGGGCTTTCTTAAAGTCCTGCCAGACAACTTCTCGGACGGATCGATTTTGGAGTTTTTGCCGCGAAGTGCGCCAAGAAAGGCGTAGAACTTTGCGCTCTTTGCGCACTGCGCGGTTCGATTCTCAGGGTTGCATCAGGACTCGCTGGCTTTACGAAAACCCTGATTTCTTGCGCCGCAGCGCTGGTGGATAATTGAATTGTAATCGCCCCCAAACTCGCGTGAAATGGGGCTGGCGCAGGGCGCGGAAATTCTCGCGCGTTGCGCCAGCCGCTTGGCGAGGAGGAAGCGATTAGTGAGTCAAAATTTGTGAGAGGAATAACTTGGTGCGCTCTTCTTTGGGAGCGGTAAATATTTCTGCAGGTGTTCCGATTTCGATAATTTGACCGTTATCAAAAAAAACCATCCGGTCGGCGACGGCTTTTGCGAACCCCATTTCGTGGGTGACGACCAGCATGGTCATGCCCGAACGGGCCAGTTCGATCATGACATCCAGGACTTCCTTGATCATTTCGGGGTCGAGCGCGGAAGTCGGTTCGTCGAAGAGCATAATTTTGGGCTGCATCGCCAGGGCGCGCGCAATGGCAACCCGCTGCTGCTGTCCCCCGGACAGTTGGCCGGGGTGCTTCTCGGCCTGGTCGGGAATGCCGACCCGCTCAAGCAGCTGGCGGGCCGACTCTTCTGCCTTTTGCTTGTCCCATTTGCGCACCTGAATCAGGGCCAGGGTGACGTTCTCAAGCACGCTCAGATGCGGAAACAGGTTGAACTGCTGAAAAACCATGCCGGTTTCCATCCGAATCAGCTCAATATTGTGGGTATCATCATTCAACTCGATCCCATCGACCAGAATTGTGCCGCTCTGGTGCTCTTCGAGACGGTTAATCGTGCGGATGAAAGTCGACTTACCAGAACCAGACGGGCCAAAGATAACAATCACCTCGCCTTTGCGCACTTCAAGGTTAATTTCTTTGAGGGCCTGGAAAGCTCCATACCATTTACAAACATCTTTGCAAACAATAATCGGGGGCCGGGTTTCATCACGCATGGTTTTTCTCCTCCTCGGTGGCTTTCACACCGATAAAGCAAATTTATTTGGCTTTCTTTCTTTTGACTCCCGCCAGTTCTGCGGCGGCCCGCACAAATCCGAGAAAGAGCGGGTGCGGACGGTTGGGGCGCGAGAGAAATTCAGGGTGAAACTGGCTGCCAACCATAAAGGGATGGTTCTCAATTTCCGAAATCTCGACCAGTTTCCCATCCGGCGAGATGCCAGAAAAAACCATCCCGGCCTGCTCGAACTGGGCGCGATAATTGTTGTTAAACTCAAAGCGATGGCGGTGGCGCTCGTCGACATGCGAGACGCCATACGCTTCGGCGGCCTTCGTGCCGGGCTGCAGCTCGCACGGGTATAGCCCCAGGCGCATTGTGCCGCCCATATCGGTAATCCCACGCTGCTCGAGCATCAGATCAATAATCGGTTGGGCGGTTGCGCGGTCAAACTCACTTGAATTCGCATCTTCGTAACCGATCACATTCCGGGCAAATTCGACGCACATCAACTGCATCCCCAGGCACAGCCCCAGATATGGAATTTTATTTTCACGCGCATGACGGGCCGCCATGATTTTGCCTTCGATTCCGCGCGAGCCGAACCCGCCCGGAACCAGGATTGCATCCGCTTTTTCGAGGATCTCCCAGCCTTTATTTTTCTCCAGGTCTGCCGAGTGGACCCAATCGATGTGGACTGTCACGCCCACGTTCAGGGCGGCGTGCTTGAGCGATTCGCGGACCGACATATAGGCGTCGTGCAGTTCGACATACTTCCCGACCAAAGCCACCCGAATTTCAGGCTTGTTGGGTTTGTTGACCTGGGCCATCAGGGTTTCCCACTCATGCCAATCGGGTTGGCGAGTCGGCACGAGGTGCATCCGCCCGACAATATAATCCCCCACGCCAAGTTTTTCGAGCAGAAGCGGCACTTCGTACAAAACCTGGGCGGTTTTCATCGGCACAACCGCGTTTTTATCGACATCACAGAATAAGGCGATTTTCTCACACAAATCTTCGGTGACTTCATAATCGGAACGGGCAATGATCATATCGGGCGAGATACCGATCGAGCGCAGTTCGGCGACCGAGTGCTGGGTCGGCTTGGTTTTGAGTTCATCGGTCGCGCCGATAAACGGCAGCCAGGTGACGTGGATGAAGAAGACATTCTCGCGCCCAACTTCAGTCCGCAACTGACGCAGCGATTCGATAAAGGGCAGCGACTCAATATCGCCGACCGTGCCGCCGACTTCGAGGATGACGATCTCGGCATCGAGCGTGCGCGCCACCAGTTTGATGCGGCGTTTGATTTCGTTGGTGATATGCGGAATGACCTGAATGGTGCCGCCCAGGTAATCGCCGCGGCGTTCCTTTTGGATGACCTCGGCGTAGACCTGTCCGGTCGTAAAGTTGCAAACCCGGTTCAGGCGAATATCGATAAAACGCTCATAATGGCCCAGGTCGAGGTCGGTTTCCGCGCCGTCATCCAGCACAAAAACTTCGCCGTGCTGGTAAGGACTCATCGTGCCAGGGTCGACGTTGATGTACGGGTCGAGCTTCTGGACAGCGATTTTGAATCCGCGCTGTTTGAGCAGCAGCCCCAAGGCCGCCGCCGTAACGCCTTTGCCGACCGAACTGACCACCCCGCCCGTAAAAACGATGTATTTGGGTTCCATGCCGTCTCCTCTTCACAATCCGTAAGCCGCAGAAAGGCTGACAAAATAAAACGGTGGAGGCTGGATTGCCTCCACCGTTTCAATTTTACATCAAAATCTTAGAATACAAACTGGCCGTTGCGGTAAATGACCTCGCCATCGACCGTAATCTCGGCATCTTTGCGCATGTCGCAGATCATATCCCAGTGGATGACGCTCTTGTTTTTAGAACCCGTTTCAGGGTAGCCGGCGCCGAGCGCCATGTGGAAGGTTCCGCCGATTTTCTCGTCAAAGAGAATGTTACCGGTGAATTTGTCAATCTCGAAATTCGTCCCGATTGCAAACTCGCCCAGGTAACGCGAACCGGCGTCTGAATTGAGCATTTCAAGCAGGTATTTCTCGTTCTTCTCCGCCTTGGCAGCCGTTACTTTGCCATCCGAAAAGGTCAACTCAATTCCCTCGACCGCGACGCCGTTGTAAATCGCCGGGTAAGTAAATTTGACCCAGCCATTGACCGATTCTTCGACCGGGCCAGTGTAAATTTCGCCATCCGGCATATTGTGGTGGCCGCAGGAATTGTTGAATTTGCGGCCCTTGATCGAAAGGCTCAAATCGACATTCGGGCCGTGCAGGCTGACAATATTCCGTCCTTCGACCCGCGCAATCATCTTGGCCTGCTGATCGTGGACATTTTTCCAGTAGGCCACCGGATCAGATTCGTTGGCGTGGCAGGCCCGGTAGACAAAATCTTCATAAACGCGCAAGCTCATCCCGCCTTCAACCGCGTAGCCTTCGGTTGGGAAGAGGGTCGTCACCCAGCGCAATTCGCCTGCCGCGCCGCGTCGCATCTGCGTTTCGAGGACGGAAGCCAGCGCTTTTTGGCGGCGGCCCAGCTTGGCGCTGTCGATGGCCGAAAGCGCGCGCGGGTTGGTCTGCGAATGAATCCGGATGCGCGATTCAAACGTCTCGTAGGCCAGCTTTTGGAAAGTGGGGACATAATCCAACTGGCTTTCGTTGGCGGTTTCGTAAAAGATTTCCTGCTGGTCGGGCATTTCAAGCAAAATATGGGGGTGCGCTCCCACCTCAAGCGCGCGGTGGAAAACAGCCCGAATCAAAGGCTCAGCCGCGGTTGTGCCTTCAATCAAAACCCGATCACCAGCCCCAAGCCCTGCTGAATAATCCACCAAAATACGGGCAAAACGATCAACTCTCGCGTCGCTCACAGATTACTCCTCACTTTAAAGATGAAACCATTATATCACCGTCTAACTCTTTTCGATTTTACGAAGTATTACAATTCAGTTATCCGCAAGCGCGGGCCACAAGAAATAAGCGAAAAAGTTTACCAGTTTACCGGTAAACTGGTAAACTCAATTCCGAAACAGCCGCTTGCCTGCCCCGCCAGGCGCAGCTCAACACTACACCCTGCACACTGGATACCCACATGAAACAACTCCTCCAAAACCTGAAAAACGGCCAGACCAGCATCGCAGAAGTCCCCATCCCAACCCCGCGCGCCGGGCAAGCCCTCGTCAAAGTGGCGGCCTCGCTCGTCTCGGCAGGCACCGAACGGATGCTGGTCGAATTCGCCGAAAAAAGCCTGCTCGGCAAAGCCCGCTCCCGGCCAGACCTCGTCCGGCAGGTCGTCGACAAAATGGGGCGCGAAGGCGTCCTGCCGACCCTGACCGCCGCCTTCAACCGCCTCGACAGCCCCATGCCGCTCGGCTACTCCTCCGCCGGGACAATCGTCGCGCTCGGCCCCGGCATGGACGGTTTCCAGGTCGGCCAGCGCGTGGCCTGCGCCGGCGGCGGCTACGCCGTCCACGCCGAATACAACCTCGTCCCGCGTAACCTGCTGACGCCGCTGCCCGATTCGGTCGATTTCGAATCGGCGGCCTTCACCACCCTGGCCGCAATCGCCCTGCACGGCCTGCGGCTGGCCGAACCGCAGCTGGGCGAAAACGTGGCTGTGATTGGCCTGGGGCTTTTGGGATTATTGACGATTCAACTGGCCTCTGCCGCCGGATGCCGCGTTTGGGGCCTGGATACCAACCCGGAGCGGGTCGCGCTCGCTTCGCAGTTTGGAATTTCAGCCTGCTCCCGTCAAAATGGAGAAGAATCCGGCGCGGCCTTCACCCTCAATCGCGGCTTCGACAGCGTCATCATCTGCGCCGACAGCGCCTCGAACGACCCCGTCCGCCTGGCTGGGGCAATTGCCCGCGACCGGGCCAAAATCGTGGCGACCGGCGCGGTCGGGCTGAACTTCCCGCGCAAAATCTACTTCGAGAAGGAACTGAGCTTCATCAACTCGCGTTCCTACGGCCCGGGCCGCTACGACCCGTCTTACGAAGAAAACGGACGCGATTACCCGATCGGCTACGTGCGCTGGACGGAAGGCCGAAATTTTGAAGCGGTGGTTGGATTGTTGGAAAGCGGCCAGCTGAAAGCCGAACCGCTCATTTCGCACCGCTTCCCGATCGAGCAGGCCGGCGAGGCCTACGAAATTATCACCGGCAAGAAGCAGGAACCCTTCCTGGGCGTTCTCCTGACGTATCCGGCCTCCGGGGAGGCAGTGTCGGGTGAGGTGGTGTCAAGTGTCAGGTATCCAATGTCAGGGAAAACACCCCTGACCCCTGACACCCTAAAACCTGACACCGTTAAACTGGGTGTGCTCGGGGCGGGCTTGTTTGCAAATGCCACGCTTTTACCGGCCCTTAAGAAGGTCAAAGAGGTCGAACTGGTCGGGATCGCCTCCGCGGGCGGGCTGCATGCCGCCCATTCCGCCAAGAAGTTCGGTTTCCGCTACGCCTGCTCGGACGATGAGCAGATCATCAACGACCCACAGATTAATACCGTCCTGATCCTGACCCGCCACGACAGCCACGCCGATTTGGTGGTGAGAGCCTTGCAAGCCGGCAAGCATGTTTTTGTGGAAAAACCACTGGCGATCAATCGGGATCAGTTATCGGCGATTCAAGATCAATTGCAAATTACCAATAACCCATTCCTGACCGTCGGCTTCAACCGCCGTTTCGCGCCGCTGGCCCAACAACTTTACGACGTATTGGCTACACGCCAGGAGCCGCTTTACATCCACTACCGCGTCAACGCCGGTTATCTTCCGCTCAAGCACTGGACGCATGACCCTGAACAGGGCGGCGGACGGATTATCGGCGAGGGCTGCCACTTTATCGACTTCCTGACCTTCCTGGCCGGTTCTGTGCCGGTCTCCGTCAGCGCGGCGGCCCTGCCGGATGGCGGCAAATACCGCGAGGACAACGTCTCGATGACCTTCAGCTTTGCGGATGGCTCGCTCGGCATCGTCGACTATCTCGCCAACGGCGACAAATCTTTCCCCAAAGAACGAGTCGAGGTCTTTTGCGGCGGCCTGGTGGCCGTTTTGGACGATTTCAGGGTGTTGGAAACGGTCCGGGATGGGAAAAAGAAAACGGTCAAGCTGCTCGGCCAGGACAAAGGCCACTTTAACGAGATGCAGGCCCTCGTCCGCGCGATTCGGGCGGGACAAGCGCCGATTCCGTATAAGCAGCTGATCGGCGTGACCCAGGCCAGCTTCGCGGCAGTTGAGTCGCTTCGCAGGAATGGGGAGAAAGTCAGGCTATAAACTCATCCCAAAACGGGCCTGACCTTGCGAGGAGGGTGCTTTTCGCGGCGAAGCGCGAGTACCCGTAGTGTTAATACGTGAAAAGCCCCAGTCTGGGAGCTTTTCGCCGTTTAAGCGGAGATTGCTTCGCTGCCCTTCGACTGCGCTCAGGACGGCTCGCAATAACATTTGAAACGGCTTTTTCTACTACCCGTGAGTAGCTGCCGGGACAATGCCCGCCGCCAGCCCTGGAAATTACGCCCAAATACAAGCAGTCCCAACTCAAACGAATCCTTAATATTGCAACAAGCCAGAAACCGTTATAATCGTTTAACTATGGATACCAAAACCCAACTCACCCAAACCCTGAAAGACGCCATGAAAAGCGGCGATGAAACCCGCA
>JAVEWN010000178.1:0-3261 GCA_034004515.1 Anaerolineales bacterium | reverse complement strand
CACGTTATATATATTATGAAGTTTGGCTACAATCAAATCGGCCTTCTCAGCCTGCGGCCCTTCTTTGATATGCCCCGTCGGGTCGACAAAATTGACCGGATTATTATCAACAAAAGACACCCAACGAGTCGCAAGATAGCGGGCTGTTGCGGGTAGCGCATCCGCAGCATCCGTTAAACGGGGAAATTGTCAAAGTGCGAAAGCGAGAAGGCAGGCAGTGGGTCATCGAAAGGCCGGATGGCAGCCTGGAGAAGCTGCCGTTGGCCTGGGCTGAGACCATCAGCCCGATTATAGCCCCGGTGAACTGCGCCGGGGCAGCCGTCCCGGCAGAAAGTGTGGAAGCGTGGGTGGGGGTGACAGAGCTGCTGAATCTGGTCACAATGATAAAAAGGCTGCGTGCGCAGCCGCCAGAGGAGGTGGACGATGGAAACCCGTCCAGGGAAGTTGATACAGACAGACAACCTGCCGGGGAACGGTATCCCGGCGCTGATACGAATACCAGAGTGGGGGCAATTTCCGGCGGAGAAACGTCAGGAACTTACCCAGATACTGGCCGAGATGCTGGTCAGACAAGTCCAGACGCAGGGGATGAGCCATGAACACCCATCCTAAAATCCAGGGCGTGCATCTCGAACGGCTGGCCTATGTGTATATCCGCCAGTCGAGCATGCGCCAGGTCGAAGAAAACCTGGAGAGCCAGGATTTGCAGTATCAACTGGTCGCCCGCGCCCACGAGTTCGGCTGGCCTGAAGCGCGGGTGACGGTCGTCGATGACGACCTGGGCAAATCGGGGATCGCCGCCACCCAGCGTGAAGGCTTCCAAAACGTGGTAGCAGCCGTCGGGCTGAACCAGGTGGGGATGATCCTGGTCACGGATGTTTCGCGCCTGGCGCGCAACTGTTCTGATTGGTATCGACTGCTTGATCTGGCTTCGTTATGTGGGACGCTGATCTCGGATGCCAGCGGGGTTTTTGATCCCCGGATTTACGATGACCGGCTGCTGCTGGGGTTGAAAGGGGCCTTTTCTGAAGCGCAGTGGTACAACATGCGCACCCAGTTATGTGCTGCGCAGATGAACAAGGCCAAACGGGGCGAACTGAACCTGCGTTTGCCGGTGGGTTTCGAGCGCATCGAGAATAACCAGGTGGTTCTGAGTTCCGATAAACAGGTGCAGGGTATCATTCACCTGGTTTTTGAACAATTTACACGTCTGGGCAGCGCCCACAAGGTACTGCGCTACCTGCGTGACGAGCATTTGTTGCTTCCACATCGCGTGGGCGGCAAAATTGAATGGACGCGCCCGGCTTACCAGATGATTTACAGCCTGCTCAAGCAGCCTGCCTACGCCGGGGCGTTTACCTACGGCAAGCATCATCGTGTGCACCTGCCTGGCGATCAGAGTAAGGTGATCACCCATAAGATCCCGCAGTCTGACTGGCCGGTGCTGCTGCAAGACGCTCACCCGGCTTACATCAGCTGGGATCAATATCAGGCCAACCAGCAGCGCCTGGCCGAAAATGCGCAGGGTCAGCAGTGGAAACGTGGCGCGCCACGCCAAGGCGCAGCCTTGTTGCAAGGGATTGCCATCTGCGCGCGCTGTGGACGCCGGATGCACGTTCACTATACCCATGCCAGCGCCTACGTCTGCGACCACGACACCCGCGCGTTCGCCGCTCCGCGCTGCCAGACATTTTTCATGGCTTCCATCGATAAGGCCATCGCACAGCTTTTTCTCGAAGCCGTCCAACCCGCCAGGCTCGAAGCTGCCATCGCCGCCCTCGCGCAACTGGAAACCCAAAATCAGACCCTGACAAAACAGTGGCAGATGCGTCTTGAGCAGGCGCAATATGATGTTGAACTGGCCCGCCGCCGCTACGAACGGGTTGACCCCGATAACCGCCTGGTAGCCGCTGAGTTGGAGCATTTCTGGGAAGAAAAGCTGCTCGCCCAGCGCCAGGTCAACCAGGAGTGGCAAGATTTTCAGACCCAACACCTGCTCCCACTCGCTCCAGCAGACCAGGCCGCCATCCGCCAGTTGGCCCAGGATCTGCCCAGCCTTTGGTATGCCGCCACCACCACCCAGGAAGATCGCAAACGCCTGCTGCGCTGCCTGATCCGCGAAGTGAGCATGGACAGCTTCTCCAAACCAGGCTTCAGCATTTTGCATATCTCCTGGCTGACCGGACTGACCACCGACCTCGAAGTTTGCCGCCCTGGGCACGGCACTCCACCCGCCACTTCCATTGCCAACCGCCTGCGCCAGCTCGCCCCACACCTTCCCGATGACCAGATCGCCGAGCTGCTCAACGCCGAAGCCTACCCCACCGCCACCGGCCTGCCCTGGACCCTCGCGCGGGTGCGCGCCGTCCGCCGCAAACATGCTATCCCCAGCAACTGCCGCTACCAGGCGACCCCAAACGGCCTACCCCGCGGCGATGGCCTGATCCCCATCAAAACAGCCGCCGCCCAACTTGGCGTCCATCGCAGCATGATTGCCGATTGGTTCCATGCCGGGCTGCTGCCCGGACACCAACACCACCCTGGCGCTTCGCTCTGGGTGCGCCTCGATGAAAATAATCTGCCCCGTCTCGACGGTTCCGCCGTCCTCTTGCCCGAGATGCTGCCCCTTGAAACCGCTCCCCAAATCCTCAGCTTGGATCTCGATCAATTTCGTGCTATGCTAAAAACAGAAAAACTGCTCCCCTATCGCATCCGCGCCGGAAAGCAGTTCAAATGGTTCGTCCTTCCCTACAACCCTACAGAGTATGCCCAGTGAGGTGCATTGTGAATATAACAATGGATTATTCCGCACGTAGGCCCAGCGGTTCCAGTCTGCTGGAATGCGCGGGTTTGGTACAATGGTGTCACGCTGGAGAAACCGGTTAAGATAAGGCGTATAGAATCGTGACCGCAAGTAGACCGAGTCGCCAGACTGGTATTCGCCGGTGAAGCCGTATCCGCTGGAGCCGGCTCCGTTGGTGGTGTTGACTGTGCCATAGGGGTCATACGTCCGCGCCAGGGTGATGGCGCCGCCCGAATCGGTCAGTTGGCGGACGGAGCCGAGGGCGTCGCCCAAGAAGTAACCTATTATTCCATCAATTCATGCATCCGCTGCAAATCCGGCAAAAAAGCAAAAAAAACCAAAGGACGAGCCGAGCTACTTCCAGCTTGGTTCGTCTCTTCTGTTGAGCAATATTGGTATAAATTTATTGAAAAACACGATACAAACTATATAGGTAGCACTCCACTAAAAAGTGGAGT
>JAVEWN010000084.1:0-15241 GCA_034004515.1 Anaerolineales bacterium | reverse complement strand
TGGATGAAAGACTTCTCGCGTTTGCGGTATCGCCAGGAAACCAGCATTTTGTGATCTTCCAATTTGGCGGCTGGGCGAATGGGCAGAAGAAAATCGCCCAATCGCCCAATCACCCAGTAAGTTTAGCCAGGACGCCCGCCAGAGCCACTTTTTGCTTCTCGCCGCCGGAGAGCAGGAAAGTCTCTCGTTCGCGCAAATCCGGGATGCGGAGGGTCGTCAGGGCTTCGTCGACCCGGCTGATAATTTCTGGGCGCGCCAGGCCCATATTCTCAAGCCCAAAAGCAACCTCGTTAATAACTTTGGTGCCCAAAATCTGGCGTTCCGGGTCTTGCAAGACGGTTCCAACCATCTGCGAGATGCGCGAAAGCGGCACACCAGAAATATCCTGGCCGTTGACCAAAATCCGGCCTTCCATTTCGCCCTTGTACGAGCGCGGAATCAGGCCGTTGATGGCCCGAATCAGGGTCGTTTTGCCGCAGCCCGAAGCGCCGGCAATCAGCAACAGCTCGCCCTTCTCGGCGGAAAACGAAATGCCGTGCAGGGCCGCGCCGGGCCGGTCGCGATAGCGAAAACGGAGGTTGTCTACGTTCAATGCGATTTTTGACATACAGGATTCACCACTCGATCTCTATTGTATCGCCAATTGCGGCCTTCAGGCGCACCGCAGCCGATCCGTTGACGACCGAAACAATCAGGTTGCCGGTCGAGCCAAGCAGCGCAACCAGATTGCCCGGCTGACGTTCGCCAAAGGTCTTGACCATGCCCTGAATGGTCGTCCCCGCCAGGCGGACGGTGATTTTATCCGAGGTTGTTAGCGCCCCGTCCAGGTTTTCGGCGCGGATGTTGGAGGCCAGGTTGCCGAAATGGTCAACATGGATAATTTCTCCGCGCCAGCCGTGGGCGGTTGCCTGCGCCTGAGGCAGGGTCAATCGGACAGGATTCAGGATGCGGGTTCCCAGATGGGCGAGGGGCACGCCCTTTGCGAGATGCCCGGCCACAGGCGCAAAAATATCCCGTCCGTGGAAAACGTGGCTGACGTCTTCCAGCCAAAACCGGGGTTGATCGATCTCAAAAAATTCGAGCGGCCAACCTTCATTTTCGGCGCGTTCAAGCAGGAGGGTGATGATGCCGTTATCTGGGCCGCCCGCTGGCTGCCGATTTTTGCAGCCAGCGGGCGGCGGGCCGTGCCTACGCCGGGGTCAACAACCACGACATGGATCGAGTTTGGGGGGAAATAAGACGCAGAGCGGGCAAGAATTAAGGCGGCCTCGCGCACATTCTGTGGCTGAATCATGTGGCTCAGGTCTGCAAGCTGGGCATCTGGAGCAATCGCCCAAATGACGCCTTTCATCACGCCGACATTGCCATCTTTAATGCCGAAATCGGTCATCAGGGAAATAACGGTCATGGCTCCTCCTGAAAAATAACGCTCTGGTCAGTTCAATTATACTAACTACTTTGACAATATACATTAAACAAATGTTCTATCAACTTCGTCCTGAGCGGAGGCCCGCCCGCTTCTGCGGGCCGCAGTCGAAGGACATTCCCCTGTAAATCACCCTCCGACTACACTGAGAAACGCTCCGTTCACCTGTGTCGGCGGCACTGTCGCAGGCAAGGCCTGCGTCTCCAAATGATACATATCGGCCCTTCGACTACGCTGAGAAACGCTACGCTCAGGGCGAGAAATCTTACCCGGTCATGGTCAAAACAGTTACCAACTATATAAGAATTTGCTCTTCGGGGTAGGCAATCAGGCGCGCCGGAGTCAGTTGGGCCAGGGCCATGATGATCGTAATCGCGCCCAGGCGGCCCCAGAACATGACCAGGCAAATCGTGACCTGTCCAAAAATGCTCAGGTTGCTGGTGTAGCCAAGCGACAGGCCGCAGGTTGCAAAAGCCGAGATGACCTCAAATAAAACCCGGTCAAGGGGTGCGCCGGGGTGCGTGATCAGCAAAATCCAGGTGGCGCTGACCACCACCGCCAACGAAATGGTCAGAACAGCCGAGGCGCGCCGCAGGGTCGCCGCCCCCAGGCTGCGCCCAAAGATGTGCGGGGTTTCGCGTCCGCGCGCAAACGCCCAAAGGGCCAGGCCAAGCACGACCAGGGTGCCGGTTGTGATGCCGCCCCCCATCGAGGCCGGGGCCGTGCCGATAAACATCAGGATAATCTTGAGCAACTGACTCGACGGGGCCAAATTATAAAAATTGTCGATCGCGCTGAAACCCGCTGTACGGGCTGAAACCGATTGAAAAGCTGAAATCAGCAGCGCCCGCCCGATTGGCAGTTCGGCCAGAGTCGCTCCGGGCCGGGTTTCTGCGATCAAAAGCCCAAGCATGCCCAACAAAAGCAGGAAGACGGTCACAAGCAGGGTCAGGCGCGAGTGCAAAGAGAGATGAGGGCGGTGGCGGCGCACAACAAGCAAGACATCGGCCACGACGGGAATGCCCAGCCCGCCAATAAAAATTAAAACGCCCAAAATGGTCAACGAGAAAGTGTCTTTTGGAATACCGGTAAAACCGGGAGTGCCAGCGAACAGGTCAAAACCGGCGTTGCAGAAAGCCGAAACAGCGTGAAAAACTGCGAACAAAACCGCGCGGCCTGGGCCAAGTTCAGCGCGCCATTGCAGCCAGAGCAAAAACGCGCCAATGGCCTCCAGCCCAAAAACAGTCAGCAAAACGCGCCGAATCAAAACAAGGATGGCATTCATATCCAGCAGGCCAAACGAATCGCGCAAGGCCAGCCGGTCCGCAAAGGAGATGCTGCGCCCAAGCAGGCGAAAGATGATGACCGCCATCACCATGTAGCCAACCCCGCCCACCTGAACCAGCGTCACCAGCAGCATCTGGCCCCAAGTGGACAGGGCAGAGCCGGGCGAGATGATCGAAAGGCCGGTGACGGTTAGCGCAGAAACGGCTGTAAAAAAAGCCTCGTTTAGTTTCAGCGGGCGTTCAGCGCCCACAAACGGCAGCATCAAAAGCAGGGTGGAGATAAAAACCATCAGCGCCAGCCCAAAGGCCAGCCGGATTGGGGTTGGCAGGCGGCGCGAAAACAAACTGATTCGGTTGAATCGCTTAAACATCTTTAATCCAGTTCAACCAACTTGGAAATTTTCTCCGTGCGGCCAATCACAACCACAATATCACCCTCTTCGATCAATTGCTCAGCCCGCGGTGAAACCGTCACCGATTTGGCATGGCGCACCGCAACCACATTCGCCCCGTATTTGTTGCGCAAATCAAGTTCAGCCAGGGTTTTGCCCGTCATCGAGGCGGGCGCGCGAAATTCAAGCACGCTATGGCTGTCGCCAAACGCAATCTGCTCCAAAAGGTTGGGGGCGGCCAGTTCCAGCCCCAGCCGCTGCCCGCCATCCGATTCCGGCAAAACAACGTGATCGGCTCCCACCCGCAGCAAAATATCGCGCTGGCGCTGCGACAAAGCCTTGCAGATCACGCGCCGGACACCGAGCGACTTTAGCGCAACCGTTGTGATCAGGTTACTCTCGAAATCAGAACCGATTGCGACGACGACCGTATCAAAAGAGGCAATATCGAGCGCTTGCAGCGACTCTTCATGGGTCGAATCGAGTACAACCGCCTGGGTGCAAGATTCACTAATATACTGAACCGTCGCGGCATCCCTGTCGATTCCCAGCACGCTGAAGCCCTTCTCGCCCAAAGTTCGCACAACCGCGCGCCCAAAGCGCCCCAGGCCAATCACAGCAAATTCTTTGCGTTTATTTCGGGATGGATTAAACATAAGCAGATTATCGCATATATCCTTGCTGCGCGCCAAGTAAAAACAGGGCGGAAAGTTTTTCCCGCCCTGTTTTTACCGCAGGAGCCAGCCGACACAAATGGACTAAACCAGGCCGTCAAAATCGGCGGGATTGCCCAAGGGCAGCGCCTGGGCGGAGGCTTCTATCCGCCGCACCAAACCGGCCAGAGCCGCACCTGTTCCCGTTTCGACAAAGGTAGTCACGCCCTGGGCGTACAACCAGCGCACCGATTCCGTCCAGCGCACGCGCGAAGTCATCTGGGCCAGCAGGTCGGCCCGCAAATCGTCCGCCCTTGTCAGCGGAGCGCAGGCAACATTGCCAACCACGGGGATCAGCGCATCGCTCAATTTAGCGTCACGCACAGCTTGATCCCACTCAGGCGCGATGCAGGCCATCAACGGCGAATGGGCGGCAATGCTGACCGCCAACGGGATAACGCGCCGCGCTCCGGCAGCTTTGGCAAGCTCGAGGGCGCGTTCCAGGGCCGGTGTCGCGCCTGAAATAACCACCTGGCCGGGCGAATTGTCGTTGGCAACCTGGACAATTTCGCCGGGAGCACTCGCCTCGCCGCAAAGCCGGTCGAGGGTCGGGATGTCGAGGTTAAGAATGGCCGCCATCCCGCCCGGATTTTGCTCCCCGGCCCGTTTCATCAATTCTCCGCGCCGGCGCACCAGTTGAAGACCGTCCGCAAACGACAACGCTCCGGCTGCGGCAATCGCCGATAACTGCCCGAGCGAGTGCCCGGCCATGTAGGCGGGGGCCAGGCCTGGCTGGCGCGCGCAAAAAACACGATAAGCCGCCAGGGAGTGGGTAAATAAAGCGGGTTGGGTATTGAGGGTATCGTTCAGTTCCGCCTCCGGCCCTTCCCAGATCAGTTTGGAAAGTGAAAAGCCGAGGCTGTCATCCGCTTCTTCAAAGGTCTGGCGCGCTTCGGGAAAGGCGGCGGCCAGGGCGCGGCCCATTCCGAGGGCTTGCGAACCCTGGCCGGGAAAAACAAAAGCAGTAGCAGCTGGGGTAATGGTCATGGTTGGACTCCTCCGCGCTTAAAACACAAACGCGCCGCCAAAGTGACGGCGCGCAGATGTGCGAGCGATTTATTTCTTGTCTTTTTCGACAGCGACAACTTCGCGGCCTTTGTAATGACCACAAGCCGGGCAGACGGTGTGCGGCAGGCGCATTTGCCCACAGTTGGGGCAGACTGTCAGGTTGCGGGGTTCAAGAGCGTCGTGGGCGCGACGGCGGTCACGACGTCCCTTGGAAATTTTTCGTTTTGGTTGTGGCGGCATTTCGTGCTCCTTCTATAATTGCTTTTCGGTGTGTTTTGGAGTTAAGCGGACAGATTATAGCCGCCGTGGGCGGAACTGTCAAGCAATTTTTTCGGTGGCAGCCCAAAGCAGCACGCTGCCTTTCAGCAATTTCTACAAATTAGGCGATTGAGATTTGTGCCTTGACAAATTGAGCAAAACTGAATAATATTTATCAAAATTATCTAGTAAATTCCCGGAGAAATTTCTGATGAACTTTTGCTCGTGTATGCGGCGGGTTTCGTAGAACCGTCGCTTCGTCCAAGAAAACCAACGCTCCCCCAGCGAAGAACGGTCCGCGAACCCCGCATGTGACATTTTAATCGTCGCATGGCGCTCGCCGCCGTTCTTTTTGTTTGCCCGCTCTTGGCGGAAAAAGGATCAGTTGGTTTTATTTTTGTTCGGCGCAAACCCTATCACACCAAAACCCAAATCAAAAAACTTAAATTTAGAGGAGTTGTACGATGAAAATCGCAGCGAATGTTACGGAGCTGATTGGCAATACCCCGCTGGTTCGTTTGAACCGCCTCAACCCTGGCCCCGCCCAGGTAGTCCTGAAACTGGAATTTTTTAACCCGGCCAAAAGTGTCAAAGATCGGATTGGCCTGGCCATGGTCGATGCTGCCGAAAAAGCAGGCACGCTCACGCCGGGCCAGATCATTGTCGAGCCGACCAGCGGCAACACCGGCATCTCCCTGGCAATGGTCGCAGCTGCCAAGGGCTACGGCTGCGTCCTGTTCATGCCCGAAACGATGAGCAAGGAACGCCGCATGTTGCTGCGCGCTTACGGAGCCGAACTGGTGCTGACCCCCGGCCCGGAAGGCATGAACGGCGCGATTCAGCGGGCCGAGGCATTGGTCGCTTCCAACCCGGAAAAATACTTTATGCCCCAGCAGTTCCAGAACCCGGCCAACCCGGAAATTCACCGTAAAACCACCGCCGAAGAAATCTGGCGCGACACTGACGGCCAGGTGGACATTTTGGTGGCGGGCGTTGGCACGGGCGGAACGATCACCGGCGTGGGCGAAACGCTCAAGAGCCGCAAATCGTCCGTCCAGGTGGTGGCCGTCGAACCGGATGCCTCGCCCATTCTTTCGGGCGGAGTCAAAGGCCCGCACAAAATCCAGGGGCTGGGCGCCGGATTCGTGCCAGACGTGCTCAATACCCACATCTACGATGAAGTCGTGCGCGTGAGCGACGACAACGCCATGCAAACCGCCCGCCGCCTTGCGAAGGAAGAAGGCCTGCTGGTCGGAATCTCATCCGGCGCGGCAGCCTGGGCCGCTCTTCAGATCGCGCAGCGCCCCGAAAACGCCGGAAAATTAATCGTGGTCATTGTCCCGTCGTTTGGCGAGCGTTATTTGTCCTCGCCGTTATACGCCCATCTGGCGGAGTAGCGATTGGGTAATGGTCATTGGCGAGTGACAAATCGCCAAGCCGCCTGCGCTACTCGCCCCAACGGAGAATTTATGCAAACCCATCTCACTCAAACCCCAAAGTTAACCCAACCGTCCGGTTTTCTGACCAGCCTGCGGGACGACTTGAGAGCGGCCCTGGTGCGCGATCCAGCCGCGCGCTCGCGGCTGGAGATTGCCCTGCTCTACCCCGGCCTGCACGCGATCTGGATTCATCGCGTCAGCCACTGGCTGTGGCAGCGCGGCGCAAAACTGCCGGCGCGCTGGCTTTCGCAAATGGCGCGCGGCCTGACCGGCGTCGAAATCCATCCCGGCGCGACCATCGGCGAGCGGGTCTTCATCGATCACGGGATGGGCATGGTGATTGGCGAAACCGCCGAAGTCGGCGACGACGTGACCCTCTACCACGGCGTAACCCTGGGCGGGACTTCGCTTGAAAAAGGCAAACGCCACCCAACCCTCGGCTGCCGTGTGACGGTCGGCGCAGGCGCGAAGGTGCTGGGAAATATCACCATCGGAGCAGACAGCCGGATTGGGGCAAATGCGGTCGTGGTCAAATCTGTCCCGGAGAACTCGGTTGTGGTCGGCGTGCCGGGGCAAATTGTCAGACGCACCAAACTGCACCACGCCGGCGACGCCCCAGACCTGAATCACTCTGCCCTGCCAGATGTCTTTGCGGTCGCAATCAAAGACCTGCTGGCGCGCGTCGATCAACTCGAAGGCCGGGTCGAAGGTCATTCGCACAAGCACGTCCACGCCCCGATCGATGATGCCTGGGAAGACATCGAGTTCATGATCTAAATTTCAAACGAAACACTGGCAGGGACTGGGCCGCCAGCGCCAAGCCCCTGCCAGTGTGTTTTTCCGTGTATACTTTCCCTATGCCTACGCTGCGCGTGCCCGCCCTCTTGAAATATTATCTTGACGACCAAACCGAAGTCACCTTAAAGGGTGAAACGGTTGGCGATATTTTGCGCAGCCTCTCGAAACAGTACCCCAAAATCACCAGTCACATCTTCGATAACCGCGGGCAAGTCCGCCGGCATATCAACCTGTTCGTGAATGCCGAAAGCATCCGCGACCTGCAAGGGCTGGGAACGCCGGTCGGCAAGGACGACATCATCAAAATTATTCCGTCCGTCACCGGAGGCTAATTATTGGCTACGCGCTATTAACTGTTGACCGCCTCCCATGACAGAATTAACTCACGCAGAAATTCTGCGCTACTCGCGCCACCTGCTCATCCCCGAAGTCGGCCTCCAAGGCCAGGCCAAGCTCAAAGCCGCCTCCGTGCTGGTGATCGGGGCCGGCGGACTTGGCTCGCCGGTCTCGCTTTACCTGGCCGCCGCCGGGGTTGGCCGGATCGGGCTGGTCGATCACGACCGGGTCGATCTCAGCAACCTGCAACGCCAAATCATTCACGCTGAAAGCAACCTCGCCCAACCCAAAGTCGAAAGCGCAAAACTGCGGCTGCAAGACCTCAATTCGGGCATTCAAATCGACGCCTACAACACGCCCTTCACCAGCGAAAACGCTCTCGCCCTCGCCGCCCCCTACGAGATCCTGATCGACTGCTCCGACAACTTCGCGACCCGCTACCTGAGCAACGATGTCGCCGTTTTACTGGGCAAACCCAACATCTATGGCGCCATCTCGCGCTTCGACGGCCAGGCCAGCGTCTTTTACGCCAAAGAAGGCCCGTGCTACCGCTGTCTTTTTCCCGAACCGCCCCCGCCCGGCATGGTTCCAACCTGCGCCGAGGGCGGCGTGCTGGGTGTTTTGCCGGGCACCATCGGCAGCATCCAGGCCAGCGAAGCCCTCAAACTCATTCTCGGCATCGGCGACTCTCTGATCGGACGCCTGTTACTCTATAACGCGCTCGAGATGTCGTTTGATTTTGTCAGCCTGCGCAAAAACCCGCAATGCCGGGTCTGTGGGCAAAATGCGGATATTAAGGAATTGAGCGATTACGAGGCCTTTTGCGGCGGCCCCGGCCACAACCAGCAAAACGGCTTTGCCGGGGCCGGGCTGGATATTTCTGCCCGTGAGCTTGCCCGCCGATTAACTGGCCCAAATCCACCCCTTTTGCTGGATGTGCGCGAACCGCACGAGCTGGCAATTTCTGTGCTTGCAGGCGCCATCAACGTTCCGCTCGGCATACTCGCTGCGCGCCTGTCCGAGCTGGATTCAACCCGCGAAATGGTCATCATCTGCAAATCCGGGACGCGCTCCGCGCGCGCCCTCGAGCTGCTCGCCAGGGCCGGCTTCAAGCGCCTCCACAACCTGCAAGGCGGAATCAACGCCTGGGCCAAAGAAATCGACCCAAACTTGCCCATTTATTAGGCCCAGCGCCCGCCCAACGATCGGGCGAAGCCAATTGACAGGGTTTTTAGAGCAAGCCTATCCGCAAATACGCGTTAAACTGACAAATTGACTCCGCACATTCACGAATCATGTGGTATCATCAAAAAGATATACGGTAACGTAAGTTCGCGTTGGTCGAAAGAACAGCGGCAACTCACGGCATCTTCCGTGGGTTGTTTTGTTTACCCTCCGATGGAACAAACAGAATACCTTCTCTTTTCTTATTGCCCAAAGGAGGCAACAATGTCTGATCGAATTCAAGGTACAGTTAAGTGGTTTAATGGCGACAAAGGCTTCGGCTTCATCGAGCGCGAAGGTGGCGATGATGTTTTCGTCCATTTCTCCGCCATCCAGAGCGATGGCTTTCGCAACCTGATGGAAGGCCAAAAAGTTGAGTTTGCTGTCGAAAAAGGCCCCAAAGGCTGGCAGGCAGTCAACGTCTCTGTCGTAAGCTAAGACCAAATAAAATCCCTGGCGCAAAATACGCCAGGGATTTTTTGATTCCGGGAGGCTTGTCAGCAGAGATCGAGGTTCAAGATCAGCCCCTGGGCTGGGTCCGTTTGTGAAGGATTTTTAATCCAGCCTTTATCAAGTATAATCCCGCCATCAGAGGGTTCTGCGGCCCAAAAAGCTGATTTTGCCTAATTTGCCCGGCGCTGCCACTGGCGCTGGGCATTCTTTTAGCTGGGAGATGGATATGCGATTGCTTCAAACCGCCTCGCCACCCAAAGGACGAATGGAACGTTCCTTTACCTGGGGAGACGTCGTCGTTATTTTGCTAATAACTGTGGTTCTCTACGGTGGAGCGCGGCTGGCCTTCAACGCACCGTCTGTCATCGAAGGGCCGCAAATTTCGCTCGAACCTGCCGCCCTGCCCTGGTACACGCTGCTCTCAACCGGGCGGATGCTGGCAGCCTACCTGCTTTCGTTGTTGTTTACGCTGTTCTATGGGCGAGTTGCGGCCCATAACCGCCGCGCCGAAGCGATTCTGATGCCTTTGCTGGACGTTTTGCAGAGCGTGCCGATTCTCTCCTTCCTGCCGATTGTGCTGCTGGGGTTGAGCGCCATTCTGCCGCAGCGCCTGGCGGCAGAATTAGCGGCTATCGTCTTAATCTTCACCAGCCAGGTCTGGAACATGACTTTTGGCTGGTATCAATCGCTGACCACGATCCCGGTTGAACTGCGCGAAGCCAGTTCCATTTTTCGCTTGAACCCGTGGCTGCATTTTAAACAGTTGGAATTGCCTTTTGCGATGAATGGGCTGATTTGGAACAGCGTCATGTCTTGGGCTGGCGGCTGGTTCTTTCTGATGGCGTCCGAGATATTCACCGTCGGCTCGCGCGACTTCCGCCTGCACGGGCTGGGCACGTATCTCCAGGAGGCCGCCAACCAGGGCGATTTTAGGGCGATTGCATTCGGTCTGGCCGCGCTGATCATGACGATTGTGGCCCTCGATCAATTGATCTGGCGTCCGCTGCTGGCCTGGTCGGATCGCTTCAAAGTGGAAATGACCGAAAGCGAACAGCCGCCGACCTCCTGGTTTTATGATTTGATACGCGCCTCCCGGCTGGCTTCGTGGGCCGGAGCCGGCTTTTCAAGCGCAAGCGAACGCCTCGACCAGTGGTTGATTCAACGCGCGCCGATCAAATCGAGCGCAGATGAAAACAGCGCGGAAAAAAACTGGCAGACGCTTCTTCTTTACATCGCACTCGGCGGTTTCCTGCTCTATGGCGGTTCTCAGGCTGCGCGGATGTTGGTTTCAGTGCCGCCAGCCCAATGGGGACAAATCGCCACCGGCGTGCTGGCAACCTTTCTGCGGGTGAGCGTCGCTTTGCTGATTGCGCTGCTCTGGACCATTCCGGTCGGCGTCGCAATCGGAACGAATCGGCGCGTCGCTGCGGTACTCCAACCCATCGTCCAGGTGACTGCGGCGGTACCTGCCACAGCTTTATTCCCCATCATTTTGCTATTTTTCATCGACGCGACGGGCGGATTGAACACTGCCGCCGTTTTCTTGATGTTGATGGGCACCCAATGGTACGTGCTGTTCAACGTCATCGCGGGCGCGAGCGCCATTCCGCAAGATTTGAAGTACACCGCCTCGCTGCTGGGGCTTTCGCGCTGGCAAACCTGGCGCACGCTGATTCTGCCGGCCCTCTTCCCGTTCATTATCACGGGCGCAATCACAGCCAGCGGCGGCGCGTGGAATGCGAGCGTAGTCGCGGAATACGTCCATTTCGGCGGGCAGACTTTATTCACCACCGGAGTCGGTTCGTTGATCTCGCAAGCAACCGCCCAGGGCGACTATGGCCTGCTGCTGGCTTCGACGTTAAGCATGATCCTGACGGTGGTGCTGGTCAACCGTCTCTTCTGGCGGCGGCTGTATCAGACCGCCGAAGAAAAATACCGGATGGAGTAATCCTTATGACAACCAACCCAACCCCCGCCCTGCTCGAACTGAACCACATTCAGCAAATTTACACGAGCGGAGAGCGGCGCTTTACCGCTGTCCAGGATGTCAACTTAACCGTTCACGAAGGGGATTTTATGGCGATCCTCGGGCCTTCGGGCTGCGGCAAAAGCACGTTATTGCGAATCATCACGGGTTTGCAAAAACCATCCGAAGGCCAGGTGCTTTATCGCAGCCAGCCTTTGCAGGGCGTCAACCCGCACGCGGCGATTGTCTTTCAGACCTTCGCTCTATTTCCCTGGCTGACCGTGTTTGAAAATGTGGCGTTGGCCTTGAAAGCGCGTAAAATCCCTCTCAATATCCGCACCCCGCGCGCGTTGGATTTGATTGACCGCGTCGGCCTGGACGGGTTCGAAACGGCCTATCCGCGCGAGCTTTCGGGTGGAATGCGCCAAAAAGTGGGTTTTGCGCGGGCGATGGCGGTAGAACCAGAATTACTATGCCTCGATGAGCCATTTTCTGCGCTGGATGTACTGAGCGCCGAATCGCTGCGCGGTGAGTTAATGGAACTATGGACGAGTGGCAATATTCCCACAAAAGCGATTCTGATGGTCAGCCATAGCATTGAAGAGGCCGTTTTTATGGCAGACCGGATTGTCGTCATGGATAAGGAACCGGGGCGGATCGTCGCCGAAGTCCGGGTCGAGTTGCCGCATCCGCGCCAGCGTAAATCGGAAGAATTTCAGAAAATTGTGGACGAAGTCTACGCGATCCTGGCGGGCCAGACCGAAGCAGAAGCGATTGAACTGGGCAGCGCGCCCGGTGAACCCGGTCGAACGCGGAGTTTGCCAAAAGTCAGCATCAGCGATTTGGCGGGTTTGCTGGAATATGTTTCCGAACTCCCGGATGACCGCGCAGATATTTACCGTCTGGCAAGCGAGCTGAGCATTGACTCGGGGCAGGTCTTGAGCCTGACCGAAGCGACTGAACTGCTCGGTTTTGCACACGTCGAAAAAGGCGACATCACCCTGACCTCGCTGGGCGAGACGTTTGCCGAAGCAAGTATCCTGGCCCGCAAAGAGATTTTTGCGGCGCGCATCCGGCGTTTGCCGCTCATGCGCTGGTTGACAACCATGCTGACCCATTCTGAAAACCACTCTTTGGCCTGGGATGTCATTCAGACCGCTTTGGGGCTGGAATTTTCTCACGCAGAAGCCGAAAAAGAACTGGAGATCCTGATCGATTGGGGTCGTTACGCGGAAATCATTTCCTATGATGACGACAAAGAGTTGATCTATCTGGAACTGACTTCCCAGCCAGCCAAATGACCAGCGAAAGCGGCCTGCGCACTTTGCAAGATGAAGCTCAGGACAGATTAAGAAATGCGTAAAGACCTGCCAACGGCTTAAAAAAACGGACTTGTTGACAAAAGCCCGCCGAGGTTGTATCCTGATTCAATATCCACACAGGAGAATTTATGAGAGAAACTACTTCGCTACTCTGGCAAAAAATATCATCATTCGTGGGCTGGGCCTTGCTACCCCTGGCAGCAGGGATTTTGATTGCCGCCCTGATGCCCCGGCCAGTCGTCGGGCTGATCTACCTGAACGAAGAGATTCAGCCCTACAGCGCCGAAAGCATGATTCGGCAAATCGAATACGCCCGCCAGCACCCGGAAGTGCGGGCAGTGGTGCTGGTAATGGACAGCCCCGGCGGCACAGTCGCCGATACGGAAAGCATTTACCTTGAGCTGCTCAAACTGCGCCAGACCAAACCGGTTGTGGCCTCCGTCAACCAGATGGCTGCCAGCGGCGCATACTACCTGGCCGTAGGCACAGATTACATCATCACCCGCCCCACCTCCAGCGTGGGCAATGTCGGCGTGATCGGCTACCTGCCCTCCGCCCCGGGGATTTATGAATATATGATCTCGACCGGGCCGTATAAATTGTTCGGCTACCCGCGCGATCACTACATTCGCCAAATCGAAATGGTCAAGCAGGGTTTTGCCCTGGCAATCGAAGCCGGGCGCGGCGACCGGCTCAAGGTGGAGATGGAAACCGTCTTAACCGGCCAGCTTTGGCTGGGAAGTGAAGCCCTCGGCATGGGGATCATCGACCAGCTTGGCAACCAGTCGGATGCGGAGGAGAAAGCCGCCGAACTGGCGCGGGTTCGTAACTACACGACCCTCGACCTGTCTACCGTTTCGGGATATCAACCTCCCGAATTCATCTTCTATGGGCAGGCTCCCAGCGGCGAAACGCTTCAAAGCCCGGCAGAGCCAGGCATTTACCTGCTCCATATCCCATCCCTGCCCCTCAGCGGTCACTAGAAAGAGCAGCAGCCATGACCAAAACCAGCCGCATCCTGAGCGCCGTAGCGCTCTTTATCCTGCCCATTCTGGCGCGCTATTTGTGGACAAACTCCTTCCCATTTCTCTACCAGCCGCAGGTGACAACGCCCAATTTTGAACAGGCTTCCATCCCTGAGCCGCCAACCGCTTCTGCTCCGATCACAAGGGTCGAAAACGGACAAGCGGCCGGGCAGGTCGTCCTTATCGATTACGCGCATAGCAACCAATTCGTCATCAACGAGATTGAGCCGTTTACGCGCGCCCTGACCTCGCGCGGAGCCATCACCGAAATGTACACGGGCGAAGAAGAAATAGACTACTACCTGAAATATGTCAGCGCCTACGTCATCATGTCGCCGCTGGATCCTTTCAGCCCCAGAGAAATCCGCGCCATCGAGCGGTTTATCGCCAACGGAGGTCGCCTGCTGGTCTTCACCGACCCGACCCGCGGCATGGCTTACTTTGATTATTCCTTCCCGGATATCGATAGCGCCAATCTGCTGCTTTCCTCGACAGGCATCGCTTTCTCAAGCGATTATCTTTACAACCTGAGCGATAATGAAGGCAACTTCCGCAACGTCAAATTCTCGAAATTTGGCAAACACGCGCTGACCGATCATCTAAAAATGGTAGTGCTGTATGGCGTGCACTCGCTCAGCACCAGCAGCGCAACCGTTTTGCTGGAGACCTCGCCCAAGACGCTCTCCTCGCTGACCGATCAGGGCGGCAAAATGGCGGCGATGGCCGTCAGCGCTGATGGTAACGTGCTGGCCGCAGGTGATTTCACCTTTATGACCACACCTTTCTTCAACGTCGCCGATAACGCTTTGCTGGTGGAACGTGTCGCCGAATTTGCCCTGGCTGGAAGCCACCAACCCAGCCTGGCTAATTTCCCATACATTTTCAAGGGGGACGTAACCCTGATTGCGCTTGGTGAAACCCAGCTTACCGCCAATCTGCTCGCGAGTATTTCAGGCTTGCAGGGAATTTTTCAGCAAAGCAATATCGGTCTCAAAATCGGTTCGGAGCGCGGCGAAAACAACCTTCTGATTGGAACCTACGATGACAGTGAAGAGATCCTCGCCATTCTCAAGCAATACAAAATTGTGATGGGCGATTCGGGCCAATTTATAACCCTGCCCCAGATTGGTGAAGTCGGGCTGCCGGGGACAGGCATGCTGTTCTTTGAACCCGGCCAAAACGGGAACACGTTGATTATGTTGGCCGACTCAGACGAAAATCTGCAAATTCTGTTGGGCCTGTTTTATAGCCCCGAACTCTATGGTTGTCTCATTCAGGACAATCTCGGCATTTGCTCGCTGGGAGAAGCCAGCAGCTACGAGACTGACAGCTACGAAGATGATTATTATTATGAAGAGGAGCCGCTTGAGGAAGCACCGCTCGAAGAACCTGAAGCAACCGCAACCCCGGCCGGCTAAGCCAAAAAGCCCCTAAAAAAAATAATGCGTTGAGAGAAAACTCTCAACGCATTATTTTTTTGCCCCTCTCAGATCAATTGTCGCGTGCGCCCTGGTTGACCCAATCTACCAGGAGTTGAATCTTCTCGGTTTCCAGTTTCGGGGCGCGGCGCGGCATTTCGCCAATGATAACCTGGG
>JAVEWN010000083.1:0-15306 GCA_034004515.1 Anaerolineales bacterium | reverse complement strand
TGGCGGCATCGCTGGTGGAGAGAATGCGGCCGGCAACCGACTCAATGTTATTCAATACGTCGCCCTGGTCGACACTGGCGTCGCCAGACGGGAAGGTATCGCTGAAGTTTTCCTGGATGACAGTCCGAAAAACGATGCGGGCCGTGGTTGCCCCGTTGTTATAGGTGCCGCAATCCGGGTCGCCGGGCGTGCCCGTGCCATCAGCCGGCAGGCAGCCGCCTATCAGACGGCCACCGGTGGAGCGTGAGATCATCTCATCCGAGATGCGGAAGGTGACGGTGGTTGAGCCATCCGTGCCATCGCCGGGCGTGCCAGAGTTCCCAATTTGCGAGATATCCACCGTGTAATTGGCAGCGTCAAAGTTTCCCGCAGAGTTGAGCGAGGCCGGGTTGCCCAGGATTTGGAGCGTCGGCGCAAAGGTGGTATCCCAACGCTGGCCGTCAGAGAAAGTATCCGTGACCAGCACCTGGTCGAAAGCGAAGAAATCTGAAACCTGGATGTCAACCGTATATTCGAGAATGCGTCCCGGCGCGGGCTGGAAGCCGCCGACCACAGCGACCCCCTTTTGGGTGGCGATGGATTTGTCGGTGAGGGTATGCTCGCAAACAAGCTCGTCAATCGTCTGAGTGCTGGCGGGCAGGTCACGCGGGTCAATCGGCGTCCAGGTTCCGCCGCCGCTGGCGTTGTTGCAGGAGAGGACATCGTCGCCCGTGGCGGGATCGATGACCGAAGCGGCCCTCAAATCGCGCAGCGGGATGTAGTAGGAAAAAGTCATGCTGACCGTGCCGCTGGCCGAGGCGAAGGCACACGAGAGCGTTCCGCCAGGAGCCGCGATGGAAGGCAGGCTGCAGCCGCTGACCGGACTGATGAGGGAGATAAACTGCATATTGTCCGGCAGGTTATCAGTCAGCGTAAAGGGGCTGAGAGTCTGGCCGGGAGCAATCTGGGCGGTTACTGTATACTGGCGCGGGTAGTTGGGGCCGGTGGCGGTCTCATCTTCGGGGCCGCTATAGGTTTTTTCCAGGGTGAACAGGGTCGGGATAACGCTGCTATTTGTCCAAGCGCTCAGAGTAGCCACCGGATCATCGCTGTAGAAATCATCCAACGGATTGTAGCCATACTGATAAGCGCCGCGGGCCTGGATGGTGAGCGGCGTGCCCAAATCTGCCAGGTTGCTCATCGAAGTATTGACCGTAACCGTCAGGGGCGGCTGGTCGGGTGTAAATGAGCCAAAGGGCAGGCGCAGGGCAACAAAGGTATCGCCGGGGGTCAGGCCGCAGACCTGCACAGGGGCCTGCGTTATGCCATCCATCATGTAAGGATGGGCAATGCAGCCGCCGGCCGGCACAGTGAGGACGGTATGTTCGATATTTGAGCCGAGGTAAGTGGCGCTGAGAAAAGCCAGGCCGTCCGGGTTGGGTGGGCCATCGGGCCCGTTGCTGGGAATAACCAGGTCAATCAGCGGCCCATAGCCTGGGGCCGAGTCTGTGTTGTCAAACGTCACCGTAAAGCTGACGTTTTCGCCAATAAAGGCCGTTGGCGGCACATCCAGGGAGACCGAGGGCGGCGCGTCCAGCAGTGGCTTCTCTGGCGGGGCGGCAATTGCGGTTTGGGCCGGCAAACCTGCCAGGGGCAGGGCCGCCAGCACCAGGATGGCCGCCAGGCGCAGGAATGTTCCTAAAAATCGGACAGAGACGGATGACTTGTTCATGATTTTCTCCTGGTACATTATTAATTAAAAAACCGAACTGCAAAAATGCAAGCCGGTTTCGCTCTGGCTCACCCCGGGCCTGGTCTCGAATCTCTTCGAGACAGCGACCAATCCGGCCGGGGGGTCATTGCCTCCTACAAAAACATTACGATGATGAATTTAAGAATAGCGCAAACCGTGCGGATTGCAACAAGCTCTTTCTATTTTTAGCGAACAAGAAACGTTTGAACCATAATTTACCCCCATTGTCATCCTGCCAGGGATTCAAGCCACAATCTAAGGGGGATTGCCGCTTTGGAACATTGCCTAATCATAACAATTTCCAGGTTATCGCCCCTGATGTTATCACAAGATCTAATCAAAAACCCGGCCCGCTCTTAATAGTTTTGCAAAGTCGAGCAACATCTCTCCCCCCAAATCCAGCTATAAATCAACCTGAATTAACGTGAATTTGTGATAAGGCTTTTGGGCAAGGGTTGGCTTAAGAATTTTCACGCGAAAAAAAATGCACAGTTTGGGCAGAGATTCTTATCCCGAACTGACGTTAAAGTTAGAAACGATTGCCCTGATTTTCAGGCGGCCGGTCGGGCCATTCGCTTTATAATTGGATTAATCATGAAATCACTCAAATTCTTTGTTTTGGAAGGCACTTTTGCCATTCACCAACTCAAGCCTGGCGCAGCCATCCCCAGGCAGGTCTTTTCCAGCCCGTTTTATGCGATTGCAAAAAGCGAAAACGAGTTATCGATTGTCGTGGCAGAGCAAATCGAGCTTGAAAGCGAGCGCAGCCAACCCGGCTGGAGCGCCCTGCGGGTTGATGGATCGCTGGATTTTGGCGAAAGCGGTATTCTGGCAGGGATTTCTGCGACGCTGGCCAAGGCCGGCATCCCTATTTTTGCGGTTTCAACCTTCGCTACCGACTATATCCTGCTCAAAAGTGAACTGCTCCAGCAGGCCAAAGCCGCTTTGACGGAAGCCGGCCACAAATTCGAGCGGACGGCAACAAAAAAGGAAGAGCAACCCGCCTCCTGGGCCGTCTCCGCTTATCGCGACGTACTAGAAAAACAAATTCCGGCCATCCGCAGCCTGCTGACAGAGAAAATCGGCCCGTCCACGCTGGCAACTTTGCGCGGCAAAAACACAATCGGGCTGGCGGTCGGCTCGGCTTACGAATTCCTGCCGGCAGGCGTGCGAATGATCGTCCCGCGCCAGATTTTTGTCGATTTCGTGAGCGAAAACCTCGATCGGATTTTGCAGCAGGATGCGCAAAAGGAAACGCAGCCTGCCAAAGAGCCAAAGAGAGCCAAGCCGGAGCCGCGCAAATGAGCGGTATTTTCTGGCTGTGGACAATTCAGGGCGTTCTCGCATTTTTCTGGCTGGCCGCCCTGCCCTCCGACAGCGGACTCTCCCCGGCGCGCCTGGCCCTGCTCGCAATTTTGGCACTGGCAACCGCCTTTTCTGGCGCGCTCGCCCTGGCACATTCCAACCACAAACTCGCAAAACGTTTTTCCCCGCTCAAAAAACTCGACCCAGTCCTGCCGTATGTCTGCCTGCTGGGGTTAGTCATCGCCCCGCTGGCGATTTTGACGCTCAACGCCCTGGCCGCATCCGGCACGGATTATTTCTACAGCGCCCTGGCCGCGCGCCTGACTCCGATCGCCGCCTGGGCCGCACTCTCTTCCTTCGAGTTTCTTCTATCTAATACGATAAAAAATAGGCAGATCAAAAACCTGGTTAACCGTCCCAACCTGATTGCCTTAATCGCCCTGGCCGCCACTGCCGCGCTGATGGCTGTTACCCGTCTCGGCCTGACCCCGCTCAAAGACGGCTCCTTTGGCAGCCCGGCCCTGCCTGCCCTCGAATGGCAGGTCGGCTTGGCCCTGGCCTTGGCCCTGCTGATTGCAAGCATCGTCCAACGCCTGCCAACAAGATTCAACGTTCAATTTTTAACGTTCTTAAGCCTCTACCTTGCCACGCTCGCTCTTTGGCTGAGTGCGTCTATTCAGCCGGGCTGGTTCGCCACTCCGCCGCGCCATCCCAATTTTGAGATTTATCCATTTTCAGATGCGCTGATTTACGCCCAATACGTCCAATCGGCCCTGGCTGGCTACGGATTCATGTGGCCTGAAATCCCCACCCGGCCCTTCTACATCGTCATCCTGACCTGGCTGCACGCCCTGGCCGGACAGGATTACACCACCATCATCGCGCTTCAAACCATTCTGCTGGCGGCTTTCCCGGCCACGCTCTATCTAATCGGGAACGAAATTGGCGGCAAACCGCTCGGGATTGCGCTGGCTGTCCTGGCCGCCCTGCGCGACCTCGCCCAGAACCAGGCCACCGTGATTTCATTCAACTACACCTACTCCAAATTATATTTCTCCGAACTGCCCGCCGCCCTGCTGATGGGCGTCGCCACCTGGCTCGCCATGCGCTGGATGCGCCGCAGCCAAACCCAGGCCCAGATTCCCCTGCTAATCGGCGGACTGGCCGGGCTGGCCGCACTCATCCGCCTGCAAAGCGCGATTGTCCTGGCCGTTTTCGTGATCGTGGCCTTCTTTGTCATGCCAAACCGCCGCAAAGCCTGGCTGCAAGGCGCGCTCCTGATGGCCCTCGGCCTGATGCTGACACTCTCGCCCTGGCTGATTCGCAACACCCGCGCCGCAGGCGGGCTGGTCTTCGATAACCCAATCTCGCAGACGATGGTCCTGGCCCGTCGCTGGAGCGGCAGTGCCGGCAACGAAGCCCTGCCCAAACTGCCTGCCGAAAACGACGCCCAATATTCCAGCCGCATGACGCGCTTTGCCCTCGACTCCTTCCAGCGCGAACCGGGGCGCATCCTGCTCGGCGCAGCCAACCACTTCTTCAACAACCAGTACGCCCTGCTGCTAACCTTCCCCCTGCGCGACAAACTGACCAGCCCGGCAGAACTCATCCGCCCGCAGCACGCCTTCTGGCAAAGCGCAGCCCGTTTCGACGCCAAAAACCTGCCAGCTGTCGCCCTTTATGGCCTGCTGGCCGCCATCGGCATCGGCGCAGCCTGGCAGCGCGCCTGCTGGGTCGGCCTGCTACCGCTCCTGCTGGCCAGCCTCTACAACGCCTGGACCGCCCTCTTCCTCAGCTCCGGCGACCGCTTCATGCTGCCCATCGACTGGGCAGGTCAACTCTACCTGCTGCTCGGACTGCTGACCCTGTTCAGCGCCCTCATAGGGCGGGCTGCTATCCCGCCAAAATTTCGGGACATTCTCTCGTCCATCACACAGGAAGTCACCTCGCCGCATCAGCCGGATACTGCACGGGATAGCATCCCGCGCCACACAGGGCGTGGACTCATTCTGACCGCCACCTGTCTCCTGCTGGTTGGCCTTTCGCTGCCGCTGACAGAGTTTGCCTTCCCGCAAGTGCAACCGTTAAACGCGCCTGGCCTTACGCCTGCAGCCGGAGAAGTCATCCGCACTGGCCGCGCCATCTATCCGCGCTATTACCCAGCCGGAGACGGCGAACCCGGCACCGCCAAAGCCGGTTATGAAATCAGCAACCAGTCCCGGCTGGTTTTCTTCCTGGCCGGCCCAGAACCCGGTCTGGTCATCTTGCCCTGCACAGAACCGCCTGCCGCCTTCCCCCACACCGCTGATGTCGCCGTAATCGGCAGCCTGCACAACGGAGTCTTGCAAGCCCGGCTCATCCTTTTAGAAAAAGATGGCCTAACAGCGCAATATCCATGACGATCTAACAAAAAATCCCTTGCGCCAAATTTTCCCGGCTTGCGCCGCCAAATAAAAAGTCCCAGCGTTTTGCGAAACGCTGGGACTTTTTATTTCAATTATTCACCAATGCCAGACATCTACTAAGGCTGGCCGCCCGGACTTTGGAGCCCATGTCAGCTAAAGCTGACTCTACAGGCAGCCCGAAGGGCTTATATGACTTGAGCAGGTGGCTTTAGCCCCGCGATTTATTCAGACTTGGCAACAATAAATTTGTTCGCCAGTTACCTGACGATTACACTTTGTGAAGGTTTTGATTTTCAACATCATCAATAAAATCCTGAAGTTGTTTTTTACCCCAAGCATATGCACGTTGATATTCAGGGATATTGAATATTTTTCTACCGTCAAATAAATCGCTGATGGTTTTCTGGCCGTTTTCCATGTGTCCCTCCACTTTCTTTCTGTGATGCTACATGTCCTGAGAACTTCCAAATTATCGGCTAGCGCCTATCATTTTCACAAAAAGAAACCGTCCAGCGCAGGCCATGTTGACCTATAATCATAGCAGGCTGAATGGCTGTATGCCCGTACATAGCATTGGCGATGGCCTTCTTGTAAGGTGCTCCCGCTGAGAACTTTGGGATGTGGCATAACGATTTTTGCATTGGCGGCGCGCCCCGTGAATTTTGGGATACCGTGACCCCGTTTAGGAAGCTGTAATTCCCTTTATATGCCGTGCCATTCAGTCCTGCTCGAAAATCAAGGCTTTTGACAAATGGGCATTGCAGAATGCCTTTTTTAGGGTAAAGATAGTTGCTCGAACTACCCTAAAAAACAGTGTTTCTGCCGGGATAGGGGTTTCTTAGGACGCTTGTTTTGGCAGAACTTAAAAACCTTTGCGCTCTTCGCGGCCTTAGCGGTTCAATGGGATTTGTCCTAAAATAGCAAGTTTTGCGCTATTGCCAAAAAACATATTGAGGATTAATGCCCGTCAAAAGGCAGCCCCTGTTTTTCCTTATGCGCTGGGGTACAATTAAGCCATGAACCCTTACTGCGCTTACTGCGCTGCCCACCCCGAAGATACCTACAACCGCAGTTATCACGACCACCAGTACGGATTTCCGCTTTCAGACGATAACCTGCTTTTCGAGCGATTGGTTCTCGAAATTAACCAGGCCGGGCTTTCCTGGCTCACCATTCTCAAAAAAGCGGACAATTTTCGGCGCGCTTACAGTGGATTCGATCTCGAAACGGTGGCAGGCTACGGGGAGTCTGATCGCGCCCGGCTGCTGGGGGAGGCGGGCATCATCCGCAACCGGTTAAAGGTCAACGCGGCGATAGAAAACGCGAAACGGATCCGGGCCTTCTCGCCCCAATTTGGTTCGTTTAAGGGCTGGCTGGACGCTCACCACCCGCGCAGCAAGGAGCAGTGGACAAAATTGTTCAAAGAGACTTTTCTGTTCACCGGCGGCGAAATTGTCAATGAGTTTTTAATGTCGAGCGGCTATTTGGCGGGCGCGCACAGCCCAGATTGCCCAATTTTTGGGCGGGTCGCGGAAAAAGGCCCGCCCTGGCTGAAGGCCGCCGGCGCAGCCTGAACGGGCAAGCCAATTTTTGACCGAGGAGTTTGACGCCAAAATGAAAACGCTCACCATTCCCACCGCAGAACCTTTCTTCTTGCCTGGCCCAAAATCGACCGGGATTTTGCTGACGCACGGCTTCACCGGCGCGCCCAAAGAAATGCGCTGGATGGGCGAGGCTCTCAACCGGCAAGGCTATCCCTGCCTGGGCCTGCGCCTGGCCGGCCACGCCACCCGCCCCGCAGATATGATCCGCTCGCGCCACGAAGATTGGCTGGCCTCGCTTGAAGATGGCTACAACTTGCTGCGCGGCGCTTGCGAGAAGGTGGTGCTGGTTGGGCTTTCGATGGGCGGCTCGCTCTCGCTGATCAGCGCAACCCGCCTGGCGGTGGTGGGCGTCGTCGCGATGGCAACCCCCTACGGCCTGCCCGAAGATTGGCGGCTCGACTACGCCGCTTGGTTCAGCAAGTTGATCCCTTTCCTCGCCAAATCGAAAGAGGCCCCCGGCAGCAGTTGGTTCGACAAAGCCGCCTGGCAGGATCATATCTCGTACCCACAAAATCCGCTGCGTTCGGTCGGCGAACTCAAAAAATTACTGGCCTTGCTGCGCGCAAGCCTGCCGGCCGTAAGCGCGCCGACCCTGCTGGTTTATTCAAAAGACGATAAATACCTGCCGCTCGGCAGCCTGGAAAGCATGGAGTACATCTACAGCCAGATCGGTTCGGCCCGCAAGGAAAAACTGGTGATCAGCGGCTCCGGGCATGTCATCCCGCGTGATGCCCAGCGCGAAAAAGTCTTCGAGGCGGCTGGCCAGTTTATCGAGAGCCTGGCAGCCTAGTTTTCGGCCTGTATTTCACTTCCAGACCTGCCCTTCAATATGAACCCATCCCTGCTCTGGCTCACCGCAGCCCTTTTTACCTGGGGCGTCGGCGAAAGCATGTTTTTCTATTTTCAACCGCTTTACCTGCAACAGCTGGGCGCGGACCCGCTCATGATTGGCGGCATCCTGAGCGTGGCGGGGATTGCGATGACGGTTGCCCATATCCCGGCAGGCTATCTCGCCGACCGGGTTGGCCGCCGCCCGCTCTTAATCGCCGCTTTTATGATTGGGAGCGTCGCAGCCGGGTTGATGGGCCTCGCTTCCAACCTGGGATCGTTTGTGGTGGGGCTGCTTTTTTACAGCCTGACGGCCTTCGTTTCTTCGCCGCTCAACAGTTATGCCACGGCCGCGCGCGGCAAATGGAGCGTGGCCCGGGCCATCACGATCGTCTCGGCCTCCTTCAACCTCGGCATGATTATCGGCCCGTTAACCGGCGGCTGGCTTGGCGATCACTTCGGGATTCGGATCATTTACCTGGTTGCCGCGGGACTCTTCATCCTTTCGACCGTTTTGGTGACCCGCATCCAGGCTCAGCCACGCGATGTCCAGAGCGCGGACGCCCCTCCGCCGGGGTTGCTGAAAAATCGGCGTTATCTTGGCTTTTTGGGGCTGGCCTTCGGGGTGGCCTTTGCCACCTATTTGGCCCAACCGCTGACGCCCAACTTCCTGCAAAACGAGCGCGGACTAAGCCTGAGCCAGATCGGCCTGCTCGGCGCTCTGGGCGGGATCGGCAACGTGACCCTCAGCCTGCAGCTCGGCCAGCTCAAAGCCCGCAGCGGATACCTGCTGGCCCAAGTCTGCGTTTTGCTCTTCAGCCTGCTGATCTGGCAAGGGAGCGGGATGGCCTTCTATGGATTGGCCTACTTCCTGCTCGGCGGATTTCGGGCCGGGCGTTCGCTGGCGGTTGCCCAGATCAGGCCTTTAATCCACGAGTCGCAAATGGGGCTGGCCTATGGCATGGCCGATACAGCCCTCAATTCGACGATGGTGATGGCCCCGCTTCTGGCCGGTTTTCTCTACCAGACCCGCCCAGAGATGGTCTACCCGCTTGCCATGGCCGTCCTGCTGATCGTCATCCTGGCATCCTTTATTTTCGCGCCGCGCGAAGAAGTTTCAAACATGCCCCTGGAGCAAACATGAGCCTCGAAATTGTCTCTTTTACCCTCGGCCCGGCCCAGACCAACGCCTATCTGCTGGCCGACCCGCAAACCAAAGAAGCGGCGGTCATCGATCCGTCCTGGGACGGCCATCTCATCCTGGCTGAGGCCCAAAAGCGCGCCTGGCGCATCGCCCATCTCTGGTACACGCACGCCCATTTCGATCACATCGGCGGAGCGGCAGCGATTGCGGATGGCCTCAACCCCCTGCCGCTGGTCGCCCTGCACCCCGCAGACCACATCCTTTGGCGGTCGGGCGGCGGCGGGCGCATGTTCGGGCTGAGCATCGATCCCGGCCCTGAACCGGCGATTGACTTTGCACACGGTCAAATCCTGCGGCTGGGTTGCAACACCTTTGAAGTGCGCCATACCCCCGGCCACACGCCCGGCCACGTTGTTTTCTGCTGCGCTGCCGAAAGCCTGTGCTTTTGCGGCGATCTGATTTTCGCCCACTCGGTCGGGCGCACGGATTTACCCGGCAGCAGTTGGGAGAGCCTGGTCGCCAGCATCCGCGAGCAAATTTACAGCCTGCCCGAAAACACCCGTCTGCTGTCTGGGCATGGGCCTGAAACCAGCGTCGGCGAGGAGAAGGTTTCCAACCCTTTCGTACAGGAGTTCTAAAATCATGACCTTGCCGATCTTGCTCTTGCTGATTATCCTGGCAATTGCGCTGTTCTTATTCTGGTTTGAGTGGCTTCCACCCGATGTAACCGCCCTGGGCGTTTTGCTGGCACTCATTATTCTAAAACTGGTCCCGTTGGATCAGGCCTTTGCCGGTTTTGGCAGCGACACGGTCATCCTCTTGCTTGGGCTGCTGATCATGACGGCGGCGTTAATGCGGGCCGGGGTGGTGGAAGTCGTCAGCCAGCAATTATTACAATTCACAGGCAAACATCCGGGCAGTTTATTGCCGGCGATCATGGCCGTCGTGGCGATGTTAAGCGCCGTAATCAGCAACACGGCTGCTGCCGCGTTCTTTTTGCCGGTGGTTTTAAGGCTTAGCCAACGCTTAAAGTTGAACGCTTCACGTTTGTTGATGCCGATGGCGTTTGCCGCAATTTTAGCAAGCTCGATGACCCTGATCAGCACCTCCACCAATATTGTGGTGAGCGGCTTAATGACCCAGGCCGGTTTGGAGCCAATCGGAATGTTCGAACTGACTCCGGTCGGCGCGCCGGTTTTGGTGGTCGGCTTGCTGTATATGTTCCTGTTTGGGCAGCGATTAATCCCCGAACGCGTCTCCCCCCAAACCCTGACCGAAACTTTTGGTCTGCGGCCCTACCTGGCGGAATTACAGATCGCGCCTGACTCAACCCTGGCTGGCAAGACCCTCGCCCAGTCGAATCTCGGACAAAATTATGATCTGACGGTTCTGGCGATCATTCGAGAAGGGAAACGCAAATTAGACCCTTCCGCCAACACCACCCTTCTGGCGCAAGATAAACTTCTGGTGGAAGGCTCCTCCGATGCCATTTTGAAGATCAAGGACATTTCAGGGATTGATCTTCAGGCCGATGCCAAGTTTTCGGATGAAGATTTGCAAGGCAATCTTTTACGGCTGGCCGAAGTGGTCATCTTGCAAGGTTCGCCGTTTATCGGGCGCACCCCGCGAGCCTTGCACATGCGCGAGCGCTATCAAATTCAAGTGCTTGCGATCAACCGTCAAAGCGGCGTGATTCACTCCAAAATTGCAAGCACACGCCTGCAGCTGGGAGATGTCCTGCTGGTTCAGGGCAACGAGCCCCAAATTGCGGCCTTGCAAAACGAAAGCGTGCTGGATGTGCTTGGCATAAAAGAATCGCAACGATTCAACCCGCGCCAGGCCTGGACGGTGATCGGGATTTTTGCTGGGGCGCTCTTGCTGGGCACTCTCGGCCTCCTGCCGCTGCCGGTCGCGATATTGTTGGGGGCCCTGATGGTCTTTTTGACGCGCTGCATCACCCCAGACGACGCCTACCGCCAGTTGGACTGGAAAGTTCTGATCCTGATTGGCAGCATGCTCGGGCTGGGCGTGGCAATGCAATCGACCGGGACAGCCACTTTTTTGGCTGAGCTGCTGGCCGCGCAATTTAAGACCTGGAATCCGCTCTGGCTGTTGACAGGCTTTTTTGTGCTGACCGTGATCCTAACCCAACCGATGTCCAACCAGGCTGCCGCGGCAGTTGTGATCCCGGTTGCGCTCCAAACGGCCGTCCAGCTGGGCCTCAATCCGCGCACCTTTGCCATGATGATCGCAATTGCGGCCAGCACTTCCTATTTAACGCCTCTCGAACCCGCCTGTCTGATGGTCTATGGCCCCGGCCATTATCGTTTTACAGATTTTCTAAAAGTGGGCGGCTTGTTGACGTTTTTTGTGTATCTCTTAGCCATCCTGCTGACGCCCCTGATCTGGCCGCTATTTTGAGAAACTCCCAAAAAGAACGCAACAAAATCAGATAAAATACGTACAGTTTACTTACAAGGAGAAACAACATGAAATCAGCCTCTGCTCCATCCCTCAAGATCCCCCAGGCCCTGATCTGGCTGGTGGTAATCATTATCGCCGTGATCCTTTTTTTCAGCGTAATGCGAAACTTCTGGTATTTTGAAGTCATTGAAAACGACCAGATCGGCATCAAAATCCGGGCCGGTCAAATTCAAGAAATTGTCCAGCCCGGCATCGCCTACGATTTGGGTCTGTTTGTGCAGCTCGTAAAAATCAGAACCAGTTCTGTCGCAATCACGGTTGACGATGCCGAGCTAATCACCTCCGATAAACAACGCGTTGGGCTGCAAGTCTCTGCCGACGTTTTCAGGCCAAGCGAACCAGACATCGTGACCGCCAACTACTCAGATTATAAAAATCTCTACATCGACGATAGCGCGCTGCAACTCAGGATGCAGGCCTTTACGCTGCAAGCCATGAAAGTTTGCGTGGGCAACAAAAAATTCGATGAAGCCGTGATTGGCGAAGGCCGCGACCTGCTGCGGGCCTGCATCGACGACGAGATGAGTAAACTGGCCGCGCCGCTCGGGCTGGAAATACGCAACGTGGCTGTGCCACAGATCACCATTTCGCCTGAAGTACAGGCCGGGCTGGATGCCATCGTTCAGAGCCGCCTCGCAACCGAAAAAGCCAAGCAGGATGTCGAAAAAGCCAAACAAGAATCGGCCGCCCTGCAGGCAATCGAGGAAGGTCGTATTCGAGTGGAGCAATCGCGTCTGCAAGAAGAAGCCCGCCAGCAGGTCACTTTGCAAGAGTTAAAGAGACAGCAACTCGAAGCCGCGCTAACGGTCATCGAGCAGGAAAGAATCAATGCCGAGGCCCAGCTTAAATTAACGGTTATCCAGCAGCAGGTGGCCCAGGAACAAGCCCTGATCGACCTGGCCAAAGAACTCACCCTGGCCGAAATCTATGCCAACAATCCGCAATATGTCGCGCTGCAACTGGCCCTGGCAAACGCGAGCGCCATCAAGTCCACCGACAAACTCATTTTCACGCAGGACGGCGTTTTCCCCAACCTGATCTTCTCCAACGGCATCTTGCCCGCCTTTAACGTGCCGCAATAAAACCAATTTACGCTAAATAACAAAACTCCCGGCCAGGTGGCCGGGAGTTTTGTTTTGACGATCATTGTGTTTTTTGATGAGCGCAGGGCCTGTCAGGCCAGAACGCCGCATCTTTATTTTGCGTAATCAACCGCCCGCGTTTCACGAATAACCGTAACCTTGATCTGACCGGGGTACTGCATCGTTTCTTCGATTTTCTTGGCGATATCGCGCGCCAGGCGGGTCGAGGCCAGGTCGTCAATCTCATCCGGGCGGACGATGATCCGCACTTCGCGCCCGGCCTGAATGGCATAAGACTGGCTGACGCCTTCAAAGGAGTTTGCCATTTCTTCGAGGCTGCGGATGCGTTTGATGTAGGCTTCCAGGTCTTCGCGGCGGGCACCCGGGCGCGCGCCAGAGATGGCGTCGGCGGCTTCGGCAATCACAGCTTCGACCGTTTCCTGCTCGACTTCGTGGTGGTGGGCGGCGATCGCATTCACCACCTGCGGGTGGACGCCATAGCGCTTGCAGAATTCTGCGCCCAGGCCGGCGTGCGTGCCTTCCTGATTATGATCCATGGCTTTGCCGATGTCGTGCAGGAATGCGCCCTGCTTGGCGATCATGACATTCGCGCCCAATTCGGAGGCCAGGATGCTGGCGAGTTTGGAGACTTCAACCGCATGGGCCAGTTGGTTTTGCCCGTAAGAGGTGCGGAATTTGAGACGGCCCATCATCCGTAAAATCTCAGGGTGCAACCCGGCGATGCCGGAATCAAAGGCGGCCTGTTCTCCGGCCTCGGCCATCACTTTTTCGACAGCTTTGGTTTCATCTTCAAGCACTTTTTCAATATAAGCCGGATGGATGCGGCCGTCGACCGTCAGGCGGGTCAGGGCGCGCCGCGCAATTTCGCGGCGGACAGAGTCAAAACACGAAATGGTAACCGCTTCGGGGGTATCGTCGACGATCACATCGACCCCGGCAGCCTGTTCAAAGGCCCGGATATTACGTCCGTTGCGGCCCACGATGCGCCCCTTCATTTCTTCGTTCGGCAATGGCACGACCGACGAGGTTACTTCAGCAACATGCTCGGAAGCTACGCGCTGGATGGCATCGGCGATCAGGTGGCGGGCGCGCTTTTCGCCTTCCTCGCGCGCTTCTGCTTCCACCTGGCGGATAATGCGGGCCATGTCGTTGCGGGCGTCTTTTTCAACCTCGTCCAACAAAATCTGATGGGCCTGGTCTTTCGAGAGTTCTGCAACTTCCTGTAATTTATCCAATTGTTGTTCGTACAGTTTTTCGATGTCGTTCGCGCGTTTATCGACGGTCGATTGGCGTTTGTTGAGGACTTGTTCGCGCTGCTCGAGACGTTCAATGCGCGTGTCCAGCTCGGTGCGGCGGCGGTCGAGCCGTTCGGTTTCACGGTTCAGGTCGCCGCGCCGCTGGTTGATGTCCTTCTCAGCTTCCTGGACAATTTTCGAGGCCCGGTCGCGCGCTTCCAGTTCGAGTTTGGCGGCCTTTTCGTTGGAAGTCTGAAGGATGCCCTGGGCCTTGGCTTCTTCTTCGCGGCGAGCCTTTTCAGCCTGGTAACGGCTGATGAAAAAACCAATCGCCAAACCAGATGCCAGGGTGATTAATTCAAATACGATCCACAATACTAAAGAAATTGAGTTGTTCATTATTCATCCTCTTGTTCTAGAAAATGGTCTCCACCTGAAGGATGCTCTTCCTGCCAAACCTGTCGGGTTACAGAGGCAATCGCCTCATACGGAAATCCGCGCCGGCTCAGAAATCCACCCATCTTTTTGCGAAAATCAAGCCAGTCCAGCCCGCGCATTTTGCGGAGATGTTTGCGGGCCGCCTGCAAGGCCAGGGCTTCTTCATCGGTCATCTCTTCCAGCGTGGATTCGATGACTGCTTCAGGCAGTCCCTTCTGACGCAGTTCCAGGCGCAGGGCGCGCCGTCCACGCGGGCGAAAGGTGTTGCGGTTCTCGACCCAGGTTCGGGCAAAATCCTGGTCGTTCAGCAGGCCAGCGGTCTGCAAACGTTCAAGCGTGTTCTGGATGACGGTTTCTGGCATTTCATGTTTTTCCAGATTCTTGCGGACTTCATCCAGCGAACGCGCCCGGTAACTGAGAAAATGGAGCGCTTTTTGAAGGGCCACTTCGCGGGCATCTTCATCGAGCAGGGCCGCAATCTTGTCTTCGCTGAGGGTCTGTCCCACTTGCAGCCAGGCCGCCACAATCCGCGAAAGCCCAAAAGCAAACTGGTCATCAAAATAAAGATTGACCCGGTTTGGGTTGCGCTTTTGCGATTCGATTGCCGTTATTTTTCTCATGTTAAAACAGACAGCCGCTAACCTGCACAGGTCGCGGCTGATAGATAAAACTGGATATTCTGAAAAAACCACCCAGACAGGCAGCCTTTCAGAAAAGAGTTAAGCGCACAAAGTTAAACTGTGACGCACAACGGCGGGTAGAAGTCCATTGTAGACATATCGTCCCGTGTTCTATAAAATTCGGTCAGATAGACTTTAAAACTTTGCCTGCGAATTTAGGGCAGACGGATCCAATTTTATTCAGAGTGTAAAACCACGACCGCATTCAGGCGGTATGATGATTGTTAAGAAACAATCGTTAATGTTGACAAACATTATACCTGAGAATGTTAAATGTGGAAAAACACGTTAAAGGGAAAAGCGCCCGCTTACTGGGGCATCTTACGCGCCCAAATCCGTCCAGCGCAG
>JAVEWN010000082.1:0-15316 GCA_034004515.1 Anaerolineales bacterium | reverse complement strand
GCCGTCCAGGTCGATCCCAAAGTAGAGGCCTTCGGGGGCGGCATCTGTCCAATCCGCGTAGTTGATGTAAACGAGCGCGCCGGCCCGCAGCAAAATGCCTTCGGCGTAGAATTCTTCTTCGAGCTCTTCGGTGATGCGGGTCATGTAAAAGGCAAAATCACCTTCGTTGGACAGTTTTTCAGTGTTGATCAGCAGATCGCCGGATTTGGTGTCGAGCGAGACGGTGATCTCGCCGCCGCCTTGCATGTCCATCCCCTGAACTTCAAAGTAGTAATCTGCGCCAGCTTTATTTTCAACCGCGACCACGATATAAGGAGATTCGTCTTTATCGGTCTCGTAAACAATGGTCTGGTCAGTGGGGAAGAAGTAGACTGTATCGACCTGACCCGGCTCGAGGTTAATCCCCTCTACGCCGATGCTAAAGCCGGGGCCGATCAGTACCAGATCGGTTTCAGAGACCGCGTCGAGGGAGCGCCCGTCGATTGTGACGGTGACGTCCAACCCGGCGGGGATGGAGTAGATCGGGTCGGGGGCGTCCATGCTGGCTCCCATCCGGTAGGCATTAAAGCTCGCGCCAGGGATTTCATTGATGATTTTGCCATCGAGATAGCCAAGTCGGTGGCCCTGCGCATCCGTAATCAGGATGCGGCCTTTGCCGTCCAGGAAAATCTGGTTGTGGGTGGGGGCGGGCGATGCCAGTTTTGCGCCGGAAGTTGCGCCATATTCGCCGGCGCAGAATGGACATTCCTGGGTGGTCAGTCGCTCTGAGGTGGGAGTCAGGTCGAGCGTTTGGGTGTCAGCGTTGCCGGTATAAAGCTCCGATTCAACGGCGGGATTGATGGCGGCTTCGTATGCCCAGGAATTATCGCGGCTGTCGATCAGTAATTCGCGCACTTCGCCGGGATAGTTGTTGTCGTAGACCAAAATTGTATACAGGCCGTCTTGGACATCTTTCACGCCAAAGGGTGTGATGGCGTGGCCGCCGCTGAAATCTTCTTTGTAGATGCCGATCGTATACGTTTCACCGTTTGCGTCCATTTTCTCGATGGTTTCCATAATTTCCATCGGTGTCCCGCGGATGACGCTATCGGCGGTCGGCGTTGTGGTTTGGGTGGCCCACCAGTAGGCGATCTCACGTTGGAGGGTTTCGTCGCCCAGGTCCAGGTCGCTGGCCTGGCTGCCGCCAAATTCCGCCGCGGAGACCTGACCGGTATACATCATCAGGCTTAAGACGGCCATGCCTTCGCAGTGTCCGCCAGACATGGCGTCGTTGACTTGTTTCATCCACTGTTTGGCGGGCGGGGTCAGGGTGCAGGTATCGCCTGTAATGCGCGAGCAGGCTTCGTCGCCGAACATGCGGCGCATTTCGACCGCCGTCAGGTTGGTGGCTTCGCTTTCGTCGCCATAATTCTCAAATTGAAAACCATGTTGATCGGGCCGGAAGCCGAGATCGTAAACAACGACACCCGGCCTGCCGCCTTCAACCGATGTGTTTGCGGGGGCTGGTTCTTCCGGGCTGTCTGCCGGGTCTTCTGAGTAGTTTTCTTCTGTTGCGGCTTCTTGACCATACTCATCGTACTCTCCATCGTCTTCAAGAATATCGCAAGAGGCCAGCAAGACACTTAACAGGACCAGCAATGTTAAAAGGATACGGATTTGTTTTTTCACTAATTTTCTCCTTGAAATAGATTTCTAAAGTAGTCGTGAAAACGCAGCGAAAAGGGTTGATATTGTTTTGGCTACTTTGACCAGGTCACATTAAACAGATATTCTATCCACTTCGTCCTGAGCGCAGGCCCGCACGATTCCGCGGGCCGTAGTCGAAGGACATTTCCCTGCAAATCAGCCTGCGACTACGCTCCCTTCGACTACGCTCAGGGCAAAAAATCTGGATGTGACGTGGTCAAACTACTCTCTAAAAATTCGTCCATAGGCCTCGGAGGTTCGCATCAGCTCCTCATGGCTGCCCATTGCCACAACCCGCCCTTTGCGCAGGACGATAATCAAGTCGGCCCAGCGGATCTGGCTCAGGCGGTGGGTGACGATGAAGGTGGTTCGCCCGCGCGCGGCGGCTGAGATGGCGCGCTGAATCAGGTCTTCGGTGGCAGAGTCGATCGCGCTGGTCGAGTCGTCCAAGATCAGGATGCGCGGGTCGGTCATGAAGGCCCGTCCCAGGGCCAGGCGCTGGCGCTGTCCGCCGGAAAGCGTTACGCCGCGCTCGCCGATCACGGTCTGGTAGCCCTGGTCGAAAGTTTGGATGAAATCATGGGCCTGGGCCGATCTGGCCGCCGCCTGGACGTCTGCCTGGCTTGCGCCAGGCCGGCCAAAGGCGATATTGTCACTGATCGAGCGCGAGAAAAGGAAGATGTCTTGTTCGATCATCGAGATTTGCGAGCGCAGGGAGGCCATGTTCCACTCGCGCACGTCGACTCCATCGACCAGGACTTGCCCGGCGCTGGCGTCGTAAGTGCGGTTGATTAATTTCAGAAGCGAGGTCTTGCCTGCCCCGGTTTGGCCGACGACGGCGACCGTCTGGCCGGGCCGAACCTTGAAAGAGACGTTTTCCAGCACGTTTTCAGCGTGATGCGATCCGGATGAGTTGCCCGTACCGGACCCGTTTTTATCGTAATCTGCTGGCGATTTGCCGTTTTTATAGCCAAAGCTGACATTTTTGAACTCGATCTCGCCTTTCATCTCTGCGCTGTAACCGCGCGTATTTTGGTCAAGGTCAGTTTCGCGGTTGAGCAGTTCGAGAATTCGGCGCGCCCCGGCCAGACCCATTGAAACCTGGGTGTAGGCCCAGGTGGAAGTGAAGGTCGGGAAGTCCAGCATCCGCAACAGGCCAAAGTAGGCGATCACTTGCCCGGTGTTGAGCAGGCCTTCTCGAAACAGGAACAAGGCATGGGTTAGTCCGGCGGCAATGGCGATTCCGTAAAGCAGGAAGGCAATGAATCTGGCTTCCGTATCGCCTTGTTTGATAAAAGCGTCCCGCACTCTTTTGGCGTTCAGCACAAAACGATCGACCTCGGAATTTTCCTGGGCCGAACCTTTGACCGTTTCGACGCCATCCAGCGATTCCGACAAATGGGTGTTCATGTCGCCAAACGAAGCGCGGACCTCATCTGAGATGGGATGAAGGGTCTTGAGATAGTGCGCAAGGGCCGCAAAATAAAAGAGGGCAAAGATGACCGGCGTCAGGAGCAGGCTGGGATGATAGCGCGGCGCGGCTAGGATCGGCATAATCAGGAAGAAGAACGAGCCAATCACCAGGTTTATGCCCGGGCTGAACATCAGGTTGACTTCGCGCACATCGTTGGTGGCACGGGCCATGGTGTCGCCAACCGGCTGCAGGCTGTGGAAGGTCATGCTTTTGCCAAGCAGAGAGATGTATAGCTCGTCGCGGATTTCAGTTTCAAGGCGCTGGCCGAGCAGCTCTGCGCCAAAATTGCGCCCCAATTGCAGCGCGCCGCGAAAAACCTGGGTCCCGCCAATTAAAAGTGCCAGCGGGATCAGGGCGCGGATATCTGGTGCGGGCTGCAACATCGCGTTGAAGGCGTCCCCCACCAGAACCGGCACAACCGCAGCCAGGGCGGCATTCCCAAATGCGCCCAAGACGATCATGATAATGATCCAGTTGTGGCGGATGGCGTGTGAAAATATCCAGCGGATGGCGCTGGAACGCTGGTAGCTCGGACGTTGGATGGTAAACTCAGCAGGAGATGCAAGTGTCGTCATAAGGGTTCCGTTCAGTTAGACAGATGCCTAATTTACCATATAATTTGAAATAGTATCCTGATTGACCTTTCGCTTTTTTCCTCTTACAATAATTCTATGCCTTTCCTTTGCCGGGCCTGCCTGCGCAGCTCCACTTATACTTGCGGATTTTTCCGTCCCGACCACGATCCACCAGCTTGAGATCTGCCCACGCGCTTATTCGTATTCGTTCCTTTTACCCTTATAACCCACGAAATGGAGAAAACTCATGCCTGAACAGTTTGTTTCAAAACGCGCCCCGATTTACAAAGATATTCCTGATGAAAAATGGAACGATTGGCGTTGGCAAATGAGCAACCGCCTCAACAATGTCGATGATATTGGGAAAATTCTGACTCTTACCGAGAGCGAACGACGGGCCTTGCAAACCCAGGGTATTTTTCGGGTGGACGTGACCCCTTATTTCATCTCGCTCATTGACCCCGATGACCCTCAAGACCCGATCCGTTTACAGATCATTCCGCGCTCAGAAGAGACTGAGTCTTTCACCGCCATGATGGAAGATTCTCTGGCCGAAGACCGTCACTCGCCTGTCCCTGGGCTTGTCCACCGTTACCCGGATCGGGTCCTGATGCTGGTGACAACCCAGTGCGCCTCCTACTGCCGCTACTGTACCCGCTCGCGCATCGTCGGCGACCCCGCCCAGACCTTCAAACGCGAAGAATTTGAAATGCAAATCGACTACCTGAAACGCACCCCGCAGGTTCGGGATGTATTGCTCTCAGGCGGCGACCCGTTGGTCCTGGCTCCAAAAATCCTGGAAGAGTTGCTTGGCCGTTTGCGCGAAATCCCGCATATCGAAATCATCCGCATCGGGTCGCGCGTGCCGGTCTTCCTGCCGATGCGCGTCACGCAGGAACTGTGCGACATGCTCGAAAAATATCATCCCTTGTGGCTGAATATCCACGTCAACCACCCGAACGAGATTTCTGCAGAACTGGCTCAGGCAACCGACCGCCTGACCCGCGCCGGAATCCAACTGGGCAACCAGTCGGTGCTGCTGGCGGGCGTCAACGACAATGTCCACATTCAGCGCGATCTGGTGCACAAGCTGGTGCGGGTGCGTGTCCGGCCTTATTATCTCTACCAGTGTGACCTGGTCGAAGGAGCGGGCCACTTCCGCACCCCCGTTGCCAAGGGGATCGAGATCATGGAAGGCTTGCGCGGGCATACTTCCGGCTATGCGGTTCCGCAGTATATCGTCGATGCGCCCGGCGGCGGTGGCAAGATTCCGCTGATGCCCAACTACCTGCTCAGCATGTCTGATCACAAAATCATCCTGCGAAACTTTGAAGGTTTTATCACCACCTACGAAGAGCCAACGGATTACACCCCGGCCATGTCTGCCAAATACAAGGGACTCAAACGCCCCGAACCCGGCCAGGCCGGCCTGACTGCGCTCCTGGACGGAGAGGATCTGTTCATCAAGCCCGAAGGCTTCGAAAAAACGCATGGCCGTGACGGTATCCAGCACCGCCTTAAAGATGATAAGAAGTGGAAGCCGCTCGGGATTGGGTCGACCCAGGAAGAATAAGACTCGTTTTCTCATTTCAGAGCGCACACCGTTGCCGGATAGTACTCATTTCGGATGCTGTGTGCGCTCTGATTGTGTATAATGAGAAGTGTATGCACCTAATACAATGCCCAAGCCCATAAATGGCGCGCCGCGGCCCCGGAAAAGCGCAATCTCTGACCGCGAAAGCATAATTAACTTAAGGAGAATTTCAATGAAAACATCTCGTTACTTTTCACTCGTAGCAATTGGCATCTTGTTGGTTACAGTATTTGCGGCGAACATCCCCTCGGTCAGCGCATCCACTGCGGAGGCCGCAGTCAGTTTGTTTGCCGAAGGCGATCGGGCCATTGCACCTGAAATGCCTTTCCTTTTTTCGGTGGATCTGCCGGGTTTGAGGGCGGCTGCAAAGAAAGATTACGCCTGCTCCTTGCTTTCTCAAAGCCCCAAAGACTGGACAAAAATGAAACCCCGCCAGGATTTCGACATGCGTTGGACCGTGCTGAATACCGGCTCCAAAACCTGGACTCAAAACAGCACGGATTACAAATATATTCGTGGCGCGGCCATGCACACCCACGGCGCAGTCTTCGACATCCCTAAAAATGTTGCCACAGATGGCAAAATAGCCTTGTATGTCGATATGAACGCCCCCAAATCGAAGGGCACCTATGTTACATACTGGGGTCTGGCAAATGGCAGCAGTCACTTTTGTCAGTTCTACTTTACCGTCACCGTAAAATAATGGACGAGAGCGGCCATCTGGCTTGGGAATAATTTGGAGGATTTTCTGTGATGCTGTCAGCGTCAATCCATAGAGTATTACAAATTAATATTCTGCTTGCGCTTGCGTTCGTTACTGGCTGTGCGCCCGCCCTCACTCCTGCCCCTGAGGGCATGCTGGAAACAGTCATTGCCGCTACGATCCAGGCTTTACCGACCCATACACCGCTCCCGCAGCCGAGTGAAACGCCGCTTCTACGGGCCACCCGCCTGCCTCCAACCGAGATTTTTACCCCTACCCTGAGTGTATCGATCACCCCTTTCCCTACTTTTACGATGACTCCGACCCTGACGGAGACCGCGACCGAGGTTGGGGTTGCCTCTCGTCAGGGGATCTATCAGGGCAGTGGAAATTACGCCTGCATGGTGATGGACCAAAGACCGATCAATTTTACAAAATTTAAGCCGGGAACTTTGGTGTATGCAACCTGGACAGTCAAAAACGTGGGCGCAAAAGAATGGACGAAGGGCGGTCTGAATATTGTCTATTCGAGCGGAACCAAAATTAATGAATATGCGCCCAGCCAGCCGCTCTCTTTCACCGTCAAGCCTGGCGAAACGCGTGAGATTGTGATCGTAATTCGCGCGCCTGATAAAGGCGGCGACTACCAGACCATATTTGCGCTTGAGCGTGGCGGGAATGAGTTTTGCGAGTTTATTTTGGGTGTTTCGGTAAGGTAAGGAGAGAAATTTGTGACCCTGCGTAGCGCCTGGCTTGTCTTTATTCTGTTTGTTGTGTCGGTTGGCGGTTGTTCCCCTGCGCCTGCCAATGCGGGTGACAATCCCCAAGACATGATCGCCACCATTGCCGCCGCAACCATTGCCGCCCTGCCAACCAATACTCCCCAGCCTACCTGGACGGCTTCCGCGATTCCCACCCGCGCCCGCACCACCCCGACAGAGATACCCTCCAATACGCCAGCGCCAACGATTGAGATGTTGGCCTCGCCCACCTCTGCGCTGGAGCTGCCTGGGCCAGGCACACCGCTGGCGGGAAACCCCAACTTCCCCTTGAGTATCTGGTCGCCAACGCCTGAACCTTTTAAATGTGACCTGAATAAAACCGTCCCGGAGCCTTATGAATATATCAAAGCAGGCCGTGATTTTCGGGCGGAATGGCGAGTCTGGAACCGCGGCACGGTGATTTGGAAAGAGGACGGTGTTATTTTTTATTTCATCGGCGGAGATAAGTTCTTTAATGACCCTGATCGGGCCCAAGGGATTACCCTGGCCTATAACGTTTACCCCCAGGACAAAATCCTGCTGTCGGTTGCGATGACCGCTCCCAAAGCGCCCGGAACCTACTCCTCAACCTGGGGCTTGCGCCGCGAAAATAGAGATACACCTTTCTGTACATTTGATCTGACTATCCGGGTTAAGTGATCCAAATATAGATAGTGAGAGTATCATTTTGAGAGGCAGGTCCTGCTTGCGTCAGTGCCGCCGGCACAGGTGAGTGGAGCGCTCTTGAGCGTAGTCGCAGGGTGATTGACAGGGAGATGTCCTTCGACTACGGCCCGCGGAATCGTGCGGGCCTGCGCTCAGGACGAAGTTGATAGAACATTTTTTAATCTGACATTAGCAAGTTACTTAAATTTGTTTGCGGAGATGTGTTCATGACAAAAAAAACAGTTGGGTATGTTGAGTTGGAATGGATTTGCCCCAATTGTGGTGCTAGAAACCCCGGTTCGGTTAAAAGCTGCCTGGCTTGCGGCGCGCCCCAGCCTGAAAATGTCCAGTTTGAGCAGCCGCAGGATGCCGGGCTGCTTGAAGATGACGCTAAAATTGACAGCGCAAAAAAAGGCCCGGATATTCACTGCCCGTACTGCGGCACGCGCAACCCTGGCGACGCTCTGACCTGTATCCAGTGTGGCGGCGACCTGGTTGAAGGCATGCGCCGCGCTTCAGGGCAGGTGATTGGCGCTTTCTCGCCTGAGGCTGCCCCGCTTGCGCCGGTAATCTGCCCGGCCTGTGGCACAGAAAACCCTGCAAGCAACAAAACCTGTTCGGCCTGTGGGGCCAACCTTGCAGCGCAGCCGGATTCAGCCCGTTTACCCGGCAAACAGCCTGCCAAGAAAAAAAAGTTATGGCTGCTGATTCCGCTGATTGCGTTTATCCTGCTCTGCTGCGGACTGGTTTTTGGATTTGCCTTCCGTACCAATCAATCGACCGGCCTGGTGCGCGACGTTGCCTGGGAGCGTTCCATTATCGTTCAGGAATTCGGCGACGTGACCCTCGAAGCCTGGCGCGACGAACTGCCACAGGGCGCTGCGCCGCTTTCTTGTAAGCAGGAACTTCGTAGCACCGTTGACGAGCCTGTGGCGGGTGCCAAGGAAATTTGTGGCACGCCTTATTCGGTCGATACTGGCTCCGGTTTTGCCGAGGTGGTCCAGGATTGCAAATATGAAGTTTACGAGGATTACTGTAAATATACCGCGCGCGAGTGGAAGGATGGCGAGACTCTCGTCGCCGAAGGCCAGGGTTATGATCCTTATTGGCCTGCGTTGCAACTGGGAGCCGGCCAGCGTGAAGGCGAACGGGCCGAGACCTACCGCGTCTTTTTTGAGACAGATGATGGGATCAAAGAATTTACCACCTCAGACGAGAACCTGTTTGCGCAATTGCAGCCTGGCACGCAGTGGACGCTTGAAATGAATCTATTTGGAGCGGTTGTTTCGGTTCGGCGATAGCTTATAGAAGGAGGCATTCCATGCATTATCGACGTTTGGGGCGTTCGGGATTAAAAGTCAGTGAGATTGCGCTCGGCTCATGGGTGACGTTTGGCAGCCAGGTGGACGAAGAAGTTGCTTCAGACCTGCTCCATGCGGCCTATGACGCCGGGATTAATTTCTTCGATAATGCTGATATGTATGCAGATGGCCGCTCGGAAGAAGTGATGGGCCAGGCGATTAAGGATTTGCCGCGCCACTCTTTGGTACTCTCCTCGAAAGTTTTCTGGCCGACCATGCCTGGCCCGAATGGCCGCGGCCTTTCGCGTAAGCATATTTCCGAGTCGATTGAGGCCTCCTTGAAGCGGATGGACCTCGAATATCTGGACTTGTATTTCTGCCACCGTTTTGACCCGGACACGCCGATCGATGAAGTCGTTTATACGATGGATACTTTGATTCGGCAGGGAAAGATTTTATACTGGGGCACGTCTGAGTGGCGCGCCTGGCAGATTGCCGAAGCGGTCAATATCGCGCGCATCCATCACCTCGCGCCTCCCACGATGGAGCAGCCCCAATACAACATGTTCCACCGCCGCCGGGTTGAGATGGAACTCTCGCCGGTCTGCCGCGAACACGGCATTGGCCTGACCACTTGGAGTCCGCTTTATTATGGGATTTTGACCGGTAAATACAATGAAGGTATTCCCGAAGGTTCGCGTGCCTCGCTCGATAGCATGGCCTGGATTCGGGATCGGATCACCCCCGAGCGGGTCGAAATTGTGCGCGAGTTAAGCGAAGTGGCCGAGGGCTTGCACGTCAGCATGGCCCAGCTGGCTTTGGCCTGGCTGCTGCGGCGCAAGGAAGTCAGCAGCGTTATTACCGGCGCGACCAATATCCGCCAATTGCAGGACAACCTCGATTCGGCAGAAGCGGTGGAAAGATTATCAGATGATGTCCTGGAGCATATCGAACAGGTTTTGGGCAATTACCCCGACGAAGACTAAAAATCCCCGCTGAGCCGGGAATCGAAAATCCCCGTTGCGCTTTAGTGGCAACAGGGATTTTTGATTCTATAGAAAATGAATCTTACAGATCGGCCCCGCGACTCCGCTCTGGGCCTGCCCACCCAATGATACTCTTAATATCTATAGGCGTGGCTAGAGGGCAGGCGGGATCGGGCCGTCGCTCATCGTAACCGGTTTGGCCGGCTTTTTGCGCAGGGTGAAGAACCCGACGGCGATCGGAACGGCGATGAAAATTACTGCCAGGCACAACAAGCTAAGCGCGAGTGGTGTAGACATTGTTTCCATCGATTCCATGCCGTTGACCGTGGTAGCGATGGGCTGGCCTGAAAGACCAATCCCGCCCCATACGCACGAGGACAGGGCCAGGCAGCCACAACAGAGGGCTGTGATGACGGTAATGGCGATTGCAACATTTCGATTTTCCATAATTATCTCCTCCAGATAAGGTTATTGATTGAGTTTACAACAAAGAAACAGCCAGATGCAGACTCTGGCTGTTTTTTTACTGGAATTTTAACTTTAAACTGCGGGCGGCAGGTTCTCGCCAAAATAGACGGGTTCTGCTGGTTTTATCATCTTGAATGAGACGAAGCCGGCTACAAACGGCACAATCAGCAGAATCGCCCCCAGGCACAGGAACATGACCGTGCCAATCAGCACTTCTTGCGGGGTGGAGGCGCTCTCAGCCATGACCTCAGGCATTTGGCTGCCGGTCGCGGCCAGTGCGCCCGTACAGATCAAACCCAGGCCTGGCAGTCCGCAGCAGAGCGCGGTGAAAGCAGTGATGATGATGGCAATCGTTTTATTCATTGGTTTCTCCTTTATGGTTGGGTTTTGCAGGGAAGAAGTCCCTGTTTATTTTGATTGCAGGCGATAAATACTGCCAGAGTGATCGCCCAAATAAATTTCGCCGTCCTCAGCCAGGCCAAAGGTGGTGATGCTGAAGTTGGTTTTGAAAAGCAGGCTGTTCACGAATCCCGTATCCGTTTGGAGCAGGCCCCAGATGTTGCCAGAGCAGAAATCACCATACAGATAAACGCCCTGCCAGTCTGGCAGAGATTGTCCGCGGTAGACCTGGCCGCCAGTGACCGAACAGCCCTCGGCATGGCTGTATTCGGCAACCGGCAGGATTAGGGCCGAAGCGTCGTAAAGGGTGCCGCTGTAGTCCTGGCTGGCTTCCATCAATCGCCAGCCGAAATTTTGCCCGCCGGTTGAACCAACCGGGATAAAATTTACCTCTTCCCACTGGTTCTGGCCGACGTCGGCAATGTAAAGGTCGCCGCTGGCGCGGTCGAAGGCGATTTTCCAGGGATTGCGCAGGCCGTAGGCCCAGATTTCAGGCTCGCCGCCGCCCGCCGCAAGGGGATTATCAGCCGGGATGGCGTAGGGCTGGCCGCCATCGACATCGAAGCGCAGAATCTTGCCCAGCAGGGTGTTGGTCGATTGACCTGAATCGTTGGGATCGCCCGCCGAGCCGCCGTCACCCAGGCCTGCGTACAGGTAGCCATCTGGCCCAAAAGCCAAAGAACCGCCGTTGTGGTTGCCGTAAGGCTGCTCCACCCGAATCAACTCGACCCGGCTGGCCGGCTCCGCCAGATTGGGGGCCTCGCCTGAAACACGGAAGCGCGCGATGCGGGTATTGCCATCCCGGTCGGTGTAATTGACGAAGAAAAAGCCGTTTTCAGCATAGTTTGGATGAAAAGCGATTCCCAGCAGGCCGCGTTCCGAAGCATCCGAGCCGACCAGATTGGAAATATCGAGATAGGGGCTGGGAAGCAGCTCTCCGTTTTGGAGGATGCGGATTCTGCCGGCTTGCTCCAGCACAAAGATGCGCCCTGATCCGTCTCCGGCGGAGGTGATGTCAGTTGGTTTTTCCAGCCCGCTGCTGATCTGCATCCAAACGGCGTTGGCCGGGTCTGGCAGGCTTTGGACGGCGGGAGGGGCGGTCTCATCACTTGCGGGAGCAGTTTCTGCGGGAGCGGAAAGCGTCTCGCTAAGGGCTGGCGATTCGGTGGCGGGAGAGGCTGTCCGCAGGGTGGCGGCCGGGGCGACAGGCTCCTGGCGCGGCGCGCTGGGCGCGCAGGCCGTTAGCAGCGTGGCAAATGCCAGTAAAACGGTGGACAAGCGCCGGGTTATCATGTTGTTTTCCTGCGTTATTCCTGAACGTCCGTCACTTCACCGTCGATTACTTCAGCGGGCGGCTGGCCCTGGGAACCTTCTTCCACAACTGTATGGTTGTGGGTCAGCTCGCGGACATGCTCTTCGATGATGTTGGTCGGGCAAAGTTCGATGAAAAAGTAAGAACCGAGCCATAAGATGCCCATATCGTCCAGGGCTGAAATGCCAGGGATGCCCATGATGGCATCGATTGGGGAAATCAGATAAATGAGCGCGCCGATTGGCAAAAGTTTGACGTAGGGACTGACGCGCCGGTCGGCCATTAGCCGCCAGATAAGTTTGACGCGGAAGGTTAGTTCTTCGAGCGCGTTATTTTGACTGGGGATGATACTGCGAGGGGTATTGTCGTTCATGCTGCCTCCGATTTTCAATAGCACCATTATAAAGGAAAAGAATTGTCCGCAGGATATGCTATTTGTACTACGAAAAAGTGACATTTTTGTTGCGCCGCGGCTTGACTTGCAAACGCTGTTAGATGATAATCTAATATATGGCAAAAAATATCCTTGATACGTATTGGGCGCGGGTCAGCGCTTTCCATCCGAATGCCCGTTTCTACCTGGTTAGCGCCATCCTGACGGGGGCCGCGCTCGGAATTTACCGTTTATTGTTCAACTTCTACGTTTTAAGCCTGGGTTTTGACGAAAACCTGCTCGGGCAGTTGATTACGATTACCAGTCTCTCGGCTCTTATCACGGCCCTGCCAATGGGCTACCTGGCCGATATGCTGGGCCGTAAAAATTCTTTCCTGTTGGGCGGGGCGGTGGTGGCCGGGTCGGTGGCGGCCATGATTTTATGGCCTTCCGCGCCCATGTTCTACGCCATGAACGTGCTGATGGGCATGGCCCAGGGTTTGCAAACCGTCACCATGGCCCCTTTTCTGCTCGAAAATTCGGGCGAGGAGGAGCGCACTTATTTGTTCAGCCTCAGCTCGGGCTTGCAGATGGCGGCGGCTTTTGTCGGCAATTCGATTGGCGGCTACCTGCCGAGTTGGATTGCCACGCAGCAGAACGTTTTGCCGACCAGCAGCGTGGCGTATGCTGGCGCATTGGGCATCATCAGCGTTTTGGCCCTGCTGGGCTTAATTCCGCTCTTTTGGCTGCGCAGCCCGGTGTTGAAAAAATCGGAACGCGCTCTTTTCGCGCCTTTTGCCTACGCCCGCAAGCATCCCGATACACTTTCAAAATTACTGGCCCCAATGCTGGTCACTTCTATCGGCGCGGGCCTCTTCATGCCATTCATGAACGTTTTCTTTCGGGTGGCGCACGGCCAGCCCGACCCGGTCATCGGCAACGTCCTGGCCTGGGGCGCTCTGGCGATGGGAATTGGCCTGCTGATCGCCCCGCCCCTGGCCGACCGTTTGGGCAAGGCGGAATTGGTGGTCATTACCCAGGGCCTCTCAATTCCCTTCCTGATTATGCTTGGTTTCGCGCCCTGGTTCTGGATGAGCGCGCTGGGGCATTATGCCCGTCTCTCGCTGATGAACATGAGCGGCCCAATCTACACGACCTTCGTCATGGAACACGTCGAGCCTGATTCGCGCGCGACGGTTGCCAGCCTGGTCAGTATGGTCAACAGTTTTGGGTGGGCCTTCAGCCCCTCCATCAGCGGCTGGCTGCAAGTCAATTACGGGTTTAAGCCGGTCTTTGGCCTGGTTTTGGTGTTATATTCGCTCTCGGTCTTCATGTATTGGAAATTTTTCTGGAAGGTAGCGCCGCCACACGCCGCGCCCGAAACCACCTGAGAGCTTTTTTATGGATGTCCTGCACCTCGACTCTTGTCTGCTCGTGATCGACAAACCCGCCGGGATCCCGATTCTGCCCGATGGCTGGGACGCGGACGCCCCGTATCTTGTTCGCCGTTATGAAGAGCAGTTCGGCAAACTGTGGGTCGTTCAGCGCCTGGACAAAGTTACCTCGGGCGTGCTGCTCTTTGCCCGCACGGCAGATGCCCACCGCGCCTTGAATTTCCAATTTGAGCGCCGCGAAGTTGAAAAGGTCTACCACGCCCTCGTCAACGGCTGTCCCGACTGGGAGCAACACACCGCCCGCCACAAACTGCGGATTAACGTCGGCCACAGCCACCGCACGCGGATCGATCATGCCAAAGGCAAACCCAGCGAAACGGCGTTTAAGGTCATTCAACGGTTTGCCGGCTGCGGGTTGTTGGCGTGCCGCCCGGCAACCGGTAGAACGCACCAGATTCGCGTCCACGCTTATGCCCTCGGCCATCCCCTGCTGGGGGATAGCCTCTACAGCGCTCCACCGACTGGCCTGATCTCGCGCCCGGCCCTGCACGCCCTCGCCCTGACGATCACTCATCCAGAGACCAATCAGCGCCTCACCTTTAGCGCGCCGTATGCGGACGATTTTGCAAAAGCCCTTCAAAAATTAAGCGAAGCGTAACCTGCCAAACGCACTATGGCGTTCTTAAAGTCGCTTGACTGTTGGGTACAAATATGGCCTGTCATTGCGAACCCGGCGTTCTTGAGCCGGGTGAAGCAATCTCCTATCCTGTCAGGGGATTGCCACGCCGCGAAAAAACTGCGGCTCACAATGACATTTCCGACTTTGAGAAAGCCATGCCAAACGCATTCGCTGCCCTTGGCCAATCGGTGGGGGTTTGGGTTGCATGTGCAAAGAAACATTGGCGGCGGATATGAATCTGCCGCCAATATTTTCTATTGGGCCTCTTTCAAGTGATCTGCCAGCAAGAACGTGGAATATGGACTCACTTCTTTTTTTCAACAGCATTGACGACGCCACCTATTAAAATTAACAACCAGCCCGCGATGTAACCCCATAAGCCATACAGTATTTCTCGCTGAATTCCTTCACCGGGCTTGGTCAGGAACTGTTGAAAGAGCACAATCAAGACCACCAGGCTGACACCTGTGACGCCATAGGCGTCCCAACTGCTGAGCGCACCGCGCCTGGCAGCCTGAATGCCAAAGAACCCAATCACAAAAAGAGCGATCAGGGTCAGCAAAACAAAGATGTTACCGGTGTATTTTCCGGCTTCTTCCCCGTTGCCCACGGCCAGCTGAAAACCGCTGTATTCACGCATCGGGTCATTCCCACACGATTGCAGAACCCACGGCAGGAAGAAGAAGATAAACGCCAAAACCAATCCGGGCGAGGCAATCTTATAACCTGTTGAAAGTTTGTTCATCATCATTTCTCCTTGAAGAATAGGGCCGCATCACTTTACAATAAAATTTTGAATTTTTGTGATGGGCTGCTACGAAAATCTTACGGATGAGAGGCTGTCATAAGCCCTCAAGACCACTAATCTTGATTGTACAGTACAACGCTTGCGGCAAACTTGATTTTGCCTGTTTTGTATCGCAAAATGTATCTTGCGGGCGGGCC